>JAZRWI010000056.1:0-53235 GCA_045599645.1 Candidatus Avigastranaerophilus sp.
GTTGCTGCAGTTCAGATGACTTCAGACAGCAAACTTCCTCTCATCGGTTCTCTGACTGCTGAAGTAACTTGTTTCCCAGGTATGACCTTTACAAATGCTGCAATTATAGCAGATTCAACCCTTGTCGATACTGCACAGGCACAAGAATGGAAGAACCTTGGAATTGTCAATGCAGCTGATAAATTAATAGTTGGAATTCCAAATAACAGAAAATGGCTTGCTGAAGCAAACGGCTCTGTTAGTATGACCTTCAGAGGCTCCATAAATGATAAAACTTATCATTTTAAGACAGCTTCCAAAGAAATCAATACTGAAAATGGTTTAACAATCACTCTCGGTAATGGTTCAGCCGAAACCCCATACTTAGTTTATACCCCTCAGCAGTTGAACGCAATCAGAGATCATCTTGACTCTGCATACGCCTTCTGTCAGATGAGAGACATTGATCTTGCAGACTACACTTCAGCCGGCACTGGCTGGTCCCCAATCGGAGACGATACCAACTCCTTTACTGGTGTTTATGACGGCTGCGGAAGAACAATTTCAAATCTTAGACTTCTTGATGCGTCAGCTACTTCTTATGGTCTGTTCTCTGAAATAAAGGGAGAAACAGCAGTAGTTAAAAATCTTACTCTTGATTATCCTAGCATAGAAGGTAATCCTAGTAATATGGGCGCAATTGTAGGTTATGCTTCAGATGGCAGTGCAATCGAAAACTGTCATGTCTTGTCTGCTTTTATCAAAGCAAATAATGGTTCAAATGTTGGTGGAATTGTCGGCGGTATGCGTGGCGGTTATGTTGCAAAATCCAGTTTTGATGGCCAGATAATAACTGCTGGTGGATATAATGGTGGTATTATTGGTGAAACTAACGATAATACAGAGGTTTCGGACTGCCAGAGCAAGGGAAGCCTGGTGAAACCTTATTCTCAAGCCGGTGGTATTGTTGGTACCATGAATAGTGGCGGTAGTATTAAACGTTGCCGTTCTGAAATGGAATTGTATGCTGCTTATGCTGTTGGTGGCTTAGTTGGATGGGTATATGGCGACAGCTCTTTTGAAGATTGTGAAGCAACTGGAGATTGTTATTCTCAGCAAGCCTCAGCAGGTGGTCTTGTAGGTTGTGTTCAAGGTGGTGATACTAGTAGTTTCATAAGATGCAATTCCAGCGGAAAGGTTGTTGTTACTGCTTCCAGTGGTGGTAATGGAATTGGTGGATTGGTAGGGTATTTATACAACAATAATTTGGCAACTTTTGAAGACTGTTATAGTGTTTCTTCTTTGATTGCTACAGGTTCTGCTGGCGCATCTGGCGTTGGCGGTCTTGTCGGTTATTTAAACACCAAAGCAAATGTCACTAAATGCTATTTTAAGGGCAGTTTTGATATGGCAAACAGTGATTCTGTTGGCGGTCTTTTAGGTTTCTGTTGTTGGAGTTGTATCGTAAATATGGAAGATTGCTATGCCATTTTCGATTCTATCACATGTAAAACCTGTGCTGCAGGTCTTATTGCTCATCTATATGCTGGTGGAACAATCACTAGGTGCTTTGCTGAATTCAACAATATCGAAGGAACTAACTATGCTTACGAATCATTGCTGGCAGGATTTATTGGCGGTGTTAATTCTACTTTGAATTGTTCTAATTGCTATGCTAAATTTAACAAAGTTTCCAGTGCTGGTGGCCGTATTGGTGGTTTTAGTGGTTATACTAGCTGCTCAGGAACTATCAGTGATTGTTATGCTTTGGGAAATCTCGTATATTCGAATTCGGATTCTAGCACCATTTATGATGTTGGAGGTTTTCTAGGCTATAATGAGGCTATGACTGTACAGAATTGTTATACTACTGCTTCTGTTGAGGTTGACGCTCCGTCAATTTTCTTCTGTGGGACGCTAATAGGCCAAAATAGCGATGGACAGATATATTCCAGCTTTACCACGGCTTCTTCCGGCTATGAGCATATAGGAACAGGAAATCCTGCAACCAATTGTTACACGCTGGCAAGTGGCTATGATAGCAGCAAGGACTGGGGTTCATATACATGGAATCCCGATGTTTGGAATAACCTGACCGATGATACTCTCCCAAGCTTGAAGAACATGCCTCAAGTCCAGTGATTGGGGCATGGGGATTGGGGACAATATGCATAGTTTCTGCTGCTTCGACTGGCCTGGTGCCAACCCTTTAATTCATAATGCATAATGCATAATTCATAATTCATAATTGATAATTGATAATTGATAATTGATAATTGATAATTCATAATGCATAATTCATAATTCATAATTGATAATTGATAATTGATAATTGATAATTGATAATTGATAATTGATAATTGATAATTCATAATGCATAATTCATAATTCATAATTCATAATTGATAATTGATAATTGATAATTCATAATTCATAATGCATAATTGATTGTTGATTGATTGGGTTTTCTAATGCTTCGAGCGGGTTAGTGCTAAGCAAAGGTATTTTTTTGCTGACAGCCGGTGCCGATAGCTGATGGCGGCTGTTTTCTCGGCTAGCAGCCAATAGCCAACAGCTAATAGCGTCTGTTCCTCTCGGCTAGTAGCCAATAGCCAACAGCTAATAGCGGCTGTTTCTCTCGGCTAGCAGCCAATGGCCAACAGCTAATAGCGGCTGTTTGATATTATGGTGGCCTTGTGATAAAATATTTGCACTTCATAAAAGGACACTATCTATGCGCACACATCAGCTTTGTCTTAAGAAAGATAAGGAATTTTCCATTTTACGCGGTCACCCATGGGCTTTTGCAGAAGCCTTTAAAGCTATTCCTGAAGGACTGAAAACAGGTGATATAGCTGAAGTTTATTCCCACAAGAATACTTTATTAGGCACTGGCTACGTAGATGCAGAATCTAAGATTCTTGTAAGAATGGTTCCCATCAATCCAGGTGAAGATTTTGAAAAGGGTGTTGCAAGGCTTGTAAAGCAGGCTGTGGCTCATCGCAAGGAATTCTTCAATGAACCGGAAAAGACAAACGCTTATAGAGTAATAAACGGCGAAGGCGATGGATTGCCTGGCTTGATAGTTGATTATTATGCCGGCGCAGTTTCCCTGCAGATTTATTCCCTTGGACTTCAGCCTTTTATGGATACTGTGTGCAAAGCCCTTCGTGAAGCTCTTGGCAATGTAAGATGGATTTACCAGCGCAACCAGATAAGACTGGCCAAGTCTGATTCTGCCAAGCTTGTTTTCGGTAAGAATCTTCCAGAAAAAATAGAATTCAAGGAAAACGGCCTCAAATTTTCTACAGACCTGATTAATGGTCAGAAGACCGGATTCTTCCTTGATCAGCGCGAAAATCGCCAGCTTATTCGCAGCATTTCTAAGGGAAAAACCCTTTTGAATGTCTGTGGTTATACAGGTGCTTTTACTGTTGCTGCTATTGCTGGTGGCTGTAAATCTTCTGTAACAGTTGATATTGCTAAGCCTGCACTTGTTGAAGCAGAACAGAATCTGAGACTGAATAATTTTTTTAATAGCAATCACAAGCTCGTAACTGCTGATATGTATGATTATCTTGCTCAGTGCAAGGAAAAGAGCTTCGATATTGTTGTTCTCGACCCGCCTTCGATGGCTAAGAATAAAAGAGACGTTGAAAAGGCTATCAGGGCTTATAAGAAGCTTAATATGGCTGGTGTTAAAATGGTCAAGGCTGGTGGTTTCCTTTATACAGCTTCATGCACAAGCCAGGTAACGAGAAAGGAATTTCTTGATGCTGTCCGTGAAGGTATTGCCGCTGCAGGTCGCAGAGCAATCGTTGTAAGAGAAAGCTTCCATACCTATGATCATCCGACTTCATTGGCTCATCCGGAAGGACCTTATCTGAAGGGTATTCTTTTAAGAATATATTAATTATTATGATTACAGATAAACCAATTAATGTTGCTGCTGCAGTTCTTATCGATAACGGCCAGGTTCTTATGGCCAGGAGACGTGGCGGGTATCTCGACAATCTCTGGGAATTCCCTGGCGGAAAGCTTGAAAAGGGCGAATCTGCCGAAGATGCTGCTGCCCGCGAATTAAAGGAAGAGCTCGATATAGACATTGTTCCTGATAAAACCGTATTGATTCTGGAACACAGCTATCCAGACAAAACTGTAAGATTGCATTTCGTTAAGTGCAGTTTAAGACCTGAAGACAATGCTGGCAGGGAAAAGCTTCAGAATAATTCTGAGACCTGCTGGTTTATTCCCCAAAACATACCGTTGCAGGAGCTTTGCCCGGCAGACCGTTCTGCTGCCACAGAAATACCTTGGCAGCTTATTATGAAAGCAGAATAATAATGACCACAGAACCATTGATTCTTGTTATTAATCCAGGCTCTTTGACAACCAAGATTGCTGTATTTAAAGGTCTTGAAATTGAATATGAAACTGAAATCAACTATACAAAAGATGATTTGAAGGGTTTCAAGACTAGTATTGAACAGCTTGAACTCAGATATTCTTCTGTTGAAGAAGAATTGAAGAAGGCTGGCTATAAGCCGGAAAGCTTTTCTGCTGCAATCGGTCGTGGTGGTCCGATTAAGCCGATGCAGGGCGGAACCTACAGGGTTAATGCCAAGCTCTTAGATGATTTGACCCATAGAATGGCTACTGACCATGCTTCATTGCTTGGTGGCCTTATTGCTTACAAGTTTTCTTTGAATACAGGCGCTCCTGCTTATATTGCAGACCCTGTTTCCTGTGACGAATACATTGATATCGCCAGAATCAGCGGTTGCACAGATTGTCCGAGAATAGCACTGAATCATAACTTAAATGTTAAGTCTGTAGCTGCTGAAGTTGCAGAAGCCGACGGAACAACACTTGATAAGGTTAATTATGTCGTAGCCCACATGGGTGGCGGCTTTACCATTTGCCCTCTTGAAAAAGGGAAGATGATAGACGGAAATAATGCCAACGATGAAGGGCCAATGTCTCCAAGCCGCGCTGGCAGTCTTCCTTTTCAAAGTCTGCTCAAGCTTTGCTTCAGTGGAAAATATGATAGCAAAACCCTTAGAAAACGCATGAATGCAGAAGGCGGTCTTACAGATCATCTTGGCACTGGCGACTGTCGTGAAATTGATAAAATGATAGATGCCGGTGATGACCATGCACGCCTTGTTCTTGAAGCCATGGCTTACCAGATTTCTAAGTGGATAGGCGCTATGGCGGCCGTTCTTAAGGGGAAGGTCGACGCTATTATTCTTACTGGTGGCGTTGCTTATAATAAGCGTGTAGTTGATTGGATAACTGAAAGAGTAAGTTGGATTGCGCCTGTAAAGGTTCGCCCGGGTCAGAACGAATTATTGGCTTTAGCTAGACATGCATACAGAGCTCTTAATGGAACAGAAGAAGCTAAGGATTACGAATAACTGGAGTTTGCGATGAATTTTAGCGATATTGACAGGTTGTTAGGTAGCAATAAGGTTTCTTTGGCTATTTGTATGCCAGAAGAAGTTGATAGTATCATGGCGGCTTATGAAGCTACTGAACTGGGCTTCGTAAAATGCATTTTTGTCGGAAATGTTGCTGTTATGAAGGATATGCTTGCAAAGCATGCTCCTGGTTTCGAACCGGAAATGATTAACGCCGAAACTCCTGAAGAAGCTGCTTACAAGACTGTAGAGCTTGTCAGATTGGTTAAGGCTGCTGCATTGATGAAAGGAAATGTTTCTACTCCTGTTTTTATGAAGGCTATTCTTAATGATGAAACAGGTATTAAAGACAGTAGCGTGCTTTCACATATTCTTGGATTCGATTATAAGGGACAAATGAGATTTCTCACAGACAGTGGAATGGTGCCGGTTCCGACTCTTGAGCAGAAGATAGAGATTATTAAAAGCGCTGCAAAAATAGCCTGGAAATTTGGTTACAAGCCTGTTAAGGTAGGTGCTTATTCTGCAGTTGAAATGATTAACCCAAAAATGAAAAGCAGCACTGATGCCGCAATACTTGCTAAAATGAGCGAAAAGGGGCAGTTCGGTGATGATATCATTGTTGACGGCCCATTTGGCTTAGACAATATTATTTCTGAAGAAGCTGCTCAGGTAAAGAAAATTAAGAAGAATTTCGAAGGTAATGCTGACATTCTTTTGTGTCCTGATGTTGATTCCGGTAATATTCTAGGGAAGAGCATCCTTTACTATGGCAATACAAGAGCCGGTGGAATCATTGTTGGTGCTAAGTGTCCTGTAATACTCTTATCTAGAGCTGACACCAAAGAAGTTCGCATAGACTCAATCAAGCTAGCCCTTGCCGCTTCCCTCTGAGGTCGTTTTCGACCTGTGGGATTGGGAACTGGGGACTTAGCCCTTCTTCCTTTCGGGGCTGACGCCTAGGATGGCGGCGTGCAGTTGCCACAGGAGGTGGCAAAAAACTGCTGAAGGTGGCACGACGAAGTCGTGACGAATGAGGGTGAATGGAGCATAACTGCTAACCTATAATAAAACACTTATGATTAACAACAAAATAATAATCTTACTGGTGGTTCTCTTAATGTCTACGACCTCTGCTGCTTTTGCTAACGATACTGATGTCTGGAAGGACCAGATTCTCTATTTTGTTCTGCTAGACCGCTTTTATGACGGAAATAAAGAAAACTGCAAGCGGACCGACCTCAAAAACCTTCAGGCTTTCCACGGCGGAGACATTGCCGGGTTAGAGCAGAAACTGGGGTATCTTGAAGAGCTGGGCATTACTGGAATCTGGGTTAGCCCATTCCTTAAAAACAGACCAGGGGAATTTTTCGGGCAGGAAGCTTATCATGGCTACTGGCCATACGATTTCTTCAAAACTGACGAACGATTTGGCACGGAAGCAGAGCTGAAATCGTTGCGTGAAGCAATGAAGAAACGCAATATGCGCATTCTGCTAGATATGGTAGTAAATCACATGGGTTATGATGCACCCTTTGTAAATGAGCACAAAGACTGGTTTAACCCGATGATTAACATAGAAAACTGGGAAGATAAAAACGAACTCAAGAATCGCTGTATCTTTGGGCTGCCTGATTTTGTGTCTCAGAAGCCTGAAGTGCGCAAATTCTTCTGTGACGTTTCAAAGCATTGGATAGAGATGCTTGAACCAGATGGTTTCAGACTTGACGCTGTAAAGCATATACAGGATGAATTCTGGAAGGATTTTAACGAAAATGCCAGGAAGCTTTCTAAGAGCGATTTTATTTTGCTTGGCGAATATCTTGATGGTAATCCTGACAACCTTTTGGAAACCTGGAAAACAGGCGGATTTGACAGTTTGTTTGATTTCCCGCTTTATTACACCTTGAAAGAAGTGTTCGGGCAGGAAGGCGACTGTAGAAAACTTGCTTCTAGATTATATTTCGATAGAAATTATCCGGACGCTGGTATGCTGGCAACTGTTTTGGATAATCATGACTTAGACCGTTTTGTAACCTCTTGTAAAGGGAAATTAGACCGTTACAAGCTTGCAATGGCTTTTATCATGACTGTAAGAGGTATTCCGACCCTCTGCTATGGCGATGAACAGCCTTTGCGCGGTTATCACGGCAAGGAACCTCACAATCGCTGTGATATGAAGTTTGATACGAAGAGTGAAATGTTTACATTCACGCAGCAGATGATTAAGCTAAGAAAGTCTAGTGAAGCGCTGCGCCGTGGTGTTCATTGCCATTTGTATGCTGACCATGACCTTTATATGTTTGCCAGACTGCTTCCAAGTGAACTTGTTGTAGTGGCTTTTAACAATTCAAATGAGCCAAAGGATTTTGAAATAGAATTTCCGTTTGATATTCAGAATTCTGCCTATGTCCAGGATCCTTATTACGGTGACTTGAAGTGCAGGGCAACCATTACCTGTGGCACTATAAAAGGCACATTGGCGGCCAAGAGCTTTGCTGTTTATATGCCTAAGTGTATGACTGACTATTATAAGCCGGTCTATGAAAGCTATGTTAAACGCTTCAAAGATGAATCAGCCTGGGGAACAAGAAAAGTAAGCTTTACCCTTAAGGTTGAAGGTGAGCTTGGCAAAGGCGATTATTACCTGATTGGCGGTTGTCAGGAATTAGGCAACTGGAATTCTGACAATGCTGTTCTTATGAAGAAAACAGGCGATAAAACCTTTGAAACCACTGTTGAGTTGCCTGTTGCAAAAATAGTTGATTGCAAATGTCTGAGTAAGAATGGCAGCAAGGTAAGCTGGCAGCAGGGCGAAAACACAATTCTCGTAGTGCCCAATACTGCTACACCTAGTGTGTTGTTGACCTGGTAAGGCATTTGAGATTTTATAGCAGTGGATGGATAAGTGTGATTCTATAAGGCTGTTGGCGTTGTTGGCGTTGTTGGCGTTGTTGGCATGGTTGGCATGGTTGACATAGAATTATGCATTATGAATTATGAATTATGCATTGGGGTTAGGGCAGAGAGTCGGTTGAAGCGCAGAAACTATGCTTAGTATATTCCCAAAATATATTGACTTGGAAAGTGAAAGAATATAAAATGTAGTGACCTAACTTTGGGGGATAATAATGACTTTTTTCACTTTAAGTGATAAGGGTAAGGTTCGCGAAAATAACGAGGATTATGCCGAATCTTTTTACCTTAGCAAATGCAATGCCGATGGTAGTTTTAACAACCAGATGGTAATGCTTTTATGTGATGGCATGGGCGGTGGCCCTGCTGGTGAACGTGCTTCCTACTTGGCAGTTGAAACAATGAAGGATTGCATCATTCATGACTGCATTTCCAATGGAAGAAAAGAAATCAGTAACGAAGAATATCTTGAACTGTTAGACAAGCATATTCAGCAGTCTCATTTCAATATTTTCAAGGAAGGCATTGAAAATACATCCTTAGACGGAATGGGCACTACAATCGTTGCCGGTGAAATTATTAACGACAATCTTTTGCTTGCACACGTCGGCGATAGCCGCGGTTATTGTTATAACCCGACAACTGGTCTCAGACAGCTTACCAAAGACCATTCCCTCGTTCAGCAGTATGTTGACGAAGGAAAGATTACTCCGGAAGAAGCATTTTGCCACCCCCAGCGAAATATCATTACCAGAGTATTGGGCGCAAGCTGCGGTCAGCCAGTAAAGGTAGACACTAGAACAGTTCCTCTGGCAAAGGGTGATATCGTTCTATTCTGCACAGATGGTCTTTGCGGTGTTATTGAAGACCACGAAATCAGCAATATTCTTGCTAAATACTACAAGGACGACAAAGCTGATTTGAAGCTTATTGCGAATACACTCATTTCTGCAGCCTGCCTCAGAGGCGGCCCGGACAATGTTACCGTTTCTCTTTACCAGCATAATTAAATAGCAATATACTAGAAAGAAATAGATTTTGGAGGCCTTATGAAGCGCACTTATTTACAGGACGAAGCCAATACCCATTATAATCTTGGTATTGCTTACTATACCAAGGGACAGTATGAACAGGCTATTAACGAATGGGTTCAGTCTCTAATCAAGAATCCACAGAACAGCGAAGCCAGATTTAAGCTTGGTGTTGCATACTACCAGCTTAACCGCATCGATGAAGCCCTCAAGGAATGGGAAATTGCCGTTTCCCTTGATCCACAGAATTATGAAGTATTGCATAATCTTGGTATTGCTTATTACAACAAGGGTGAAGATACTCGCGCAATTGATTATTGGGAAAAATGTCTTGAAGTTCGTCCTCATGACCCGGAAATCCACTTCAAACTAGGTATTGCTTATTACAACCTTGGTAAAGAAGACCAGGCTATTACTCTTTGGGAAAAGGCTTCCAACCTTAATCCTGAAGATTCTGATATTTTCTTCAGACTCGGTGTTGCTTACTACAACAAGGGTCTTGACGACAAGTCAGTAATCGCTTTCTCTAAGGCTATTGAACTTAATCCAAAGAACTCTGAAGCTCATAACAATCTGGCCATCGTATTCTACCGCCTTGAAATGTATCAGCAGGCTATTGAAGAATGGAAGAAAGCCCTTTCACTCAATCCACGCCAGCCAGAAATTTATAACAACCTCGGTAATGCTTATAGCAAACTGAATCAGCACAGAGAAGCCATTGAAACCTGGCAGAAGATTCTCGAAATTACTCCAGAAAGCTCTGAAGTTTATTTCAAGCTTGGTTCTGCATACGGTAAGCTTGATGATTTGCCAAAAGCAATTTCCAGTTGGGAAAAATGTATTTCCATTAACCCAAATGACGTCGAAGCTCACTTCAATCTCGGTGTTGCTCAATACAATTCAGGCAACTTCCAGAAGGCAATCTTCTATTGGAACGCTGTTAGAGAAAAACGTTCAGAAGATGCTGACATCTGTGAAAAAATCGGTAATGCATACTGCGGTCAGGAAGACTATCTTGAAGCAGCAAAGTTCTGGAACCGCGCTATTTCTTATGTAGCTGACGAACCACAGTTGCACCACAAGTTAGGTATTGCTTACTCTAAGCTGAACAAGACACAGGAAGCTATTTTCCAGTGGCAGAAGGCTATTGAACTTGATGCCGACCACTTCGAAGCTCACCACAATCTCGGTATTGCTTATTACAACCTCCAGAGATTTGATGAATCACTTGAAGAATGGGAAAAAGCAAAGAGCCTCAATCCAAACGACCCAGACCTTTATTTCAAGCTTGGTCACGCTTATCGCCAGAAGCATAAACTTGATAATGCCATTGAAAACTGGAAGAAGACTGTTGACCTTGATCCAAACAATCCAAATACATATTTCGTTCTTGGTAACGCTTATGATGAAAAGGGTCTTCTCGACGACGCAATCCTTTCTTGGCGCAAAGTAATCGAATTGGCTCCAAATGATGTAGATGCTCATAACAATCTCGGTATTGCATATTTCCAGAAGAATATGTTCGACCAGGCTATCGCTGAATGGGAAGACGCAATCAGAATCACTCCTGAAAACGGCGAACTCTACAACAAACTCGGTATTGCCTACATTAAGATGGAACTCTTTGATAAGGCCGTTGAATATTGGGAAAAGGCTCTTCGCTACAAATCAGAAGATTCCGACATTCTCAGCAACCTTGCTACTGCTTATCACAACCGTGAAATGTATGACAAGGCTATTGATATTTGGAAGCGCGTTATCAAATACAATCCACAGGATTCAGAAGCCCGCAACAAGCTTGGTATTGCTTACTACAACAAGGGTATGTATGACCAGGCCATTGAATTGTGGAAGAAGGCTATTGAACTCAACCCGACTGATGCCGCTGCTTTCTTCAATATTGGTACTGAAGAATTTGAAAAGGGTCGCATCAATGAAGCTATTGCAGCTTACATGAAGGTTCTTGAAATCGATCCTAAGTTCACTCAGGTTTACTATAACCTCGCTATTATTTATGCTCGCAAACGCCAGTTCAGAGATGCTGTTGATGCTGCTAACCGCTTTATCAGCGCTAATCCTACCGGCATGGAAACCGAAAATCTCAGAACACTTGTTGAACAGTGCGAAAGAGAAATGGAAGGCGAAGAATAATATAAACAGCTGCTATTGGCAACGGATAACAAGGATAAAAGACGGATGGGCAGGCCATGAGGCCGATAACATCTAATAGGCAAAATAATGAAAAAACACATAATAGCACTAGTCATTCTTGGCTTTTTCATTTTGGCGCTTGTTGGTTGCGGTGAAGATACTAATAATGGCGATAAACTGAAAATATTGAATGTAAAGCTTACAAACGAAGAGTATGCGTTTGCTGTTTCAAAAGAAAACAATGCTCTGCGAGAAGATATCAATAAGTTTATCACTAACATGAAAAATAACGGTTCTTTTGACGCTATTGTCTCTATTTATCAGGATAAGAGAAATTATTCCTCTTTGACTGGTTATGATGTGGCTAAGGAGCCTGTTGCAAATACAGACAAGAATCTTATAATCGCGACAAATTGTCCATTCGAACCATTTGAATTTATTGGCAAGGATGGTAAGATTTACGGTATAGACATGGAATTGGCCAAAGCCTATGCCAATTCAAAGGGATTAGAGCTCGTAATCAGAAATATAGAATTTGATAGCATCATTGATGATGTTGTTGAAGGTAGAGCTGACCTTGGTATGGCTGGTATCACAGTAACCATTGAAAGACTTAAAAAGTGTAATTTTACAGAACATTATTATTCTTCTTCTCAGGTAATGATTGTGAACGGCAATAACAATGACTTTGCCGGTTGCAAAACTGATGAAGAAGTAAGAAATGTAATAAAGTCACTTGATGGCGAAAGATACATCGGCTACCAGATCAGAACAACTGGTAATAACTATGTTACAGGCTTAGGCACAAAGAGCAGCAAAGGTATTGTTAATGACAATATCAAGGCCATGGGCTATAAGACCGCTAGAGAAGCTATCAATGCCATGAGCGAAGGCAAGCTCTATGCTGTGATCCTTGATGATGTAACTGCTGAATCCATGGTTTCTGAAGTTAATTTTCAAGCCAAGCAAGCAGAAGAAACCCCAGCTAAGTAAGAAGCTGAAAAACAGCCGCTTACAGCTATCGGCCGAGAGAAACAGCCGCTATTAGCTGTTGGCTATTGGCTGCTAGCCGAGAGAAACAGCCGCTTACAGCTACCGGCCGAGAGAAAGCAAGCTGGAACGCAATTGGCTAAAATCCACGCGCCGAAAGGCGTGTTTCACTCGCGAAGCGTTTTCACTCTTGCGTTAGCAAGTTTTCACTACAGGCGGAAGCCTGTTCTTCACTACTGTCGCAAAGCGACAGTTTTTCACGCCGAAGGCTTTCTTCACACATATCCATAAAATCTGGCAGATACAAAGGCCTATACTCTGTTTTCAGATAACCTTTATTCTTATATCCGAAGTTTTCATCAGGCTTCTTTAAGTCGAAGGCAGCAATAGCAGCATGACCCTTGGCCTTCTTTATCACATTGTATTTGGGTTCCAAAACGTTTTGTTTTACAGGTTTTATAGTATTTCCTGAGAAGCTCAGGTCTGTGATTGGAGCATAATCAATATGCTTGGCATTTCTTAATGCATCCATTTCCAGTTTGGTGACAACAGGCTTTCTTGAGTCATTGATAAGCTCATCATCTAATTCTATCAGCTTACAGATACCATCAAATTCTGTAGTCTGCTTAAATGCTGGCTTTGCTGGGTCGTTAAGGAATCTTCTTGGCTTAGAATTGCCTTCAATAGCTATTTCTTTGCAGAGACAGAATTCATTTACAGGCGTAATTTCTGGGGCTTGAAGGGCATTTTCCTCAAAGGTGAAATCAAATTTACCTGTAAGGGATGAACTATGACGAAGTAGTATTATCCAGTGGTAATTAGCAGCTTCAAGCTCTGATGGACTATTATCCTTGAGACCATAAAAAGAATATGCTGTATCAATATGACTTGGCAGTTGTGTGAATCTGAATGCAGCACGGCTCTGGTCTCGCAGCATATATTTGTATGTATGGTATTCCTTGGCTTTGAAGAAGCGTGGTGAAATCAGATGCTGATAGCTCTTTGGCAATTCTGATTTTTTCAAGAAAAGCTTGCCTTCTGGTGCTGGTTCAATAAAGATTCTTTCAAGACTATTCAAAATCTGCTGTGTTTCAAAACCGAAGCTGTTCTGGGCAACGCACTGGCTGATATAGTTTGCGTCATACTTTGAGCAATAAATGTTGCATAGCTCAGCTGTTCCAAATTCAAATACAGATACTCTGAATTCTTCCTGGAAATGGCATGAGCAGTCGTTCCCAAAATCTTCATCAACAATGAAGCATGGCTTGTCTGTGCTTTCATAACTGGTTTCAGGAACATACGGGAACCTGAAATTCCTGAAGCGTGCGGAATATGTTGGTGGTAATTCTCCGGACGGATATGTGTCTGGGAAATACTGCGGCAGTGTCCAGGTCTTTTCTTCTTTAAGCGGTGAAAAGCCTTCCCTGTTGGCAAAATAAGTCTTATCAGGTAATTTCGCGCAAGTGCTGTCGAAGTTTGAAATTCCTTTATACATCAAGTCAGGTTGAACAATAGCCCCCTGATTTGAATAAGCCTCGAAACGACGATTTTTAAGCAGGAATCTGGTAACATGTGGCATGCCCTTGTATTTAATATTGCTGAGAAATTCTTCTGCAATATCAATAGTATCATTACTGAATTTTCTGGTTTTGATTTTAACCTTCTTGGTGCGCAAGGTATGAAGCATGTCAAAGCCGAAGAAGGTAGTGCACTTCCATTTACCGCCAGTAATCCAACTTTGGGTAAAGCTGTCTATATGTTTGGGCTGGTCCTGCTGAATAGGCGGTTCTTCAATATCAACAATATAAAATTCCTTCGGAGAATTCTTTGCTGTAAGCTCAGAATGAAGCAGTCTGCGAGGGGCTTTCATACTGAGCTCAGGCAGATAAAGCTTGTCCTTTGTGAGGATAAAATCATATTCACGATAGGACTTTTCTGCTGTGAAGCCTTTTATATCATATTTCCCGTTAGTAAGAAGCTTAGCAAAAACAGGCGGGGCAAAGAAGAATTCCGGGAAGCCGAAAGGATGCGGTCCTAGCTTCATTCTGCAGTCGAATTGCTTGGTCAGTTTATTCCAGCCTGGTGGTGGAACAATATCTTTCTGACTCAGTATGATGTTATCTGGTATACCGCAAATCTTCATTGGCAGTGCAAAGCCTGGGGTGATTTCCTTTGGAAGTGCTTCACCATAGCTGCAAGAAGACAAACTGTAGGTTAACGAAAACTTGATTGAGCTGTAATCGTTATTTCTGTAGAGAGCGTCATTTAACTGAAGGGCACGGATGCTGTTTCCACCTTTAAGTATGGTCTGAGGCTGTTTGAGTGGCGTAATTCGCTTGGCTGGATTAACGTAGGCAGAATGATAGGTTCTGTCTATCCTGGTCATGCGGCCCTTTATTATTCTGAGAACACGAAGATGATTCTTATTCAGCTTCAATAAAGCTTCGAGTATGTATTTTGATGCAACTGGGACAGTTATAGCCTTGAATTTATCAGAAAACTCTATGTCGTTGAAACCTAAACGCGCCGCAACCATTCTGCGGATTTCCGTCTTTTCTCGATAATTGACTGTCTTAGGGGCTTTGTAGTCAATGATTTGGCTTGAATTCCAGACATATTTGAGGTTCTTATCAATATAAGGCAAGCTATAAACGCCAGGTGTAAAGCGATATTTACGGCTTGCTTTGAAGGCTGCAGCGCAAAGAATTCTATGCAGAAGCCTGCTTGTATATTTGCTGTGGCCTGGGCACTTGTTCTGGAACTGGCTTTTACGCTGCTTGAATTTTTGCTGAATCTGTAGTTCTGAATTATTTATTTCGCTGTTAAATGCCTTAGGACTTTGATGATCAAATTTTACAGGTGCATGGAAGATATTCAGGTGTTTAGGATAAGAATATTCCAGATTGGTCTGGGTTGGGCGAATGTAGTGAATCGTGAATTTTTCCTGTTTGATAGCAAATACAGGCTTATTAATATTTAGCTTCAGTGCTAGATGTGGCGCTCTATATTTCTTAGATATTTTCAGGTGCTTTCCGTGTCCAAGAATCTGGCGTTCATAAGCAAGGTCCTGGTGATATTTTTCGCCGCCGTCAATAATAGCAAAATCTTCGGCAAGCATGGCAAATCTGCGGGTAACTCCAAAGGAGCCGGGCATTTCCCTGTATGCGTTGGAATCTTGTGGTGAAACGTCTGATATTGAAAAGCCTTCTGGTATGCTTTCGTTGAGAGCAGTTGACAGATCAAGACAATAGAGAGCTTTTGCGGCCGGGTAGTCAGGTCTTTCCATAATTGAAAAGCTGTTGTGTGCTTTAATATAGAAACGCCCAAATTCTTCACCTTCACTATATTTGAAGATTTCATTCAGCTTGTTATGATTGAAACTTTCTATTGGGTGCTTGATTGATCTCAAATCACAGTTTTCACGAGGGTAAACCTTTGCCCATTCTATATTTGGGGTCATAACTGCTGTCAGGTTACGTTCACCAAAACGCAATGGGCGCCAGCCTTCTTCAAATTCTATATTGAAGCTGCTGAAATCGTGCAGACATACATAGTTGAATTCGTTTGTAAAATCTGGCTTTGGCGGTAATTGCAAAGAATTGTTCTGAAAATAAAAACCATGCAGACTAGATATGTCATAGCTTGGTGCTAGCAATACTTCAGAGGTCTGCCTTTTATCGGTAAACATGAAGCGGAACTGAAAGTTATCATCAGGGTATCTGACACTGTCTTCTATTGCTGTTTTATCTGGATATTGAGGCTGTTTTAAGCTTGGTAAAGATAATAGAAGAGTTGGCAATTCATGGTCTTTTAGTGAATCAACTTCATTAGGTAATTCAGCGTTGATGATCGGGTCTATCAGCTTTTGCCTGAGAGCAGAATAGGGTGAAAAATATTTCTTTGGGATCTCATATTGAATGTGTTCTTCACCATAACGGTGCTTCGGGGCTTTTTCTTTTTTTGAAAAAATGTGCCAATCAAGCTTATAAAGCAGAATATCGTAGGCTGAGTAGCATTTTCTGAATCTATAAGCTGTTGCTGGTTGTATTGGAAGATTTTTTTCAGCAAGAAAAGAGCGACCGGCGGCTGTAACCACACGGCGCATTGTGAAACCTGTCTGTATGACTCCTATTCCGGGATTATCAAAAACAGGTAATTCAGGTTTTCCTGCTATATTGAAACTCATGATAGGAGCTATTGACCTAAATTAGCTATTGTTGCAAGGCTTTGTTTTGATTTGGCTTTTGCTAGTGCAAGCAGATCGGCAAGATAATTGGTCTTGACCTTGTAAGGTTTACGTGGAATGAATCTGTTAAGCTTCTTTGTGACGTCATCGTGTTCAAGGAACTCGATGGTAACAGGTGTAGGTGTGTAATCATAGAGTAGCTTGAATTCATCAAATCTGGAGTTAGATTCAACCCGCTTGAGCTTTTCACTGTATTCACACATAGTATGACCTGAAGCGTTGCTATATTGCCATAGCAAGTGTTTATAAAGTGTTTCGCATGGTGTTTCCGGAACAATAAAGAACTCTGTTCTTCCAAGCATTGGCTTTGGTAATTTAATTGCAACCTTCTGGAAGATGTATCTTGGGCAGAGTCTTGGTTTGGTATAGTTAAGACCGGGATCTTTTTCCACAAACGTATTTTCATGACGATTGCAGAAGCCCTGATAGATATAAAGTCTTTCTGTATCTGTTCCTGCGAACGGAAGAGTAAATTCGAAGCTTCCACGGTCCTTATGAAGGTCTGTGAAATTGTTGATAAGCTTAGAAGCTTTCATGAGAATTGGAGACTTAGGTTCAATTCTTGTTTTGAGCTCACCATTATAACGATATTCATGATGCGGGAAATTGGCAATTTTCAGGGCTGTGCGCTGAACTTC
The DNA here is from genome assembly GCA_045599645.1 of Candidatus Avigastranaerophilus sp. Classification (GTDB taxonomy): domain Bacteria; phylum Muiribacteriota; class Ozemobacteria; order Ozemobacterales; family Ozemobacteraceae; genus RUG334. The sequence continues at coordinate 17,372 of JAZRWI010000056.1, forward strand.
GATTTCACCGCCCTGCATAATCTGTGCTTCGAAAGGCTTCCATTCAAATGTCTTGAAGTTGTCTTTTCTGAAGCGCATTTTTTCTGTATAAATATTCGGAGCATCAATTTCTGTATCAACGGCTTCAATAATATTCTTATAATCACTGGTTTTGAGAATAGTTGTATCTTCAAATTCCATCTTTGCCATTGGTTCTGCACCAAGAAGTGGCAGAGTGGGGTATTTGAGATAATCGTGCAGGAACTCAGGCTTTTCAGGAGCACTAACCAGCATATTTACAGGCGTATCAGGCATGCTGATTTCCATGCTCTTGCAGTAGTGATACTTCTTGTCGGTATTCAGGGGTTCATGCTCGCCTTTAAGAACGTTCGCCCTGATGGGTGAAATGCTGAGCTTATAGAGATTGGTGAACGGGTCACGGCCTTGCGCGCCTATCCATTCAACTGGCTTAAAGCTTCTGAACTGATAAGCATGTCTAGCTTCCGGGAAATAGATTACTGGGAAGATTTCATTGTAACCAACCTTGAATTCCGTGTTAGCAATAGTTATCGGATTTTCAAGGGCAAGCAGGCGTGTTACGAAAAGCTGATACATTATCGGCCTTACGTATGTTGCTCTCTTTCTTCTTATCAGTAAATCTGGTTCCATATATTTGTGTTTGAATCTTAAGTTAAAGTCTGGTTTGTATTCCCTGGTTTTTACCCTTGTTTCGTTACATCTTAGAATCTGGCGGTCTTCCTTCGGTTTCAATGGTGAATATTGGTAATCCATCATTGTCACGTGTATCTTGAAGGTCTCAGGCAGCGACCTGAACACCTTGTCGCGATAATGCGTCTTAAGCCAGTCATCAGAAAAGACGAATGCATAGCTTGTCGGAGACTCGGTATGTGAAAGGCTTGAGGTAATATCACCTTTTCTGCTGGATTCTACCTTGCGGTTGTGGAGTGTTCTGCCAATCTTGAACTGCGGTAGCGTGAACGACATACGGCGAGCAGCAGGAGCAGTCATTTTAAACTCTGGCTTAGCAATAGAGAACTCACTCTGGCAGTAGGCAGAAGGTGATACAACTGTTGGCAACGGTCTTTTATCTTCCCATACTGTGAAAGATGGAACAATTGTGTATCTCGGTTCGTCAAGACGAAGCTTGCTAATAGAAATGTCTGCGATGGGGCTGACTGATTCCTTGGGCTCAATAAGGCAGTCAAGCGGTGCAGTAAGCTTGTCGTTGAATAATGAGAATTCACCGGCTGGTAAAGCGAGAATGCCGTTGCTGATGTAGCTGAACGTATTCCCTCTAAGACCGAAGTCGGTAGTAAATTCAAAGCCCTTGTTGCGGGCGAATATGTCGTAAATAGTGTAGCCTTCAATAGACTTGAAAACAAATTCGCTATTGTTTGGCAGGTCAAGCTTATTAACTATACCCGGGTCTGCTTCAATAAAGTTTTGTGCACTTATATAGTCTGTATCAAAAACAGCGTCCAGACTAAAGCACAGATGAAAATCCGGTGGAATCAGGAACGGGGTGACACCGTGATTTATGATTTCATCTTCCTTGCTGCAGAATTCGCAATACTTCTGTTGATGCTGAAGACCAAGAATATTTGTTAAGGTTGGTATTTCAGCAATAGTGTGCCTTGGGGTGAAAAGAATCGGTGACGGGAAACGGTCCTTGTTCGGCACAATTTCAATATGTCTGGCCAATACGGTTATTGGATTGGAATAAAAGCTGTCGTCAAAGGTAAAGATAGACTTGAAGCTGAGAGAGTAATTTGTATCGCGGTCAAGATTACCTACTGTTGTGAAGGTATCGCGGGGACTCTTTGTATCAAAGGTTACCGGACATTCATTAAGAGCTTTTCTTAATGGTTTGTAGTCAGGAATGTCGCTTCTGATACTCATAAGCTTCTGTCTTATAGAGTTCAGGCGTATGCGTATTCTGAAGTTCTGGTCGTTCTGTTCCAGGAATAACTGGACATCAGCGGGGTTTATGAACAGCTTGGTGGCAACGCGCTGCTGCAGTTCTTCAAGATATGGATAAATGCGACTGAGCAGGTTTCCGCTGATGCAGGATTGGTAGGTGTTGGCTTCCTTCAGCAGCTGGCTAAGCGAAACTGCGCCTGAAAGCAGCCTGAACAGGCCAACGATATGCTCACGGGTCAGGGTTTCATTCTTTAATACAAAAGCGTTGGTGCTGTCCTGCTTTTGGGCAAACTCTTCATTCTGAGGTATTATATAAGTCAGGGGGTAGGCGAAAAGCTTTCTGACTTCCTGGGTTATAAGGACATTTTCATTTGGGTTCTGCTGTTCGGGGGAGTTAAGAACCTTATTGAACAGGAAATATGTGTTTTCTTCAGCCTGATAGCTTATAGACTGATTCTGCTGAATGAGCTCGTCAAGTGCTACAAGACTTGTTTCGTCTGATGATGAAACTATAACTGAAGCAGGATTGCAGCCATGCCACAGATAACTTCTGGAAAGAAGATCTGAAACCTTTCGTGACTGGTCTGTGCCAGGCGGAAGGTTGATTAATACGATATTAAAAGCATTTATAAGCTGCAGGAAAAAGTCTCGTAATGCGGTATCTGTCATTAGAAGCGACGGTTCTTCCAATTCCTTGGCGGGGAAATACGAGAGCAGTTTTGTGTCTGTAAAGTAGAAATTCTGCGTGAAACGGGCGTCTTCGCTGGTTATTATTGTGGAAAGCTCATTATACTGCTCCATTTCATAATTGTCTGGAAAGCAGTTTATAAGCTTGTCTGGAGCCGAATTATCAAAATCTAATAATGCGACCTTGTATTCCAGGTCAGTGAGGTACACAGCAAGATTCGAGACAATAGTGGATTTGCCCGAACCTGACCTTACTGACGTGAAAAAATATATAGGTGTATTATTTGAAGAGCCCCGTCGCATATGGGGTATTGTATCATAAATAAGCGATAATATTCAATAGAAGAAGCCCTTCGGGCGTGAAATTTCGCTTCGCTCAGTGAAAACTTGATGCTTCGCATCAAGAGTGAAAACTCGCTAACGCTCGCGTGAAAGCGCTTCGCGCGTGAAACACGCCTTTCGGCGCGTTGATTTTAGCCAATAGTCTTTGTATGTTGGTGATTGTCGCCAATTTATAGTGCTTTCGGCGCGTTGAGGTTAGCCAATGGTAATCGTTACCTAATAGCAACGGGAAAGTCTAAACTTGCCTCTGACTTTGAATGCTCTGCAAAACTAAACAATCATCACCGCGAAGCGGTTTTCACTCCTGACGCAAGGCGTCAGGTATTCACTCGAGCGACAGCGAGTTTTCACTACTGCCACGAAGTGGCAGTTTTTCACGGCCGAAGGCCTTTCACGAAAAAAGCCTCCGGCTACGGAGGCTTTTTTTATTTTCTTTTTTATATTACTATTTCCATACCTTCTCTTGCGAAAGCTATGCTCGGCAAAATGGCTTTCATTTTCTTTTCCATCGCCGTTAGTATCTTATCGTCATGAAGCGGCTCGTGGTGTGTAATAATCAGGCGTTTTACTTTGGCTTTATCTGCTGCCTTTACGCCTTCTTCGGCTGTTGAATGACCGAAGCCTTTCTTTGGAGCCTTATTGATATTGAATTTTTCTGGTTCGTATTCTTCTGGAGTATACTGACCGTCATAGATTAACAGGTCGGCACGGTTTGCGAGCTTCAAAAGATTTGGATCGCATTCACCGTTTTCCGGATGTTCGCAGTCTGTTGCGATTGTAACTATTTTACCTTCATCTTCGATTCTGTAACCCATAACGCCGTTTGGGTGCTGTAATGGCAGTGCCATAATCCTGGTCTTGCCAATCTTTATTCCCTTATCTTCAAGGGCTGTGAAGGTTAATGTAGCAGATAGGTCGCCGAGTGCAACCGGGAAGTAGCAGTCAGCTGCCATCTGACCACGAAGAGATTCTTCTATTGGTCTGCTGACGTTGGCTGCGCCATAGATGTGAAGGACGTTAGAAGAATTCTTAACAACCTTACCATCTTTGTTGCGCTTACCGACATAGATAGGAGCAAAGAATGGGAAACCCTGAATGTGATCCCAGTGAGTGTGGGTAAAGAAAATGTGTGCAACGCCTTTGCCCTGCCCATATTCTTCTTTGATAAGTTCTTGACCCAATACTCTTATGCCTGTGCCAGCGTCAATAATAATACGATCACCAGCTGCAGTAACAACTTCGATGCAGGTGGTGTTTCCACCGTATTTTAATGTGTCTTTGCCAGGAACAGGTATTGAACCTCTGACACCCCAAAATCTAATGATCACTCTGGATTACACCTTTCGTTTTAAGTGGATTTAAAATCTTGCTGCCATCATAGATTCGACAACACGTTCTAAATCTTCACTATTGTAAAACTCTATCTCTATCCTGCCCTTGGATTTGCCTTGTCTTATGCGGACTTTGGCACCCAAGAGTTCCTGAAGAGCTTCTTCACAGGCTCTGACATGCATGTCGGAGGTGACTGGATTCCTACTCTTCTTTTTTAAGGTGACCTTTTCGTCAACCTTACTCTGACCAATCTGCTTTTCCGTTTCATAAACAGACAACTGTTCGTTTATAATCCTTTTGGCCCAATACCTGACATTTTCGCTATCCTTAAGACCTGCAAGCATTTTTGCATGCCCTGCGGATATTCTTCCATCGGCAACCATTAACTGGACTTCTGGTGGAAGCTGCAACAATCTCAGGCGGTTAGTGAGAGCTGAGCGGCTCTTCCCAACCTTTTCGGCCAACTGATCGTGAGTAAGACCATAATTAAGCAGAATTTCACGAAGTGTTCTGGCTTCTTCAACAGGGTTTAAATCCTGTCTCTGAATATTTTCTATCAACGCCGCAAGCATAGTTCGTTCTTCGCTTAGGCAACGAACGACCGCCGGAATGCTCTTAACACCGGCAAGCTTACTGGCACGATAGCGACGTTCCCCAGAAACAATCTGATAATTTTCGCCAATCTGTCTTACAAGAATCGGCTGCAGAACACCGTTTTCACGGATGGACTGGGCTAATTCTTCCAGCGCCTGTTTATCAAAGAGCTTTCGAGGCTGATTTGCATTAGGAAAAACACGGTCAATAGGCAACAGTTTGAAGTCTATTTTAGTTTCCCTGCTATTATCAACTTCGTCCACATTTGATATATCGGTTAGATTTGTCAAAGTATTTATATTATTCATATAACTTTTTTGGTTTTAAGCTAATTTAACAATATTTTTTTATATTATTAAACAAAAACATAAAACTAACAACGAAATATGTTATCATTATTTATGTGTAAAGACAAATTTTTTAGATTGGGTAATTAAAAAAATGAGAAAAAATTTGCTAAATTTGGTTTTTAGTAGTCTTATAATGTCCTCTTTTGCTACAGTTGGTTATGCACAGGCTATACAGAGCACCAGCGAATACCAGTCTGCTATGCAGGCTCTTGGCTCCAGTAACTATGATCAGGCTTATGATTCTTTAAGTCCTCTTATTCAGAACGGTCGTCATCGCGCTGCTGCAATGGTAGAAATGGGAAGAATCCGTCAGAAGCAGGCTGAATCTGAAATGAGCAGAGCCCTTTCCCATTATGGTGAAGCTGCAGAACTCATGAGTGGTGGCATTCAGGATAAGGGTGTTACCGGCTCAGAAATCCCTAAGGCTCTATATGACCTTGGCAGAATTTATGAAGAAAAGCTGAAGAATTATGTTCAGGCTCACGGAATTTATTCCCAGATAATCGAAGATTACCCAAACTATCTTGCAATCGATAAGGTTTATTTTAATCTTGCTTCCTGCGAAGAATTGATGGGAATGTTCGACGAAGCAGCCGCTCATTACCAGAAGGTTGTCAGCGACTATTCCTACAGCTCTTACTTTGAAGCTGCTCAGGAAAAATGCCGCAAGCTGGCACCAGGCACTGCAGTTGAAGAAAAAGCCATCGCTAGTGCTGAAGACTATGCTGAAGAAAAATCAGAAACCTCAGAAGGCGCTAGAGCAGCTTTGGATCTTGGTGATATGCAGGCTAAGTCTGGTAAGTATAAACAGGCTGCTGAAGCTTATAGAAAAGCTATCGGTGAAGCAACTGATACCGAAGAAGCTGTTGAAGCTTACAGAAAGCTTGTTGATATGCTTGATAACCAGCAGAAGGACCACAAGGGCGCTGCAGCTGCAATTGAAGAAATGATGGCTGCTTATCCTAATGCTCAGGGAACAGAAGACCTCGTTTATCGTCTTGGCCAGATTTACGAAACCGATCTTGATTCAATGAAGAAGAAAGTAATCGATGGTCAGGTCCGTTATAGAAAGAGCGACGAAAATTCCCGCAAGGCTCTTGAATATTATGATTCTGTAACAGATAAATATCCGGAATCCCAGGTTGCTGCAGATGCTTGGCAGCGCAAAGCCAAAATCCATGAAGAGCTGAAGGAATATGACGAAGCTAGAGAAGCTTACGAACAGTTTATCAAATACTTCCCACAGCATAAGGATGCTTCCGAAGTCAGACAGAAGCTGAAGGATATGGAAGGCTACTGATAAATTGTTATTCCTGAATCTTATACTTGCAGGCGCCCTTATATGGCTCGCCTGCAGATATCTGGAACTTAAAAAGAGCCTTAACCCGAAGGAACAGAGATTTTCCAACCTGGTTAATGCTCTTTCTGCTATTGTAGACAGAGTTGAAGACTATGAAGGTCCTCATTCCCAGGAAATAGCAGATTTTGCTGTTCAGATAGCTCAGAAAACATCAATGACCGAAGAACAACTGGAAAGTCTGGCTATTGCAGCAAAACTTCACGATGTTGGTATGCTTCTGATTACCAACGACGTTATAAAAAGCCGCAGAAAGCTTAACGACGATGATTCCTTCATTATGAAGAGTCACCCGTTGCTTGCGGAACACTATTTAAAGCAGCAGGTTGACGTGAGAGATGATATTCCATCTATAATTAGATGGCATCACGAACGCTGGGACGGTTTCGGCTACCCGGACAGTCTCCGTGGCGAACAGATTCCACTGTCTTCAAGAATTTTATCAATTGCAGACGCTGTTTCATCTATGAAAAATCTTCGCCACTACCGCAAAAAACATTACAAAACCAACAAGGAAATCATCTCCGAACTCCAGCGCCAGAGCGGGCTCCAATTCGACCCCAGCCTGGTAAAAATCACAATCTCCCTCCTCACCCCCTCTGAAAGCAACGGATAACAGGATAATTGCGGATAAACAGCCGAGCAGGCCGATGAGCAGGCCAAACAGCCGGAATTTTTAGCCTCGGTCTTAGTAGGTCGGTATTTTACCAGCGCAGGTCACTGCTTTACGAAAGTTGGTCAGGCAATTATAGCAGATAACCACAGAAATCAGGCCGATGAGCAGGCCAAACAGCCGGAATTTTTAGCCTCGGTCTTAGGAGGTCGGTATTTTACCAGCGCAGGTCACTGCTTTACGAGAGTTGTCCCGCCCCACGCAGTGGCCTTCCTCCGAGTCGGGGGAAGGTGGCACGCGAAGCGTGACGGATGAGGGTCCGCCCCTGGCGAGGCCTTCCTCCATTGTGGGGCTGACGCCAAGGATGGCGGCGTGCAGTTTCTAAACCCTTCCTCCTTCAGGGGGAAGGTGGATTCTGCGAAGCAGAAGACGAATGCGGGTCCGCCCCCGGCAAGGCCTTCCTCCGAGTCGGGGGAAGGTGGCACGACGGAGTCGTGACGGATGAGGGTCCGCCTACGGCATGGCTTTTTTTTGAATTATTGATAATTCAAATTTCTAAAATTTCAAAGTTTGAATTATCAATAATTCAAACTTGTGATATTATGATTTTTGTATTATAATATAATTATGCCAAACCAAAACGAGATATTAAAAAACAGAGATATTTATTTAAAACAATTAATAGCTTTTCAGGATACGGAACCTGTAAAGGTTATTACCGGCATAAGGCGTTGTGGAAAATCAAGTCTTATGAAGTTGATGGTTCGCCATTTGAAAGAATCTGGGGTTTTGGATGCACAGATAATTCACATAAACTTTGAATCACATGATTTCGGCAAAATGAACTCCGACAATCTGTATGATTTTGTTAAATCAAAGACACTCCCAGACAAAAGAATGTACTTGCTTTTTGATGAGATACAACGTGTTGAAAATTGGGAAGATTCAATAAATGCTTTTCGTGTAGACCTGGATTGCGATATTTATATTACAGGCTCAAATGCCTGCCTCCTTTCTTCGGAGTATTCAACTTATCTTTCCGGTCGTTATGTTGAAATTAAGATGTTGCCATTATCTTTCCGTGAGTTTTTGGATTTTCACGATTATAGATTAGTGTCTTATCGTTCACCTATGGGTGAAAGTCGGATACGTGTTCAGGATAATTCCGGTAATGTATATGATACAAGAGAATTGTTTGATGCTTATATGAAATACGGAGGCATGCCGGGTATCGCTTCTGCCGGTTGGAATCAGGATATCATATTTCCTTTGCTTGACGGGGTATTCTCTACTGTTGTAATCAGAGATATTATGGAAAGGGAGTTGAGACGAGGTAATCGCCAGATTACTGATTATGTTCTACTCAAAAAGATAGTTCTATTTCTTGCTGATAATATAGGAAACACTACTTCACTAAATACTATCGGTAATACTCTGGTCAGTGAGAGAATGCTGGAAAAACGGAATACAAAGGGTAAACCGGCTGTTAATACTATATCCGCATATATTAGAGCCTTAATTGAATCATATTTCTTTTATGAGATTAAACGTTTTGATATAAAAGGGAAAGAATATCTTCGTACATTAGGTAAATACTATATAGTTGATATTGGCTTAAGAAATTATCTTCTTGGTTACAGAGATATGGATACCGGTCACATAATAGAAAATATTGTTTATTTTGAACTTCTGAGGAGGGGGTTTGACGTTGCTGTCGGGAAAATAGGTGATAAAGAAGTCGATTTCATCGCTGCTAAGGCTGATACTAAAATTTATTATCAGGTTACAGAGGAAATGTCTTCCGAAGCAACAAGAGAACGCGAGCTATCTCCACTTAGAAGTATTCCCGATAACTACGGGAAAGTGGTAATTGTTTTAAACAACTTCTTTACCCCTACCCAGGACGGAATAAAAATTATAAGCTTACTGGATTTCCTCTTGTCTTAATCTTCATTACTGCTTTGATCAGATTGTAACATTAATGCACATCTTCTGACGCTTATTTAGTAGAGACTTGGCTCTGATTTACCTGTGTAAAGGGTTAATTAACCGCTTACATTGAAGTTGTGTGGGTAGATTTTTATATAAAGCATGGTCAAAGGAAAGAAATATTTTTACTTATATTTTCTATTGAGAAGTTGTATAATAATTTAATCAACTTTTCAACGGGAGCATCTATGATTATAAAACGAGATATATATCTGAAAAGGATTATTTCGTATATGTGGGATGGACAAGTCAAAGTTATTACCGGAATTCGCAGATGTGGCAAGTCCTTTCTTTTACGTAATTTATTTAAAGATTACCTTTTAAAAAGTGGTGTAAGCGATAAGAATATTATTACATTCGAACTGGATCTTGCGAAAGATATCCGTTATCGTAATCCGTTGGAACTGGCTAAGACAGTGAGAAAACTGGTTGAACACAAGACGGAACAATTCTATTTGTTTGTTGATGAAATTCAAATGTCTGATGAAGTTCCTAATCCGTATAATAAAAATGGTAAAACAATTACATTCTACGATGCATTAAACGATTTAAGGTCTCTGCCGAATCTTGACATTTATGTCACAGGAAGCAATTCAAAAATGCTTTCTACAGATATTCTTACAGAATTCAGAGGGCGCAGTGACGAGATACGGGTTCACCCATTAAGTTTTTCTGAATATTATTCTGTGGTTGGCGGTGACAAGGAAGATGCATTTTCTGACTATGCATTTTATGGTGGACTTCCATTTGTTTTATCGAGACCAGATGATTCTGCAAAAATGAATTATCTTAAATCATTATTTTCTGAAGTGTATTTGAAAGATATTGTTGAACGGAAAAAAATACGAAGAGAAGATGTTTTGTCATCGACTCTTGATTTGTTGTGCTCTTGTATTGGTTCTTTAACCAACCCGAATAATGTGGCAAAGTCTTTGAATTCAAAACAGAAGAGGGCTGGAGAAGATACTGTAGCGCCCAATACTATAAAAAGTTATATCACATATCTTTCCGATGCTTATCTGTTTGAGGAATGTCGCCGTTTTGATGTAAAAGGTAAAGATTACTTTGACTATCCAAATAAATATTATTGTGAAGACGTTGGGCTTCGTAATGCTCGAATAGGCTTCAGACAGCAGGAAATGACACATATTATGGAAAACATAATCTATAACGATTTGAGAGTTCGTGGGTGCGAAGTTGATATAGGGATTGTTTACAATAATGAAAAAAATAAAAAAGGCCAGACTGTTCAAACTGCTAAGGAAATTGATTTCATAGCAACGATGGGTGGTAAAAAGACATATATCCAATCCGCATACGCATTGGAGTCAGATGAAAAATCTGAAGCAGAAAACAAACCTTTTGGTCTGACTGGAGATTCTTTCCCTAAGATAATAGTTCGTCACGACATAAGAAAACGATGGTATGACGATAAAGGAATCCTCAATATAGGCATATTTGATTTCCTGCTAGATGATAGAATTGTTTGATTTATAATACTTGCCAATGGCCTGTTTTGTTAGAACCTACTCGGTTGAGACGACCTTGTTCTTTTAATTCCCTAATATGCTTATTGACCATCGGATTACTTATATTGAGCTTTTTAGCTATTTTTTGGGAGGTTAGGTTGGGGTCATTGCGCAGTAAATCAATAATTATATCTTTTATGTTTGGGTTTGGAGAAGAATAGTTGGCAAAAGGTATGACTACAGTTATTGAATCATTTCCGAATATGAAGCTATTTTTACCGTATTTGTCAACAATGGTTGGAACTCCTTTTCCAGAACGGTCAGAAATTTCTAATTGCATGAAAACATGGGCAAGAGCTGGATTGACTGGTTTGCTTTCTCCATTAAAAAAGCCTTCAAAGGTTTGGTCAGGTCCCATTAAGCCGTGTGATAGAATTTCTATTCTATCGGAATAAACAGATATCTGCGGTGAATTTAGAAATTGCCAATTATTATGAACAAAAGCATTTATGAGAGCTTCTCTGAAAGCATCGTTGTCAAATAGATATTTGTCGTTGCGTTCTAATACTCTGTTTCTTTCATCTGTTATTGTTGTATTTAAAACGTCTTTCCCGTAATTGGCTATAGCTTCTAATGCATATAGAATGCAGCTGTTGCCAAATTCTCTAACAACTTTTAAACCAGACGATTTGCGTTCACCATTGAACATAGAAACACGTGCACTAATAGCATTTTCGTCAGATAATAGTAATGCAAGCAAATTGTATTTACCTGTTTCTTCGTTTAAAAGCCTTAGATTCTTTTTAAAAGAATTTGGTTTTATTGTTTTGTTTTTTGTTGCGTAGTATAAAAATAGCTTGTTAAAGCTTAATTCTTGTCTTTCTGAATCTGTATTTGTTAGAGATGGCAAACCATTCAGTTTCGCGAGGATATGCTAATAGTTCTGGCAATGATATTTTTAATGTCATGTTTATACCAATATTATGTTTATTTATACCGAAAGTATAAATAAAGTATAAATATAAAAAGCCTTGTTCTAAATAATAATTATATAAAATGTATTAAGAAACAACAAAACACTTAGCGAAAGCAGTCGGCTAAAATCCACGCGCCGTAGTTGCAAGCTTCCTTGAAGCACAAATCTTTCGAAAGCAGTCGGCTAAAATCAACGCGCCGAAAGGCGCAATTTCACTCCTGACGCTATGCGTCAGGTTTTCACTCGAGCGTCAGCGAGTTTTCACTCTGGCCGAAGGCCAGTTTTCTCTACTGCCGCAACGCGGCAGTTTTTCACGCCGCCCCAGCGGCCTTTCTAATATAAAAGTCATACGAGAAATATCTAAAAACAAATAAAAGTCGTGCGAGAAATATTTGATTTTAAATAAAAGTCAATTGACTTTTATTTAAAATCTTCTTATATTATATATAAGAAGGTAGAAAATAAGCATGCTAACAAGAAAAATCGATAAAATATTAAAAGACTGGAAAAATAAGCCTAATCATATGCCTTTGATAATAAAAGGCTGTCGACAATGTGGAAAGACCTTTTCTGTTAGAAACTTTGCCCAAAATAATTATAAACACGTTGTTTATATCAATTTCTTATTGAATCCTGAATACGGTTTTATTTTTTCGGGCTCTTTGGAAATTGACCATCTTGTTATGCTCATGGAAACTATTCTTGGTGAGAAGGCTGTTTTTATACCTCATGAAACTGTAATAATTTTTGATGAAATTCAAGATTGCCCTGAAGCAAGAACATCCCTGAAAATTTTTAAAGAGGATGGACGTTACGATGTAATAGGCACTGGTTCGCTTCTTGGAGTAAAAGGTTATGGCAAATCGCCTAAGTCTATACCTGTCGGTTATGAAACTGTTATTGATATGTTTCCTTTGGATTTCGAGGAATTTCTTTGGGCTAACGGTATAAAACCAGCTGTAATAGATTATCTCAGAAATTGCTTTGAATCTGAGACACCAATAGCTGAAGCTCTCCACAACAGGTTGATGGAATTGCTTCATCTGTATGTAGTTATTGGTGGTATGCCGAATGTTGTTGATGCCTTTGTAGAAAATCATCAGCTTCAGGAAGCTTTTGAACTGCAGCGTAACATAGTCAGAGACTATGAGGATGATATGGTAAAATATGCAAATGAAGCTGACAGACCTTTTATTAAGGAATGCTTTCAGTCGATACCGAGGCAGTTGGCTAAGGAAAACAAAAAATTCCAGTATTCAACAATAAAGAAAAATGCAATAGCTGCCAGGTATGCCAATAGCATTCAATGGATAGAGGATGCAGGAATAATAAAAAGATGCTTCAATCTGTCGAAGCCAGAACTTCCCCTGGATGGTCAGGCTTTACAGGATTATTTTAAAATATACTTGGTTGATACCGGTTTGTTCATTAGTAAACTTGAGCCAGGCACTCAGCAAGATATTCTTCAGGGAAATCTTCTCGGCTATAAGGGTGCTATTTTTGAGAATCTCATGGCAGATATGTTTTCAAAGATGGGAAGAAACCTTTATTTTTATAGAAAGGAATCTGGTCTGGAAATAGATTTTGTTATAAGGTATAAAGGCAAATGTACATTAGTAGAGGTTAAAGCTACCACAGGCAATGCCAAAAGCCTTAAAACAGTCTTGAAGAATTACGAAAAATATCACATAGATCAGGCTTTCAAACTCGGCAATTACAACATAGGCCGCAACGGCCAGATTCTAACCTTACCACTATACATGGGCTTCCTCCTGACCGAATACTAACCAGTTATGTTTCCTCCCCATCGAGGCCTTCCTCCGAAACGGGGGAAGGTGGCATAGCGAAGCTATGACGGATGAGGGTCCGCCCTCGGCAGGGCCCTTCCTTGAAGCACAAATGTCTCGAAAGCAGTCGGCTAAAATCCACGCGCCGTAGTTGCAAACTTCTTTGAAGCACAAATCTTTTGAAAGGGGTCGGCTAAAATCCACGCGCCGAAAGGCGCAATTTCACTCCTGACGCTATGCGTCAGGTTTTCACTCGAGCGTCAGCGAGTTTTCACTCTGGCCGAAGGCCAGTATTCACTACTGCCGCAACGCGGCAGTTTTTCACGCCGCACCAGCGGCCTTTTTTATTCTAGTGTTATTCTTTCAAATACCTCAGTAACATATTCGTTGTCTAGCTTGATAAAATTTCTGGGAGTAAAATTTTCCAGAACTCTTATAAACTTGTGGTAAAGTTCAGGGCTTACACCATATATGTTGAATTCTGTGCCACAAAGATAATTACCTACATTGTTATAATAAAGTATATGATTTCCTTTTCTTTTTTCACCACAGACCGCGTCACTGACAATTTTAAGCTGCCAGTCTCTTGATTTTAATTCAAGTTGTAGGCCATAGTCACGGCATGCCACTAAGGAAGTTTTTCTGAAGCATTCACCCAATGACCATGAGGAATCTTTGTCTAAGCAGTATTCGCTTTTTCCGTTAATGCTGTATATCCATTCATCATAAGTTTTTATGTCTGACTTAAGACTTAAGCATGAATCTTTATAGCTAAATTGAAAATGGCCATTGAAATTAGATGGTCCGATATCATGGTAAAATATAAACAGTAATTCCAGTAATAGTTCATCTTCAGTAAGCTTAATCGGTAAAGAGTAGGGAAGCTTTAGAGCAACGACATCCATTTTTATACGCCTCTATGATAGGATTTTGTTGGGTGATAAAAATTAACTATGTCTAAAAGTAAAAAAATGTAGTTAAACCATTACAAAATTACTTAATTTTGCTCAATCCGTCAAGAGTTCTTTGGATGAACTTTGGCAAAACCTTTGGCAAAAACGTTCTAAATCTATTGTTGTATAAAACTACATAAAACAACATTTACAACGCATTATACTTGCTTGAATGAAACTTAAAACTCCTTTAATCGAACCAAAAGTCTGATATGTAAAGTATATCGTATCAGCAGACGACGTTTCAGTTGTTAAATACTGTGTCTAATGCCTTCATTAACTCTATTTTAAGGTTCTGATACAATGCTGTGTTTGTAATTTTTTCGTCATTCAGGTTTCGTGGAATAAAAAATCTAAAGCTATCTATGTCTAGTATTTCAGCTATCTTTTCTATAAAATCAACTGATGGGAATCTCTGTCCATTTTCTATATAGCTTATATAAACAGGATCTGTGCCTATGGCTTTTGCAAAATCAGCCTGGGTCATACCGGTCTGTCTTCTGTAAAACTTTACGTTTGAAGAAAGTATTTCTCTTAAACTGAGATTTTTGCGGTCTTTTTTGCTACCAGAAGTTTTTAAGTTTTTACTTTTGGTTTTGTTTTCTTCTGTACCTTCAATTTCGTCTAGCAATGAACTTAAAGTGACTCCAAGGACCTTTGCTATTTCCTGAAGCATGGGATTTCTCGGAGTGGTTTTACCGCTTATCCACTGATATACATTCTGCCTGCTAGTGTTTAACTTAGCAGCAAGGTCAGACTGAGTAAGATCTTTTTCTAGTAAAAGCTTTTTAAGGTTTTCTGAAAACATAATAATTTCCTTTGTAATTTTAAACTTGACTTTAGTAAAGTTAAAAATTACAATATAAAAGTAGCAATGTTCATAAAAAGAACATTGAGAATAACGGCAGCTGCGAGAGTCCGCCAAGATTAACGAAGCTGCCGCCAAAACTTAACAATCAGAAGCACATATAACGATAAGTTTTACTTTTGTAAAGTTTAACGTGGTTTTGTGTTCCTGTTTGTTTAAGAAAGTGTAACACAAAATTTAAACAAATAAAAGGTTTTGTGAACAAAGTAGTATGAAAGACGAAATTCTTTACAAGCTTTTTAAGGCTCTGGAACATTCAAGCTCTACTAATCAGAGAGCTTTGGCGGCTGAACTTGATATGAGTGTCGGCAATATGAATCACTGCATAAAGAAGCTCATTGATTCCGGCTATCTCACTACTGAGACGTCTGTTGGCGAACACAAAAAGCGCTGTTTCATCTATCACCTGACTTCTGAAGGTATCGCCGAACGCGTAGCCGTAACTCTGCGCTACCTCAAGGCCAAGGTAAAAGAGCACCAGCTCCTTGAAGCTGAAATAGCCACCCTCCGCCGCGAAACCGACCTCATCTGTTCCGCCCTAAAATCCAACCTCGCCGCCTAAAGTTGCAAACCCTTCCTCCTTCAGGGGGAAGGTGGCTTCTGCGAAGCAGAAGACGAATGCGGGCGAGCTAGTCACCCAGCCTCTAACCTTAATACAACCATGATTTATCAAACCTACATAAAACGCATAATCGACCTCATCGGTGCCATAACTGGCATCATAGTTCTAGCACTACCAATGTTTATCATTGCATTATGCGTGGTAGCAGATTCCAAAGGTCCTGTTCTTTTCCGCCAGAAGCGTGTAGGAAAGAATAAAGAACACTTCAATATATTAAAATTCCGCACTATGCGCGTTGACGCCCCCAAGGATTGCCCAACCCACATGCTCAATAACGCAGATTCTTGTATTACCAAAGTAGGGGCTTTTCTCCGCAAAACCTCAATGGATGAATTTCCACAGCTTTTCAATATCCTAGTTGGCCAAATGTCCTTCGTAGGTCCTCGTCCAGCTCTCTGGAACCAATACGACCTTATCGAAGAACGCGATAAATACAAGGCTAATAATATCGCTCCAGGCCTCACCGGCTGGGCTCAGATTAATGGCCGCGACGAACTCGAAATCCCAATAAAAGCCAAACTAGACGGCGAATACGTAGAAAAACAGTCATTCCTCTTCGATGCAAAAATCTTCTTCAATACTTTCGTAAAAGTCTTCCAAAAAGACGGCATCCAGGAAGGCACTCAATCTTCTTATAAACTGGAGCCATCAAAATGACTTCAAAAAAGACGGTATTCAAGAAGATACTAAATATTTTAGGTGGTTTGTGATTTATGAAGAAAATCTTAGCTGTGACTGGTATTACGGGAAAATCTGGAAGTGTTTTTGCTGAAGAACTTTTAAAGGATATAAATAACGTCAATAAGTTGTTTCCTGATGGTATTAGATTTTTAAAACGGAATAATTCGAAATTTGATAATGATAAATACCAAAAACTTAATTGTCAAATTCTAATAGGAGACTTAGAAGATATAAATTTTCTAAGTAATTCTTTTGAAAACGTTGATACAGTATTACACATTGCTGGGATTCATTGGTCTAAAAAAGTTGCTGATGCTGCAATTAACAACAATGTAAGGCGATTAATATTAGTACATACTACTGGAATTTATTCCAAATATAAAGCTGCTGGCGAAGAGTATAGGCAAATAGATTCTTATATTTATCAAAAGTGCAAAAATAATGGCACTTTACTTACTATTTTGCGTCCGACGATGATTTATGGAACTATAAAAGATAGAAATATTGTAACTTTTATTAAGATGGTTGATAGGCTTCCAATAATGCCTGTTATTGAACAAGCAAATTATGAATTGCAACCTGTTTTCTATAAAGATTTGGGCAAAGCATATTATCTTGTTTTAGTGAATGAAAATAATACTGCTAATAAAGATTTTATTTTGTCAGGCGGCAAAGCAATATCTTTACGTGAAATACTTAAGATTATTGGGCTTGAATTAAATAAAAAGGTAAGATTTTTAAGTTTTCCGTTTTGGTTTGGTTATGCTTGTGCTTGGTTGCTGTTTTTTATTACTCTAGGGTGCGTAGATTATCGGGAAAAGGTTCAAAGACTTTGTGAGCCACGTGTATATTCACATGAAGATGCTAAGAATGCATTCGATTACAAACCAATAAACTTCGAAGAAGGCATAAAGTATGAAATAGCTGCTTATAAGGAGTCTTACAAATGAGTGGCTTATTATCGAATAAAAGGATTTTGTTTTTTGGTCTTGAAACATTTGGTTATGAAAAGAAAATTTTAAAAAAGATGCGCGACGAAGGGGCTTATGTTGATTATTACAGTGAAAGACCGGTTTCATCCAAACTAGGTAAGACAATAATAAAGCTATGTCCTTCTTTGATGAGCAAAACTACAGAACGGTATTATAAGAATATTATTGAAAAGCATAGAAAAGACAATTATGACATTATTCTGATTATAAAATGTGATATGCCTACAAAAAGGGTTTTAAGTAGTTTAAAAGAAACATTTCCAAAAGCTGAGTTAAGATTACATTTATGGGATTCTTTATCAAATATTAAGGGTATAAAATCTAAACTTGCTTATTTTGATAAGATTACATCATTTGACCGGAAAGATTGTGCTGAAAATCCTGATTTTGGTTTTAGACCGTTATTTTTTGCTGATGAATTTAAGCAGAATCAAAATGAAAATATAGAATATGACGTAAGTTTTTGTGGCACTATACATAGTGATAGATACCCTATTTTGAGTCATATTGCAAAAATATTAATAAATAATAATTTAAGATATTTTAGTTATTATTATCTTCAAAGTATTATGGCTTATTATTATCTAAAACTCACTGATAAGCGTTATCGTGCTATAAAAGTTTCTGAATTTAAATTTGAATCTATACCGACTGAAAAAGTAAATTTAATAAATCAAAAATCCAAGGCCATAGTGGATATTCAGCATCCTCATCAGGTTGGTTTAACGATGCGAACGATAGAAACAATAGGCTCTTGCAGAAAATTAATAACGACTAATGCAGATATTGTTAATTATGATTTTTATAATGAAAATAATATATGCGTAATTAATCGTGAAAATCCTTCAATACCTTTTGATTTTTTGAATAGCGAATACCAGAAAATACCAACGAAAATTCTTCAAAAATATTCATTAAAACAATGGGTTAACGATGTTTTAACGATGTGAGGCATTTATGAAAATACTTGTAACAGGTGCAAATGGTTATCTCGGACAAGGAATTGTAAAGCAATTACTAGATGATGGTATGGAAGTAATTGCTGCTGACTTTAAGGTTGACCAGATAGATAATAGAGCTAGAATAAAAATCTGTAATATGTTCGAGATAACTAATCCATTCGAATTCTTTGAAAAACCGGATGTTTTGCTTCACTTGGCTTGGCGAAATGGTTTTGTTCATAACGATAATAGTCATATAGAAGATCTTCCAAGTCATTACAGATTTTTGAAGGAAATGATTGATTCTGGTATCAAGCGTGTGGCTGTTATGGGAACAATGCATGAGGTTGGATTCTTTGAAGGAAGCATTAAGGAAGATACTCCAACTAATCCTCAGAGTTTATATGGCATTAGCAAAGATGCATTACGCAATATGACAAAATTATTTTGTAAAAATGCCAATGTGTCTTTTCAGTGGTTGCGTGGATACTATATTGTTGGTAATTCAGAATTTGGCTGTTCTATATTTTCTAAGATTACTGCCGCAGAAAAAGAAGGAAAAACTCTTTTCCCGTTTACTTCTGGCTTGAATCAATGGGATTTTATAGATTATTCAGATTTTTGTAAATATACTGCTAGTGCAGTTGAGCAGGATTCTGTTACTGGGATTATAAATATTTGTAGTGGTAGACCGGAAAAACTATCTGATAGAGTCGAACGCTTTATCAAAGAAAACAATTACAAAATAAAATTAGATTATGGAAAATTCCCTGATAGACCTTATGATTCAAAGGCTGTTTGGGGTGATGATAGTAAGTTACTAGAAATATTAGCCTGTAAAAATTTTAAGGTGGTTAATTCATTATGAAAAAAATATTAATCACTGGTGGCGCGGGTTTTATTGGCTCTGAGATCGTTAATCAACTGTTTGCAACTCAAGAATGGGAAATAACTGTCCTTGATGCCTTAACAGAACAGATACATGGTAAAAACGGTTATGATTCATACTTGTTTAAAAGCGTAGAGAATAAATGTAAATTTATAAAAGGTGACATAACTGATTATGAAATTGTTTCGAAGTCTGTTGCAGATAATGATTATATAATACATCTTGCTGCAGAAACTGGTACTGGTCAGTCTATGTATCAAATAAACAGATACAATGAAGTAAATATAATGGGCACTTCGAATTTGCTTCAAGCTATTTCAAATTTTGGCAAAGCCTCCAAGGTAAAAAAAATAATTCTTTCATCATCTAGATCTGTTTATGGTGAAGGAAAATACAATTGTTCTGAATGTGGCACTGTGTATCCTGGTGCTCGCAGTCGAAAGAGAATGTTGAAAGGTGATTTTAATTTATATTGCCCGCATTGTGGTAAAAAACTAGAACTTGTTCCAACTACAGAAGATAGTAAGATTACCCCATGTTCTCTTTATGCTTTTACTAAGTATGCACAGGAAAATATGCTTAAAACAATGTGTCCAGCAATAAACATTGATTTTACGATATTTAGATTTCAGAATGTTTACGGTGCTGGGCAGTCACTTAAAAATCCTTACACTGGTATTCTTTCAATATTTTCTTCGTTGATGCTAGAGAATAAACCAATAAATATATTTGAAGATGGTTTTGAAAGTCGCGATTTTGTTCATGTGAAAGACATTGCTTCTGGGGTTATTGCTTCGCTAAAAAATACAGAAAGCAATGGTGAAACAATAAATCTTGGAAGTGGTTGCAATACTAGGGTTATTGATATTGCTGAAATGCTTAAGAAATCCTATGGCAGTCATAGTTTACTCAATATTACAGGTGATTTTAGATTGGGAGATATAGCTCATAATAAAGCTGATATTACCAAAGCCAAAAGAATACTTAATTTTACTCCAAAAATTAGTTTAAAAGAAGGTCTGGCAGATTTTTGTGATTGGGTAAAAAATCAAGTAAGCGATAACAGCGGTTATGAAAAATCGTTAACCGAAATGGAAAATAGTGGCTTGTTTATAAGGAAAGAAAATGCAGATTTGTAAATTATTCTGGGCCTTAAGGTCATTAATCTTAAAACCATTTTTTGGAAGTTATGGCTTGCTTAGTTATATGGGAAAGCCATGTTGTTTGCTTGGAATAAAAAACTTTTACTTTGGAAAAAAAGTAAGAATTTATCCAGGAGTTCGATTAGAAAGCCACGATGGTGGCAAGTTGATAATCGGCAACAATGTTTCGATAGGCCAAAATTTTCACTGTACAACAAAAGACGTTGACGGGCTCAGAATCGGTTCCAATACTGTGATTTTGGGGAACGTTTGTTGTACCAATATTGATCATGAATACAAGGAAATAGATAAATTTGTATTAGAACAACAATTATTATTCAAAAAAACTCAGATAGGCGAAAACTGTTTTATTGGTTATGGTGCAATGATTCAGGCTGGTACGATTTTAGGTAAACAATGCATTGTTGGGGCAAATTCAGTTGTTCGCGGAGAATTCCCTGATTATTGTGTAATAGTTGGTTCTCCTGCGAAAATAGTAAAAAAATATAACACTGCTAGTAAAAAATGGGAAAAATATTATGACAATAAATAAAAATTCAATTTCTGTTGTCATTCCAATGTACAACAGTGCTAATAGTATTATAGACACTCTAAACGCTATTGTAAATCAAACCGCAGTTGAATATATCAGAGAGATAATTGTTGTCAATGACGGTTCAAAGGATAACTGTGGAAAGTTGGTAGAAGAGTTTTCAAACACAACTAAGATTACTATTCGTTTAATAAATAAAGTTAATGGTGGCGTTTCATCAGCTAGAAATCTTGGAATAGAAAAGTCTACTGGTGAATGGATAGCTTTTTGTGATTCTGATGATTCTTGGCTTAAAAATAAAATAGAAATTCAAGTTGGGGTTATTAATGAGAGCGGCATAAATGTAGATTTTATTGGAGGTAATCATTTCCCATACATGCAAAGCATATTGTGGAAACCGTTAAAGCAACTGCATAAAATGACAGTAGAAGAAATATGTATAAAATCATTGCCACAGACATCTACTATCTTAATGAAAAAAGACATCGTAAATAAAATCGGTTATTTTGATGTTAATCAGAGCTATGCTGAAGACGGAAATTTTATTCTTAGGGCAATAGCAAATTTTGATTGTTATTATTCACCTGTTCAAATGGTTTTCTATGGCAATGGTAAACGTGGTTTCGGTGAAAGCGGTTTGTCACGTAATACAAAAGCAATGCATCTTGGTGAATTAAAAAATATTCATGATATGTTAAAATTTGGTTATGTTTCAAAAGCTTATTCTATAATAGCTAGCTTATATTGTTGGGCTAAGTATTTTCGAAGATTAGTAATTGTTGAGCTATCTAAGCTTAAGTAACGGATAAAAAAATGATTAAAGTTTTACAAGTTGGTGGTTCTAACAGTTTTGGTGGAATTGAAGCCTTTCAAAAAATGTTATTTAGAGAATTGACTAAGAATGGTTGTCTGTTTGATTTTATTGTTAATAATAAATGTGCAAAGCTAGATTTTGAGGACGAAGTTGTTGCTAATAAAGGAAAGATTTATTATATACCCTCTCGAAGACAGGGTTATTTGTTAAGACAGAAACTAGTCAATCGGATATTAATAAATAATCAATACGATATTATCCATATAAATGTTGGATCTTTATCTGATGATTTATTTTTAAAATTAGCTTTAAAGCACAAAATAAAAAAAATTATATTGCATAGCCATTCTTGCAGTGAGAATTCTTTGGGAAACTACTTTTTGCATTTAATAAACAAGCAAATTTATATCAATGAAAATATTGTAAGATTGGCTTGCTCTAAGGCAGCTGGAGAATGGATTCATAGTAATTGCTTTACCAAAAATGAATTCGAAGTGGTAAACAACGGAATAGATATAAGTAAATATATATATAATCCTGATGCAAGAATAAAAATTCGTTCAAAATTAGGCATTGATGAAAATGTGAAACTGATTGGTCACGTTGCAAGATTTTCTCACGAAAAAAATTATGATTTTATAATTAAATTGATTGGCGAAACTATAAAGTTTGACGAAACTGTTAAATTTATATTAGTAGGAGATGGTATTTTAAGAAATGATGTAGAAGTAAAAATTCGAAAATTAAATTTATCTAAGTATGTTGTTTTCCCTGGACTAAGAAATGATATTCCGGAGTTGTTGTCTGCAATGGATATTTTCATTCTTCCATCATTATTTGAAGGCTTGGGTATTGTTTTGGTAGAAGCTCAAGCTTCAGGTTTATTTACAATTGTTTCTAATAATATACAAAATGAAGTTTTGTTAACAAAATTGGTTCATAAATTGCCTATTAATAATGATTCGTTACAAGATTGGATATGTAAAATATTGAATTTTAATGAAATTGGTGATAGAAAAAAATATAATAAAGAATTGATGGCGAGTGCTTTTTGTATAGAATCTACAATAAAAAAAATTGAGAATATATATGGGATAAATAAGAAAATGATATTCTCAAAAATAAGATATTAATAATATACACTTATGTTCATAAAGTATGATATATAATGATATAATTACAAATAAAAAACAATATTGTTTAATACTTAGAAGCTTTTCTTGTTTGTTTATATGGTTGTTATTTTATTTCTATCAAAATCCGGTTAAATTTGTCTTTTTTCCTGTTGGGTCATTGTTTGGTCTTGCTTGCATCGGTTTCTTTTGCTTCTGTGCATTTTTGGCAATTAATAAGAAAACACATTGTAAAACAATTTCATTAATATTTCGTGTTTCCTGCTTTTTAACATTGTTTGAATGCTTGTTAGCAATGATAACAAGTTTAGTTAATTGCAATTTAGATTTAGTCTTTTTTAAAGCTGTTTCATTCGTTTTATTAGAAAGTTATTTCGGATTCTTTCTTATAGTATTATTAATAAATATTACAAAACTAAAATTTGATGTTAGTAGTATACCTTTTTTTTATTCATCATTATTAGTTGTTAGATTGGCTATTGGATTATTGTTTTTTTGTTTACCTAATGCTTATAGCGTAATAAGTAGTATAATAGATATTACTCAAAGCGCTGAAAGATTAACAAAAATTCGTTTGATTTCTATTGGTAATATATACTTTGGAGCAGGGGTAAATAATTCTTTTACGCTATTGCTCATAGCATTTTTTATTAGTAGGTTTTCTTATTCAAAACAAAAACTTTACATATTGATTTTTAATTGGCTATTTATAGCTTTTTGTGGATGTTTTGAGTCCAGAACAACTTTAGTTGGTATACTTATATGTATTATATATTACTTATATCTGTATTTTTATAAAAGGATGATGAAAATATTAGAAATTGCAAAAAAGTATTTTATGATTTCATTGATTTTTATTACGACAATATTTTGCTTTTCATCTTTTTTTAATATGAATCGTTTAATTAATTTTGGGTTTGAGATGTTTATTAATTATATGAATGACCCTTCGTCTGGTCTAAGGACAAAATCAACAGATGAAATGGCAACTCTTTATATTTTACCAGATTATGATGATTATAAAACTTGGTTAATTGGTGATGCTAAATTTTTCTTAAACAATGGATTGTATTATATGCATACAGATATTGGCTATTGCAGACTTATTTTTTATTACGGTTTATTTGGCTTTTTTGTACATCTTTTCAATTTTAATGCTTTATTGTATTATTTTTCAAAATTAACAGAACATAAGTATAAAGAATTATATGTTCTTATTCTTATTTTGTTTCTTGTTTTGAGTTTGAAGGGCATTACAGTTCTATATTCTTTTATAATGCCTTTGATGTTTCTAAGTCTAGGCAATGACAATAAGCTAAATAATAGTAAATATATCTATTTATAAATTATCAATCATTTTGTTTAATGTTTTTTCAATTTCATTGCAATACTCTAAGGCTGTTTGGTTACTTTGTATATACTCTTTGTTAAAATTTTCTATCTTGGCAGAGACATTAACGCTAATTACTTTACAGTTGGTAACCATACCTAAAATTAGAGCGTGCATTCTGCCAGAAACGACTTCTTCAGTTGCTTGGAGTTCTTCTATGAAGTTTTCTAAGTTGTCACAATTAATTATTTTGATGTCTGATTTGTGTTCGTTAAGTAGATTTTCTATTTTCTGAGTTTGAATTTTATCGCCACTGGTTGTATACATTAGTTTTATTTTTTTATTATTTGATATAGCTTGTTCTATTAGTTTTATCCAAAATTGATTGTATTCAGATTCTTTTATTTTTGAGTTACCAAGGAATAGATAGTCATTGTAATCAAAAGGCATAATAGCTACGCTATTTTTCTCTTTTTTTTCTTCTTTCTTATGATTGATGTATTTATAAAGAAGAAATGCCACATCAGGGATAAATATTGATTTAATGTTAAACCACAAAGCAGCTCTTTTTATACTTTCATGGTCTCTCAATAGAAAATAATCATAATATTTTATATATTTATTATATATATACTTTTCTAAGTTACTTAAATATGAATTTATACCTACTCCTAATAATACTGTTTTTTTACTGAATCGTTGTGAAAATTTGGTCCATTCTTTAAATACATAAGGGAAATTACCTGTATGTATTAATTCTCCTCCACCAATAATCATAAGGTCGTAATTATCTATGTATAGATTTGTGTGATTTTTAAATTTCATTTTGTTTTTTAATAACCATTTAAAGACTATAGGTATCAATCTTTTTATTGTATTTATTATTTTTGAATAGGTTTTATATTGCTTATCTATGAATAAAGTTTCTTCAAACGAGGCGTAACCAGCGAAATTGACAGCAAATCCTTTTTCATTAAAAAATCTACATAATACATGCTTAATTGCTTTATCCCCAATGTTAGCAGTGAGTCCTTGATTTATTATTAATACTTTTTTCATAATTTGTTCCTTTGTATGATTTTGATTGGTTTCGTGTTGATACTTTTTTGTGATATTCATAGACAAATATTTAGACGATTGTAATTTCAAATAGATTTGAAATTCCTATTTAGAATCAAAAGTAATAATCTTGTTGTATATTATATTGGTAAAGAGATGGAAACATACACAAATAACTATATATTGTTTTTTTTATTAAATACTTTATAACCATCAAATTGTTTTATTGTCTGCTTAATCAATTTTTTCATGTAACTAACTGTGTTGAATGGATTTATGTTTAATTTCATGAATATATATAGTAATAATAACTTTAAGAAAGAAATAATACTTTTAATATATATGTGTATTTTACATTTATTAATTTCAGTTGATACTTTTATTTTTTTTACATCATAAAAGAAATTTTTTAATCCATAGAAATTTAAATTTTGCATAATGTATAATTTCTTTAAATTGTAAGAACAGTTTGATATTCCACAATTTCTATAATATATTAGAGGTTCTTTTATTCGAAATACTTTCCCTAAAAGAATTGATCTTCTGAAGAGAACTCTGTCTTCAGTTGAGTTTTTAAATTTTATATCACCAAAAGCATTATATAACTTGTTTGAGAAAGCAGGGCAACAGCCAGCCCAACTTTCTTGCTTTAATTCATATAATTTATTGTATGAAAGACCTGTTTGGGCTAAGTTTGATTCACCTATTACTTCTGAAATTGAATTTATTATTTTATAATTTGAGCAAAACGCTATTGCATTAGGATTTTGCATCCAGTATTGTACTGTGGTCTTGACTCTTTCAGGAAAAGCAATATCGTCACCTGCTGCTAAGAAAATTAATTCTCCTTTTGCTATTGAAAATAATCTATTAATGTGTTGGGCAATGCCTAGATTTCCCCTGTTTCTTATAATACGTAATTTATGCGGCCCTGAGTATTTTTTGAATAATTCTTTGATAATTTCCCAGGTGTTATCTGTGGAGTGATCATCAGATATTATTATTTCTAGCGGGGAATATGTTTGGGCAAAAGCACTTTCTACAGCTTCGCGAACATAGTTTTCTTGATTGTAGGTTAATAATAAATAAGAGAGAAGGGGTTTTGTGGTATCGCTCATTGTAATTTACCTTTTATTTTTGATATGAATGAATGCAGATTAATGCCAGTTTTCTGACTTAATCTTTGGAGAAGGTATAGATTAGAGATAATACATAATAGGAGGCTTACGATGTAATAAGAAAGCTGATTTGTAAAAACTTTTTCTAATAAGCTTGAGGCAATACAAAGTGATGTTATTAGAGATATAAGTTTCCAATTGAAGTGTTGAATTTTCGTGTTCGCTATAATTTTAGCCACAATAATCATTGCTATCAGATATATAATGTAATTTACTAACATAGCTATACCAGTGCCTGGTAAACCGTAATTTAAGGCAAGATAATATGTTAAGAGTAACCATATGCTTTGAGAAATTAATTCTGTGGTAAGAAAAAGTTTTCCGCGTCCTTGGGCAGGCATGATAAAACCAAGCGGCCAGGTTATGACTCTACCAAGAATGCCATAAACAGACCATCTTAATACAGGAATAGCTTCGTCGAACTTACCTGTATATAAAAGGTGTATACCAAGTGGTGCAAACAAAATGGTAATGATTAAAGCCGGTCCTGCTAATAATAAGGCTATTTCTAATTGGGTGTTGACTTCCAAATTGATTTTTTCATTATCGCTTGAAACTGATGACAATCTCGGAAAGTAGTCTGTGCCCATTGCATTGAGAACGAAATTTGTTAACACACCAGAAATGTTGAATGCTGCAGACCAGATGCCGACTCCTTCCAGACCAAATTGATTGTTTACAATGAAGCGCATGAAATAAGCTGATATAGCAGCTACCAAAGCGGTACCCATTTGGGGTAAGCCGAAGCTTAATAATTCTGATAATTCTTTTTTTCTTTGGTCGGTAGACAAATCTACAGTTGCTATTTTTATTTTTTTTGCATACAACCAGCTTGTAAATAATGCTGCAATTGCAGTAAGGATTAAACTTGGAACAATACCATCCTGACCCCAGAAGTAGAAACATGGTATGCTGATCAACGTTCCGTTTATAGCACCCCAAATGCTGATTTTTGCAATATCGGCAATTTTTCTAAGACCTTGCAATATACAGGTTTGGCCTACTTGAATGTTGGTTAATAAAACAATAATAGAAAGAAATATTATTGCTGTACGGTGTTCGCTGGTTTTAAATGTAAAATCAGAAATATAACCAGATAAAAGAATTGTGCTAATAGTACCAATGATACCTGAAATCCAAATGGTTGAACGGATAGTTTTGACTATTCTTGCTACTCTTTCATTGTCATTCTGTCCATTGGCTTCTGCTATTGAACGAACGCCACTAGAGTTTAAGCCTAACCCAGTTATTGTAGAAATGGTTTGCATTATTGTTGTATACATATTTTGCAAACCAACCCCTGTAGGCCCTAACAAAACAGCAACAAATTTTGTGCGGATCATGCCAATCAATATATTAATAAAAGCAGAACCGCCTATTAAGGAGGTCGATTTTAATACTGATTTATATTGTAGTGTGTTTTCTTCTTTCATACGTTCTAGGTAGATTCATATATCATTGATAATTCTAGTAAAAAATTCAACTTTGTTTTTATAACTTAATGTTTTTGAATTTAAATTATAAATGTGTTGCATTAATTTTGATTTAATTTCATTTCTGTCATCTTGTGATATATCCATATCGGTAATTTTGATGTTGTTCCAATCTAAAATTTGTATTGTTTCTGCAACAATTTCTGAATTTGCTTGTCGTAATATTTCTAAGAATGTATTTTCTTGATTTTTATTATTAAAATGTTTACTTAAAATTATTAATCTTGCTAAAACTCTAGTTGCTAACATAATTAAAGTGTCTATGTTTAATGATTTTTCGTTAAAACTAATTAAAGCATTTATTAAATTTATGTATTTATATAAAAAGTTATAAGAATCTTGTGGCTTTTCTTTTATATAGCAATCTATAATTTTCATACCAATACCCAATACAAAATCAATTGCGTAGTAAGCTTTGATTTCGTCTGTAAAAAATCTAGATTTTTGAATTTTTTTAGATAATAGACAAAATGTTTGAAACCATCTATCCCAAGGCGAGTCCACAATAAAATATGGGTGTGCTAATATAGAATGTGCCTTATTGAAATTTAATTTGGCTAGTATTGTTGTTTGCGGTAATTCTTCTGCATATTGAATTACATATTCAATCTTATCAATAATTACGTTTAAAATAGCCTTATCGTTTAGAGCATTTTCTGAAATTAAACAAAGCAACATTATTTCTTTTATTTCTAAAAGTCTGTCAGCTTTGTATTCATAATTAATTTTTTTAGTAAGTATGTAATTAAATATTTGTCTTTTGTTCTGTTCAACAATTTTTAATAAAGAGTTGATTAGTTTTAAAGATTTTTTATGTTTAAGTTCATTCTCATTATAAATGATTATATCACCAATTTTGTATAGAATATAATTATAAATTAACATGATACCATAGTCGTTGCTGGTTATAAAGGCACAATATTTGTCTAAATTTTCTTCATCTTCATTTTTTTCTATATACTCACTAAGAAATTTGGATAGTAGTATTGGAGTTAAATAATCTTCCTGGAAAATTGCTGATGAAAATTCAGAACTTTTATAAAAGTTTTTTGTATCAACTGATATTTTTAATAAATCAGAAATATTAAAAATTGGAAAGGACAATAAATTGTCTAATAATAAAGGTTCTTTTATGTTTTGTAAAACTTTATGTTGTGATTCTATATTATCTATATTATATTTACAAATGTCTTCGATTTGTTCTATATTCAAAGGAATATACTCTTGGTTTGCCCATATTTCATAGTAATTTTTGGGCTTATCGCAATCGTTAATTCTTTGATATCTTTCAAGATAATATGGTTCTATTAAACTAAAAATATCTAGTTGACTAAGATTTATGTTAGCAGGCGTTGTTTCTTGCATTTAGGTATTCCCTCAAATTTGTTGCTTTATTGCATAATCTTTCGAAATATTCAACAATTGATTTTCTACTAGAGTTTATTGTGTAAGCAGTTAAATCATGGTGCATATTGCCTACCGCTGCACCAAAATGCCAAATTTCATCATCTAATATAGCAAATCTATCATGAAAATTAGATAAACTAGAATATAATATTTCTATGTTTGATCGTTCAAATTCTTTTAAAACTGCATCTAAAGAATTTAACGAATTAATACTTATTTGTTTCTGTGGGTCATCTAAATCTATTGCACTTGTTATTATTTTAAGGTCAAACTTTTGTTCTGTTGGTTTCTTGCTTAATTCTAATTCTAAGCTTTTTAACATATAATGGTCAAAATATCTATCTATAATAATAGAATGTTTACTTTCAAATAATCTTGTCCAAAAATATGGTGAACTTAAGTAATAACCTTTTTTATTTTTACAATCAAAAAAGATTTTATGATTACTTTCTCTTAGTGATTCATCAAATTCATATATGTCTTCAGCTGTAAATTCAGATTTGCTTTTGATAAACTTAGTCCAAATTAAACTATTATTTTTGACTAAATTATCTTTCTTTTTATTTTTTTCATCTTTTTCATCTTCAATTATTATTATCTGACTCATTATTGTATACCATATACACTTTCAAAAGTTTTTATCTTCTCTGTTGCGGTTAAATCTTCTATTTCTTGAATTAATTGATTTGATTCTATTTTTATAATCATGCTGATTCTTCCACCTATACTGTTTAATGAGGATCCTAATAAATAGACGTCACTGTCTATTATTAAAAATCTATCGTGGAATATTGGTTCTTTGCCTATCATCAAATTTATGCTCAGTTTATTTTCTGGAAGTTGTAATTTTTCTCTGAATTGTTTATACTCACCGACAATAATTGATTTTTTAAAACTTTCTAATCTTTTAAATTTTATTTTTGAAATAAAAATTTCAGATAGTTTGTTAATAAAGTTAGTAATTATATTTTTGTGCTTAAACTTATTCGTTTCGTTGGAAATTTTACTTTCTAAGTGTGTTTTTGATGTTATTATTTTAATATATACGTTGCTATTACTTATTGCTGTAGCAAATAGTATCAATTCATTTTCTGCAAAATAAGGGTCAATAATCGTAATTTGATGGTTAGCTGAATTGATTAAACTTCTTATATACTCTGTTGCGCGTTCTTTGCCTCCATTATTTGGTCCAAATAATTTTTGGTTAGATTCTTTTTCTTGTGGCCAGTGTTTATATTTTAGCGTTTGAATATTTGTATTTTTTTGATTTAAACTGTTGTCGGAATTTAAAGTTTCACCAATATATACTTCTTCTATGTTACCATAAAAATTATTTCTATAAATATGTATTATCCCTGACTTATCATGTTTCTCTATGCTGATATCAGCCGTTTTTATTCTAAAATCTACATTAATTTTCCTAATAAAAGAAGTGTAAGGATAATATGAGATTAGTCCTCTTTTATCACATAAAACTAATATGCCCAAATTTTCACAATTTTCCTTAACACTTAATTCTAAATAATTACCTTTAATTGGTAACTTGTTTAGTAATCGATAACCAATATTTCTTTTTTCTAAACAAACAACACTGATCTCGTTTAAATTTCTAAAGTTACGTGGCTCAAAAGATACAATTATATTCTCTTCCTCTGTATTTGCTTTTTCATAATCTAAGTGAGTTTCAATGTTTTTATAAATTGGATTCGGTAATACAAACCAAAAACTGCCGATAAATTCAATATACTCGTTAAAATTCCAACCTATTTCTTCTTTATATTTTTCTATTATTTTTTCATTTAAATACTGAACAACAAAATTAAAAGAGTTTGAAAAAAAAGCTTTAATCCTTGTGCAATCCCAATTTGAACCTATAAAAGGTATTCTTTTACGAGATTCTTCTGAATTGTTATGGGTTTGAAAGTCTCCTGAATTGCTAGGCTCTTCTTTTATTATCGCATTGCTATAATCACCAATATGAATATACTTTTTCTCTTTTGATTGCTTTTCCCAAAACATTTCAAACTTTTTATTGGCTTTAATTTCGTTATAAATCTTGCTTACGTCTTTTAATGAAATATCTAGTCTAATATACCAATAGCTATTACTTCCTTTTTTATCAATGTTTTGTTCTTTGCTTGTTAAATATTTTATATTATTTTCGAAAACACTATCTGATGGAAGTAATTCAACCATTCCCCATATTAACTGACGATATGTAGTTAAATTTGAATCTTGTTGTATACGTGTTACAAACCAAGCCAAATGTAGTATACCAATAGAATAATCGTTTACTTCGTTTTCTTTAAAATTAATAATTTCTTCAAAGCTATTCATTTTGGCTTACTATTTCTGATTCCTTTTTTTATATAACTTATAGCGTTTTAGTGTTTTTGAATAAGTATTATTGTGCTGGATTACCTTTTATTAATATATTTTGTGGAACATCTTTTGTTACAACGCTTCCCGCTCCTATCATTGCTTTTTTACCAATTGTAATGCCAGGACATATTGTCGCATTAGCACCTATAGAAGCGCCTTTGCATATTTTGGTCCTCAAAAATTTTTCTGGGTATTGTTTTGAACGTGGATATTTATCATTAGTAAATGTTACATTAGGCCCAACGAAAACGTCGTCTTCTATTTCTATACCATCCCAAAGCTGAACACCGCATTTTACGGTAACGTTATTCCCTATTTTTACATCGTTTTCAATAAAGCAATGTGAACAAATATTGCAATTGTCACCTATTTGAGCTCCTGGCAAAACGACACAGAATTGCCAGATATTGGTATCTTTACCTATGTTTTTGCTTTGGCAATCGCTAAGAGGATGAATCATATGAGTTAACCTTTGTAATTATTTACGATATCAACTAGAATCTTGATTTCTTCGTCAGTGATAATCTGACTGATTGGGAGACTGATGATTTCATTATGAATCTGTTCTGTTATAGGTAGAGACAGATTATTCCATTCTTTGTAAGCCTGTTGCTTGTGAGGTGGAATAGGGTAGTGGATAATAGTCTGAACGCCATTATCTGTTAGATATTTTTGGAAATTATCACGTTTGGGTGTTCTTACAGGGAATACGTGCCAAACTTCATCTTCATTTCCTAAGAGAGGCAATGTAATCAAAGGATTTTTGATGTTTTTACAGAAATACTTCGCTACTTCACGACGCTTTGCATTTTCTATATCAAGATATTTTAGTTTTACACGGAGAACAGCAGCCTGTATTTCGTCAAGACGGCTGTTGGTGCCTTTATAAATATTATTGTATTTTTTCAGACTACCGTAGTTATGAAGTGCTCTTATTGCAGTAGCAAGTTCTTCGTCACTGGTAGTTACGCAACCACCATCGCCAAGGCAACCCAAATTTTTTCCAGGGTAAAAGCTGAAACCGCTTGCATTTCCGAAAACGCCTGCTTTAACACCATTGCGGGTTGCTCCATGGGCTTGAGCAGAATCTTCCACAACAAGGCAGTTATGCTTTTTAGCTATAGCATTAATTGCTTCCATATCACAGAGACGGCCATAAAGGTGAACTGGTAGAATAGCCTTTGTTTTTGAAGTGATTTTTCCCTCAATCTTAGTGGCATCAATAAGATAAGTCTTAATATCAGGCTCAACAAGAATTGGAACAAGATTATTTGATGTAATAGCTAGAATGGAAGCTATGTATGTATTAGCTGGAACTATTACTTCGTCGCCTTCTTTTAAACGACCAAGCTCTTTATAGGCTCTGAATATAAGTGTTAAGGCATCTAAACCATTGGCTACGCCGATACAGAATTTTGTTCCACAGAAAGTAGCAAATTCTTTTTCGAAGCTTTCCACTTCATTTCCTAATAGATACCAGCCAGAGTCCAATACACGCTTGATTGCGGCATCTATTTCTGACCTGTGAAGTTCATTTACTTTGTGCAAATCCAAAAAACTTATCATTATTCAGTCTCTTCGTCGAAAGTGGCTTTGTAAGCCTTAAAATCTTCGTAATTACGTATGTAGTCATTCTCATCGTATTTTTCAGAGGCCAGGCATAAAAGCACAGAGCCGGATGAAAAATCTACAAGATCACGCCAGATTCCTGGAACAACTAATAAACCTTCATATGGATGATTCAGAGTAACGGTTCTTTTTACTTCGCCGTCATCTAATACTATGCTGAAGCTTCCGCTTGCTGCGGTAATCAACTGACGAAGCTGCTTATGGGCATGACCGCCACGTGATTCTCCGCCTGGAACATCATAAAGGTAATAAAGTCTTTTTACATCAAAAGGAACGGTTTTACCGTTTTCTACAACAGTAAGATTTCCAACTTCACTATGATGCTTGCTTAGTTCAACTATTGAGCAATCGTAAACAGTAGTTTTATTCTTTTTCATTGCTCTTTTCCTTTATGAATGTTTCATATTCGCGTATGTAATCAGAATCATCATAATCTGTTGAGGTAAGAACCAAAGCCAAGGAATTGGTAGAAAAATTTACCATCTGACGCCACATCATCTTAGGCACGTATAGACCATAATATGAACGATTCAGAGAATAGGTTTTCTTTTCTCTGCCATCATCAATGACCACATCAAAACTACCAGAAAGCGCAACTATGAATTCCTGAGTTTCACGATAAGCGTGACCACCACGGGTTTCACCGCCTGGAACGTCATATATCCAGAATGTGCGTTTTATCTCGAAAGGAATATTCTTCATTTCTTCAATGATAGAGAGGTTACCACGCCTGTCGAGGTGTTTAGGTAAGTCAATAATTCGGATGTCATTAATATTGTCATTCATAATTTTATAAAAATAAACCAATAGTAAATAAAAGTCAACTTTAACGTGATATAGTAGTTTTTTTTGTTCAACTTTACAAATCTTAATAAAATGCTTTGTCTAACTTTCCGTTTTCAAATGATTACTATACGAGGAACGGGAAAAGATCCTCATATTTTAATTATGCGAGGTGTTTCCATGGAAGACGTTAAGGAAGTATTGGAAGTAATAGAAAAGATTAAGGGTTCTCTTCTGAGGAGAGAATACAAGGACAGCGTTTTCAGGTTCCTGTTTGGACGCTATGAAAATAAAGAGAATCTTCTCTGTCTTTATAATGCGTTGAATGGCACGGATTATAAGAACAAGGATGATTTAAGGATCAATACAATCGACGGTATTCTGTCACTCGGAGTTCATAATGATGTTTCTTTTATTCTAGATAGTCAGATGATGTTGTATGAGCATCAGAGTACTTACTGCCAAAATATGCCTTTACGTGGACTCGTGTATTTCACAATTCTGTATTACAAGGAGATATTTAATGAAAAGAGTATCTATAACTCTAAGAGGTTAATGATTCCAACGCCAAGGTATGTTGTTTTTTACAATGGTCAGGATAAAGATCTTCCCGATAAGGTTATACAGAGGCTTTCCGATTCTTTTGAAAACCCAAAAGATTGCGATGGTTTTGAATGGACTGCTACCATCTTGAATATTAACTATGGTCATAACAAGGAAATTCTGTTAAAATGTAGAGTGTTGGAAGAATATTCCTTGTTTGTGCAATGTGTGAGAAAACATCTTGCGAAAGAGAATATCAGGGATATTGCAATTAATAATGCTATTGACGAATGTGTGAACAGTAACATTCTTCGTGACTTCCTGACAAAGTGCAAAGCGGAGGTTATTGGTATGCTTGATTACGAACATGATGTCCTGAGAGAATGGGAAAAGCTCTGCAAAGGCTATATTGAAGAAGGTTATGAAAAGCGACAGCCCGAGGTTGATGCTCTGAAAAAAGAAGTAGCCGAAGCAGAGCAGAAAACAGCCGAAGCAGAGCAAAGAACAGCCGAAGCAGAGCAGAGAGCAAATGATGCAGAAGCTGGTCAAGTGCAGATAATAATGAATATGCTGTCCAAAGGCAAGACAAAAGAAGATATTATTGATTTAACCGGAATAACAGAAGAAAGATATATAGCGTTAATGAAAATCAACTAAGTGTGACAAGGCCCTTGGTGGAAAGCCAGGGGCTTTTTAATATAATGAATAAGTCTTCGGCTATATTTTTGATAGTGACGGTTTTGAATGGACTGCTACCATCTTGAATATTAACTATGGTCATAACAAAGAAATTCTGTTAAAATGTAGAGTGTTGGAAGAATATTCCTTGTTTATACAATGCGTAAGAAAACATCTTGCGAAAGAGATTATCAGGGATATTGCAATTAATAATGCTATTGACGAATGTGTGAACAGTAACATTCTTCGTGACTTCCTGACTAAGTGCAAAGCGGAGGTTATTGGTATGCTTGATTACGAACATGATGTCCTGAGAGAATGGGAAAAGCTCTGCAAAGGCTATATTGAAGAAGGTTATGAAAAGCGACAGCCCGAGGT
>JAZRWI010000057.1:0-13345 GCA_045599645.1 Candidatus Avigastranaerophilus sp.
CATATTCCTCCTTTAGATTAGGTGGTTGGTCAAACTCTAATTTAAAAGAAGAAATAAAAATAGCAAATGGCTTTTTTTTACTGTCAAAAAATGGTTTTTTTAACCTGACCCAAAATGGCTAATTTAGCCGGGCTCTAACAAAGCAAAAGCAAATGAAACAAAGGCAATAGCCGAAGCTAACGAAGCAAATGCCAAAGCTGAAAAGGCCAAGTCTGAAACAAA
Organism: Candidatus Avigastranaerophilus sp.; assembly: GCA_045599645.1. Taxonomy (GTDB): domain Bacteria; phylum Muiribacteriota; class Ozemobacteria; order Ozemobacterales; family Ozemobacteraceae; genus RUG334. The sequence continues at coordinate 223 of JAZRWI010000057.1, forward strand.
ATCAGCAAAAGCAGAAGCTGAAAAATACAAGGCCGAAGCCGAAAAATTCAGGCTATTATACGAACAACTCCTGACTGATAAGAAAGAACAGCCATAAAACCTGAATTTAACAAAGGAGAATACAGATATATGTGCCAAGCAGTACAGAAAATAATAGAAGACCTAGGAAATAAATACATTGAAGAAATTATTAAACTAAGAACCGAACTTTGCAAAGCAAAGGACAATGAAAAAAAGGCATTAGCTGAAACTCGCAAAGCATTAGCTGAAACTAGCAAAGCATTAGCTGAAACAAACAAGGCATTAGCTGAAGCTAACGAAGCAAAAGCAAATGAAATAAAGGCATTAGCTGAAACTCGCAAAGCAAAAGAAAATGAAATAAAGGCATTAGCTGAAACTAACAGGGCAATAGCTGAAATAACCATTTTAAAAGAACGTATAGCCCAGCTTGAAAAAGCCGCAAAAAAGCAAAATCAATAATCAATCAACTTGCAAATACCAAAAATTACATTCCAGACTGACCTTTGAGGCCACTTGCTTAAATAACAAGAGATTTTTTATTTTATTAACTATTTGAAAAATCTAAAAAGATTTTCATCTGTGAAATGGCTATTCGGAAGGGGTATTGCTGAATAAGCATATTTGAGGCTATTTTATCTGGCTGATTGTTGATGGGGTTAGATGTTGCGGTGAATGGCGAGGGCACCCGCATTCGTTGCAGATTTAGTTGTTTTAGGATGGTGGGAAGGCACCCTCATCCGTCACAGCTTACGCTGTGCCACCTTCCCCCGTTAGCGGAGGAAGGCCTCGCAGGGGCGTCAACAGCCGCAAGCCACAGATACCCTGAGTGTGGAGGAAGGCCTCGCAGGGGCGTCAACAGCCGCAGGCCACAGATACCCTGAGCACGGAGGAAGGGCTTGCAGGGGGCGGGATTCTACAGATGTTAAGTTTCCGATTCTACAGAGGCAGATTTATCTCCGCTTTATTAGTTATAAAAGCTACTTTAACGTTCGTTGGCTGATTCTAGAACAAGATTTTTTATGTTTTCACTAATATAAAAACCAGCATTATGCATTTTTTCTATAAGTGGTTTTATGTTGTCTAATAAACCACGCTTTTTGGCTTTTAGCAAAATTCCTAAGGTGCCAGTAACTTTTAATCCTAGAAATTTTGCGGTATTTTTAGCTGCATTATCATCTATTATTACTATGTCAGCTAATGGAGGTTGCTGAGCTAGGAGCATTACTTCAACTTCACCTGCATGCAAACGAGCTCTATATATTTTCAATTTTTTATTTGCTGGCACTTTTTCTATTTTTATCCAGTCATTATATTGGCTTATTGCTATGCAGGCAGTATCCTTTTTGGTAGTTACTTCCTTATACACGGCTTCAGGGATAATAATTTCTCCATATAGCTTTTTTAGTAATAGCAATTGGCCTATATTGCAAAGAATAATTAATGGTGTTGAGTTTACAACAACCTTAGGCATTGGCTAGTTCCTCTTCGAAATCTTCTTTGCTTGAAAAATTAAAAACAGAAATATTATGGCTACCTAGAAATTTGCAAAAGTCTTCTTCGCACATACCGGCTATCTGAGCACAATATCCTATTGATACGCCATTATGGGAATAAAAGTCTAAGGCAACAAGCTTTCTTACATAGTCATTTGCCTGTTCTTTGCTCATTCTGGTATCGAACAAAACTTCTTCCGGTATATTGATATTTAATTGGCACATTTTTTACCTCTTTATTGGATAAATTATAACTTACAATGGCGTAATTGTGAAGAGGTTGTTTGGAGGAAGGCACCCTCATCCGTCACAGCTTACGCTGTGCCACCTTCCCCCAGCAAAGCTGGAGGAAGGCCTCGCATGGGCGTCAATAGTCGCAAGCCACAGATACCCTGAGTACGGAGGAAGGCCTCGCAGGGGCGTCAACAGCCATAAACCACTAATTCCCCGGTTAGCGGATGAAGGGCTTGCTGGGGCGTTATGTTAGAAAACCTGGCTAGTCAAATATTCAGATATTCTTCATAAATGGCTTGAAGATAAACAGGCCCTTCGCGCCAAATAGCTGTTGAGTAATCAAATAATGCTTCATAGACAGGACTTTTGGCGAAATCTAGTAGGGCTTTTTCTGGAGGAATATGTTTTTCGGCTGAATAATTCTGAAGCATTGCCTGCATAACGATAGTTGCACAATATTCCTTTTGAGAATCATTCAACGTTTCAGAAGTATTCTGCATATTTTATCCCCTTGACAAATTCCAGTGAAGCCAAGGCCTTTTCCGTCTTAAAACAGTATTGATCTTTCAATCTGTTTGGCAATAAAGTCTTTATAGCCATTTCATCTGCTTCTTTTGAACCAGGAATGCCATAAGCTCCTGTCATATAAGCATCCAGCGTCTGAACGGTTCTATCATTAGCAATTTTTCCACCAATTATGTCAGCACTAGATATTTCGTCTACAAAATCTTGAAAGAAAGCACGATTTCTATTGCCAATTACAAAGTGGAGCCATTCCGTATCTGCTTCATCAAAATAGTGTTCAATCAGGTTTGGTAATCTTTTATATCTAAATACGGAAACAACACCCTCGGACAAAACAAAATCAGCAGGAACTCTTCCAAGCTTAATAGCTTTGTTTACAGAATTTTTGACAAAATTTACAGCCTGCTCTTCAGAAGAGGTTAAATAAAAACCACGACCAAAATCTAAGCCTTGTCGACACTTAGAAAGGTCTATGCTAGAAACTTCAGTATAGCTTCCATGATATAGAATGATGTTATTTAATAATTTTTCCAAAATCAACACCTTTGTTTGCTAGCATTTCTTCTAAGTCTGCCAGAATGCATTCGTAACTACCAATATGCAAAATATCATAGCAATCCGAAAGAAACTCCATTACATGATATTCGCTAAAGATTTTCGAGCACAATTCACCGGTCAGCTTCCATTTCTCTTGAGCTAATCGGAATACCTTGCATTGCATATAGAAAATATCAGATTCTCTTGTGGTCATATTAGTATTTTAGACTATTTGAAAAATTTTAGCAAACAAAGATTTATATATGTAATCTTTTATTAATGAACCTAAGGAGATTTTCATCTGTGAAATGGCTATTCAGAAGGGGTATTGCTGAATAAGCATATTTGAGGCTATTTTATTTGGCTGATTGTTGATGTGGTTAGATGTTGCGGTGAATGGAATAGGAAGTTTGGGTTCTGGAAGAAGGCACCCTCATCCGTCACAGCTTACGCTGTGCCACCTTCCCCCGTTAGCGGAGGAAGGCCTCGCAGGGGCGCACAGCCGCAAGCCACAGATACCCTGAGCACGGAGGAAGGCCTCGCAGGGGCGTCAAGAGCCGCAGGCCACAGATACCCTAAGCACGGAGGAAGGCCCCGCAGGGGCGTCAACAGCCGCAAGCCACAGATATGTGAGTGGTAATATAAAGTGACCCTTAAAGCGGAAGCGTTTCTTGACCCAGCCCAATACCTCTAACTTAACTAAGACTAACAATATATTACGAAAATATTATTTGATAGAACAATGGATTAATAGAGATATTTGCCATATTTGATAGTCAGACTACTCGTCTGCCAATCTCAAAAAATCGATTTATAGGATATTTTTCGAGAATCTTGATGGGGGGCTTGAGTTTTTACCAGTATTGCCATTAGATATTAATTAGAGTAAAATAAAGTATAGGGGGTTGCAATATGGGCATAAAAGATGAAATAAGCACAGAATACATGAAGCGGAACGATGTTTTTGCTGATGCTTTTAACATGCTTGTTTTTGACGGCAAAAAAGTCATCAAACCCGATGAACTACAATCGTTAGACCCCAATCTATTGGCTTTACCTTTTAAAGAAGACAATAGCAGACTTAAATCACTTAAACGTTATCGTGATGTTCTCAAAAGACTTATTATCAAGAAAAACAACAAAGCGGTATTCTTGTTACTAGGCATAGAAAATCAGTCTGAAATGCATTATGCAATGCCGGTAAGGAATATGCTTTACGATGCAATGCAATATTCAAGTCAAATTCAGGAACTTACGGAATCAAACCATAAAAAGGGTGAAAACCTGATTAATTCGGAATTTTTATCTGGTTTGAAGAAAACAGACAGGATTATGCCAGTAATAACCTTGACTGTCTATTTCGGATTTGACAAGTGGGATGCACCGAAGTCATTAAATGAAATGTTTACAGACTCAATTGATGACTACAAACCATTTATCCAGGACTACAAAATATTCGTGATAGAACCTCAGATGCCTGATGAAGATTTGAATAAACTAGATACAAATCTTCGTGATGTCATGAAATTCATAAAATATTCCAGAAATAAAGAAGCCTGGAAGCAGTTTATGGTGGATCAAAGATTCAGAAAATTTTAACACATTGGCCGCAAAGCTGATAAAGACCATGACCAATATCAACATAAAACTTGATGAAACAAAGGAGAATACAGATATGTGCCAGGCAATGCAGGAAATAATAGAAGACGTAAGAAATGAATATATTGAAGAAAACAACAAAATAAGAGCCGAAGCCAAGGCGAATGAGACAAAAATAAGAGCCGAAGCCAAGGCGAATGAAGAGAAGGCTAAGGCTGAGATAATCTTTCTGAAAGAACGCATAGCTCAACTTGAAAAAGCACTAAAAAATCAAGGCCAATAATCTCTTACAAACTTTTATTCAAGATTACAAAATATTCGTGATAGAACCTCAGATGTCTGATGAAGATTTGAATAAATGCTAACTTCCCATAATTGTCATGCACAAAGCCTATTATGAGGTTTTGAAGGGCTGTTTTTCTTCAGGTAAATACTGATTTTTTTTACACATTTTGCTTGAAAATGTTTTTTTTGCTATACAAAGAGAATTGGAGAAAATAGAACTTATTCGGCAGTCTGGTGGTAACTATAAGCTTGATCATGCAATCACCGCAACCCAGAAAACAATACTCGGGGCTTTCGGCATCGATGAAGAGGATGCAAAAGCCAGAGCACTTGTAATAGGCAAAGAATTATTAACAGCCGAAGAACCTGAAAAAGAAAAGGAGGATGAATATGTCTCGGATGAAGACTGTGAAATCATTTATTAGCCTTTCTAGAAAGTGTCTGAAAGCATTTAACGCCATCTTTGGCATTAGCCCAAAGATGGCGTAATTTCTTTTGAGTTGGAAAAAGATGGGAAGTTAGCACTATTTCTTCTTTGTTCTTTCCATGGCCCTGCAAAAAGCTAATATAATCTCTTTTTAGCTGGGTATACTCTTCACAGTTATCCTTATATCGTCACCACTGGAAGTATTGTGTCTTATCAAATCAATAAGTCTGGAATAATCTTTCAACACCTTACATTTTGGCAGATTACCAATAAATAGTTTCTACTCTGTCATTTTCCTGTTTCTTTCTAATTACAAAGTTAATTATTTTGCTATTATCTTTGTTGGTTTTTACAACTACCCAATCATCAAAATATTTAAATATAGCGTTATACAATTCATATAGAAATATACAAGCCCCGTCTGCTTTATTATTAGATAGAAACTTTGATCGGATTTTTTCAATTCATTCTGTATATTTTTCAGCAATTATATTTTGAAAATTAGCATCAGATAAATAATAGTCGTTAAGAATAAATTTTACTAAACTGTATTCTATAAATGCCATTTCTTTGAATTCAAAACCATCTTCGTCTAAATGTTTATCTATATACTCAAGAGGTATTTTAATCCTGAATGGGCCAGGTATTACATAATACCAAGTATTATCTAAGTCATATAAATAACCATAATCAATGAAAGCAATTTTACTAAATATAGTTCGCTCGGATTTTCCTAACCAATGCGGTTTACCTGTTAATTCATGAGTAAAAAACAATGATTCATTATTGCTTTCACTTCCTGGCTTACCCAAGTTTGCTAACTGCCCAAGGTCAAAAAGATATTCAACTTTTTCTGGATTATTATACCAATTAAGTAACCGAGAACCTACCATTTTATAATAACCACCATTACCACTCCATCCATATTGAACACGGCTGCCTGATTCTAATCTTCTTGCTATAATACTAATATCTCCCATCATTATTCTCCTTTATTTTGTTTTCTACCAAAGCTTTGTAAGTTATTCTTTATTTTTTTAATAAATACATAACCTGTTACTTCGCCATTTGACATAACAGCTCTAGGATTATTTTTACTTGGATACTCAGTTCCAAAATCATCTTCCCCATATTCCCTAAAAAACTTTTTCATTATTCTTTTTGTCCTGTTCTTTGCTTCTGCATATGATTCAAAAATTTCTATAAACTCCAACAGAGGCTCCTCATCACACGGGAATTGAATTAAATAACAAATTCCATACATTTTCATTTTCTCCTATTTTGAAATAAATCAGTAACATAAATCATTACTACGAACCAATTAAAATAATCTTCTTGTAATTATGCTAATTTCTCAACTTTACCTCTCCCAATAAATAAAACGTAAATCTTTGAAGCACAACTATGCCACCCCAATCATATAGGCAACATTCTGTGTTTAAGCATGATTTATGAAATCAATTCTATATTTGAAATTATTAGTCGATTATTAAGTTTAAATAACTTTCTTTTGTTGAAATTCCCTTAAGATAATATTCTGAAAATAAACTTAATATTTTGTCAAATTCATCCTCTGAGGGATATTCATCATAATTAAACTTTTTGTGTAATGCATGTACAACGTAATGATCTTCACAAAATTCAATACAGGTATCAATAGTAAAGAATAAAGATTGTTTTAATGGACAAAAATCATGTACGAATTGTATTGCAAAATAAAACCATACGGATTTTACTCTATCTAAAAATTTTTTATAATTCCTTTTATCACAAGCTTCTTGTTCTGATATCTGATAAACTTCTTGCTTCTTATTACTATAGAATGACAATACAGGATGAACGCCGTAATTCAAAGCATATTTTGTTTCAGGAAAAATTAATTTTTTTCTCGCTATTATTAAAAAAGGCCGAATAAAACAATCTATAACTTTTTCTATATTTTCTCTAGAAGTGACAGGAATGGTACAATAACCGTCTTTTATAAATTCATTAAAATCAGGCTTACGATACCAGTTTAATACCTTACCATTTTCATCAATATTTAAAGTTAGATAATCACCAAAATCATCTTTTTCTGGTAAAAAACGATTTGGAACATAACCTTCAATGCGATAAATCTCTTTTTGATTTTCATCTAATAAAGAATATTTACCTTCATCTCTTGCTTTCACATATATGTCTTTATTATCATCAATACTGTGCCAACCTAAGATTTTATGAGTCTTTAAATCTATTGTAAATGGTATAGAATTAGGTATATTAATTCTAATATATTTACTTTTTTCAGCTAATACTTCTTCGAGTAATATTCTTTTATTCATACTTTTAACCCTTTCAGAATTTATAAAACATTATTTTGGACAGCAAAACGCAAATGAATGACATTTTTTGGCAAAAAAAGCCCTACTTTCGTTTTTACTGGTATATATTATTGGTAGCAAGTCAAAAAATAGTTTACAAAATTCAAAGGTTAAAAAATATTGCTACCACTCAAATTTAAATATACACAAATCAATATCTTTTAGCAATGCATTTTTTATTATAAATTACAGAAATTACAGAAACAGGGGCGTCAACAGCCGCAAGCCACAGATACCCTGAGTATGGAGGAAGGCACCCTCATCCGTCACAGCTTACGCTGTGCCACCTTCCCCCGTTTGCGGAGGAAGGCCTCGCGGGGGCGGGTTATTCAACTCTTTGCATATTAGCAGATTCAGGAATTCACAATATCTGCATTTACGTTTTTAGATTAATTTGATATTATAAAAGAAATGTAAGGAAGAAATACAATAATGACAACTTTACAAAAAGATGCAATAGAACTAATTCAGCGAATGTCTGAAGAAAAACTTCTCGCTATAATACAAATAATGCGGCTATTTGATAATTCAAATAGTTTAGAGCTTGTAAATGAAAAAGCTGCAGCTTTTGAAACATTGGAGAAGTTAAGAAGACCTATTCCTGAGTTAGATGAAAAAAAAGAACTTGCAAAATGGCGAGACGAAAAGTATTTGAATGAACATTATTGATTGATACAAACATTATTATTGATTATATAGCAGAAAGAAAGCCTTATTTTGAAGATTCCCGTTTAATTTTGGAATCTTGCAGATTGGAAAAAATTAATGGTTGTGTTTCATCTCAATCTATTGCTGATATTTTTTATATATTGAGAAAGAGTTTTTCAGAAAAAGAACGAAGAAGCATTTTAGTTGCTATTTGTAAAATACTTGAAGTAGAGTCTGTCGATAAGAATAAATTGATTTTAGCTCTAGAAAATAGCCTTTTTAAAGATTTTGAAGACTGTTTGCAATACCAGTGTGCTAAGTCTTTTCTCGCAGATTATATTATAACTCGTAATATAAATGATTTTTCTAATTCTGACATTCCTTGTATGTTGCCAGGTGATTTTTGTAAACAATACCTTAAATGAATCTAACTATTTTCCTCTTCGAAATCTTCAGAAAATGATAGTTTTTTGTTTATTAGCGGTTTTATGATGCATCTTTCAAGTTGGGTGACACGGAAGTCCGCATCCGTCTTCTGCTTCGGAGAATATGTCTAGCGAGAAATCTTTTATTAATGGCCACGAAAACAAAAAACAACTTTTCGCGACCGTTATTCAAATAAATCATCTATCTTGATAACACTGACAAAATCTCCACTATATTCATTGTGTTTGAGACCATATGTTGTAATTAATGTACTGTGAACAACTGATTTTATCGGAATTATCTCACGCAATAGTTTTTTTCGTCGTTCCAGAATAAGATGATATTCTTTATCTACCGCAAATTCATCACTATAAAATTTAATTTCGCACATATTCACTACATGGTCTCTTCTGGCAATTATCAAGTCGATTTGTGTCCCGTCAGAGCTATCAACGCCTCGTTTTGCCCATAAAGATTCTTCTGTAACAACGCCTCCTATTTTAAGTGCATCTTTAATTTGAGTCAGATGATTCCAACACACATTTTCAAAGGCGTATCCTTTCCATGCCATAACCTTTCCTGTTTCCTCAATATTAATCCAGTTTTTTCTTTTCTTATCTTTCATAAACTTTAGAAAGAATAAGCAGAATGGATCTGTCAGTTTATAAAAATCCTCCCTTTTTCCATTCCCAAAAGATGAATATTTTATTACAAAACCTCCTGAAACAAGTGCCTTTAGTTTCTTTGAAAAATCGCCGCTATCGTCAATTCCTGTCGCCTGTACAATCTCCTTTCTTGAAAGACCTCTGTTTTTTTCAGAAAGCGAGCGTACAATCTTTTTCATTTCTTCCGCATTTGTAAACAGTGAAAAAAACAATCTATCAAATTCATCCTTAAGCGGAGCATTTTCAGAGAAAAATAAGTAGTCGATATTCTGTGCCAAACTCAATGTCCTATCAAAATATTTAAGATAAAACGGAATACCTCCCAGCATCATATAAGCCTGTGTTATATCATATCTTGACATAACTACACCCTGGCTCTCAAAATAGTTCTCGCACTCTCGGAGCGTAAATGGCTGTAACTTAATTTCGCATGTTACTCTGTTATACAGTCCCCCGTGATTATTAATAAGTTTATCCAATATCCACGAACTGGAACTTCCACAGACAACAACCATTAGATTTTTTTTATGACACGCCCAGCCATTCCAAAAGGCTTCAAAGGCAGTCATGAATTTCGCTTTTGGGGTATCCATCCATTGTATTTCATCAATAAAAACTACAATTTTTTTATTCTTATTTGCATATTGCTCTGCTAAGTCTTCAAGCATATAAAAAGCTTCTAACCAAGAAGTGGGAACATTATCTTTTTCCCATCCGCTTAGTTTTAACGATCTATGAAAATGCACCAATTGTTCACGCATTGTATTTCCTTCAATTGGTGATAAACCCGCATGTCTAAAGAAAATATTTCCATCGAAAACATTATCGATGAGAAAAGTTTTTCCAACCCTTCGTCTTCCATATAAGGCAACTAATTCAGCCGAATCGGTATTGTATAGCTCCTGTAATTTTTTTATCTCTTTTTCTCTTCCGATAATCATTTTCAAAGTTCCTTACAATATAATTTTCGATGAATAATTTTTTTTGCTGTTTCACCGAAAATTATAAATCAATGCCTTTAGAAAATCAATCTGTCAAATCTATATTTTTCGGTGAATGTTGCAATTGTTGCTTTCATCGAAAAATATAACTGCAAGTTAAAAAATAGCATGTATGGCGCACAATCAAAATCATCCTTTTTCTTCTTGAAATTTCTGTTCTAACATAAAAGCAGTTTAAAGAGTATTTTTACTTGCTGATCGAATTTGAATATGGTAAAATTATCTTTAGTAAAGTTATCTTTACTAAAGGATTGCTATGAAGACAGATTTTATTGGCAGAAAGATTGAATTAGAAAGTCTGGAAGCAGCTTACGCAAAAGACTGCTTTCAGATATGTGTGTTATATGGTCGCAGACGAATCGGCAAAACAACGCTTATTAACAAATTTATTAAAGGGAAAGACCATATATTTTTTACAGCAATAAAAGGAAGTTTAAGCAGGAACATAGAGCTGTTTGGTGAATGTGTTCTTAGTTTCTTTATGCCAGGAATAACAGGCCTTAATTTCAAAGATATAAAAGACATATTCCAAATAATTTCAAAAAATATTGGAAACCGAAAGCTAATTATTGCTATTGATGAGCTTCCTTACTTAGCAGAAGCAGATGAATCTTTCTTGTCGCTTTTACAAATTGAAATAGACAAATGCTGGCTTCATAAAAATATATTCCTGATACTTAGTGGTTCTTCAATAAGCTTTATGGAACAAGAAATATTAAGCAGCAAAAGTCCTATTTATGGCAGAAGAACTATGCAGATTGACTTAAAACCGTTTGACTACTTAGATACGGCTAAGTTTGTTCCAAAATACAAAGAAGAAGAAAAAGCTATCTGTTTTGCCATAACTGGTGGGATAGCAAAATATATTTCGATGTTTGATCCTAAGAAATCTCTAGATGAAAACATTATTGATCTTTATTTTTCACCATCTGGTTTTCTTTATGAAGAACCATATAACCTGCTTGTTCAGGAATTTAAGAATGCACCTGTATATGAAGATATTATATCTGCCATTGCGAATGGAGCAAATAAAGCCGTAGAAATAAAAGACAAAACTGGCCTTGAAAGTGCTTCTGTGCATAATGTATTAGACCATTTGATTGAAACAAGAATAATAGAAAAGACTTACTGCATAACGGATGAAGGCAATAGTAAAAAAATACGCTATGTACTTTCTGACGGTATGTTTCTTTTCTGGCATATTTTTATTCCAAAGGCAATTCCCCAGATAGAAATAGGCAACGGTAAAAATTACTATCTGACCCAAGTAAAACCCAGGTTGCACGATTATATGGGCGAAATATTTGAAAAGATGTGCAGACATTATTTGCTACTCAATGCCTTTTCAAAAACTATGCCATGTCCAATTACGGAAGTTGGGAAATGGAATGGAACAAATCAGAAGAAAAAAGAACAGACTGACATAGATGTGGTAGGAATCAACACAACCGAAAAAAAAGCCATATTAGGAGAATGCAAATTCAGAAATTCATCAATAGATAAAGCAGACTTAGATGCCTTAATAGAAAGAACAAATCTGATAGACAAAAAATATGAAGTCATCTCTTATTGCTTGTTTTCTCTTAGTGGTTTTACAAGTTGGCTGACAGCGAATGCTACCAAATACAAAACAAAACTAATCACCATAAAAGAAATGTATTCTTGTTATTAACCATTATATTTAATTGATTTCACTTGAAGTTCAATCATCTGATAAAAGTGGTGGGTTCTGGAAGAGGGTATCCTCACTGTATTTAACTATCAGCCCGAAGAAAGTTAGAAAAGCTTATCGGCTAAGAAAAATACTAATGGGGCTGTTATGATTGTAGATATGGTGGTTGCAGCAATAATTCTGGCAGCTTTTGAACCGGCACCACCGTATTCCTGTGCAATCATGCAAGCGACGCTTCCTACTGGCATACAGGCTTCAAGATGAAAGACTGTCAGCACATTTCTATCAAAAGGCAGATACTTTGAAAGAAATAGTGTAATGAAAGGGAAGATAAACATAAATGCAAATATGAACGACAGGCTGTCTTTGCTTATCAGTGCTTCCTTTAAATCCATGCGGGCAAGAAAAGCGCCTATAACTATCATCGACATTACTATGCAGGCTTCACCCATGTAATTGAAAAAAATAACAAAGGGCTTTGGCAGCTGTATTTGAAGAAAAAATATTGCAATTGCCATAATTGCATATATCAAGCCAGGGCTGAAATAGTTTCTCCAGTTCAGCTTTGTTTCTTTGTTACCAAATTTGCTGGCTAAGTAGATGCCGTAGCTGTAAGCAAGGATATTGAAACCAACTATATAAAAGGCAACCAGAACAAGGTATTCGCTTCCTAATGATTCCTTTACTATTGGAATTCCCATAAAGCCGACATTTGGTAGCAGGAGTAGCATTCTGTAAAGATATGATTCATTGTTGTTTATTCGCAGCAGTTTTATATAGATGAAACCAAACAGAAATAAAAGAACATAAAATGCTATAACCAATATTAGATTCTGGCCTATTATCTCGTTTGAAAAAGTTGTGGTCTTGCCTACAACACCGCTGATTATCAGGAAAGGATTCAGAATCTTAACAACAAGGGTGGATAGCTTTTTGTATGAATGCTCATCTATGGTGTTGCCTTTGAAGGCAAGATAACCAATAAGCATCATTCCTAATAAAACGAGTAATTGTTGAAATAAAACCATGCTGTTCATGGCGGTAATGCTACCATATTTCTAAAAACATTACAATAGTTGGTGCTTGTTCATTCAGGGCAAACGCAAACTTTTTTCTTTTGTAGTGCAGATTATGGGTTGTACTTTATTTTAGATTGTTTTATGCTTGAAATGAAAATTATAAAAAAGGAATTCAAGCATGATAAATCAAGGTCCGTTCTTTGAAAGCTTC
>JAZRWI010000058.1:0-96481 GCA_045599645.1 Candidatus Avigastranaerophilus sp.
TGGTCATGGATTCTGACATCAGCGATAAAGTAAGCATGCGTGCAAGATGGAACGTTATTGACAGAGATAATTTCCGTGATAACTGGGACGGCAGAAACAAGAACACCAGTGATGTTGATATTGCATATTTAAAGATCAAAGACGCTTTTGCTAAGGGCGGCGAACTCAAATTAGGCCGTGACTGGTTCAACCATGGTCATAACTTTGTTGTAAACTGCTGTATGGATGCTGTCAGCTACAATAAGCTCTGCGGCGACATAGACCTTACATTGAACTGCTTCTTCGAAAGAATGAACGACTATGATTACAAAAATGATTTTTATAACATAGTGAATGTCAACGCGGACTACAGCTATAAAAGCCATAAGCTTTATGCCGGCTTATACATGAATAGGAGAACCGACCAGATCAACGGGACAGACCGCATTAACTGCGATGATCTCAGAGTAGAATTCGGTTCCTCCGGCAATCTTACCAATAATAATGATAAGCTGACATACGACTTAGGCATCGTTTACAGCGATACGGAAAATACCGGAGCCATTGAAGATGCTGCCACCGGCAGACGAAGAGATGAAAGAGGCTGGTTGTATCATGCAGCGCTGAATTACGATTCTCACAAAGAAATTACCGCAAAGCTGGCCTACACAATGGCTGACGATGGTTCTAACGCAAATCTTTATTGTAACAATGGCAGATTTATTGCAACCAGCCGCAATGACATGACACGCTGGGAAAATGGCTCAGAAACTATTTTTGAAGACTTCTCCTGGTATTCTTACTGGGGCATTGGCACAAACTTCAAGAACCTTTCTGACCTGAAGTTTCAGGTTGGCTATACTCCGAAGAATGCTCAGAAGCACAGCTTCAGACTTGCCTATGACAAAGTAAAAAGCGATGAGGACTATATCAACTTCTTAGGTACATTCCGCTGGAATATGTGGCAGAAGGTTGATTTTCAGATGTTCACATTTGAATATATCTACAAACTCGGTGAAAATACCCGCCTGAGAATGGTATATGCTTCAACAGACGAAGACAGTATTAATCATTTCGGCAAAGAAGTAAACAATCAGAGATACTTCACCACCGAAATCTACACCCGCTTCTGAAGACCCCTGAAGGGAGTCGCCCCAGCGAGGCCTTCTTCCGCTGATAAGGGGGAGAAGGTGGCACGCGCAGCGTGACGGATGAGGCAGCCTGAAGGGATTCGCCCCCGCGAGGCCTTCCTCCATGTGGGGGAAGGTGGCAGTGCAAAGCACTGACGGATGAGGCAGCCTGAAGGGATTCGCCCCAGCGAGGCCTTCCTCCATGTGGGGGAAGGTGGCAGTGCAAAGCACTGACGGATGAGGGAGACCTGCCAGGCAAGTATAAGATTTTTACAAGAAAGGTAAAACCATGAAAAAGTATTTATCATTATTTATATTTTTAATAGCAGTAGTCGCACTGGTTGTAACCGGCTGTGGCGGAACCCACGGCTATGGCACCGATGCCGCAGGTGAACCATTGAATGCAGTGGAACGCACCGTCGCAGACGGCAAAGTTTCTGCCGAAATCGGCGGTTTCAAATTTGATTTTGCTGAAGGCAACATGAAGGATGGTATCGTGGTTACCCTCAGACAGCTTGAAGCCACAGAACCTTCAAAGGAAGCTGAGCTTGTTGGTTCATCATATATCTATGACCTGAAGGCTGTTCTCAAGAAGAGTGGCGCACTTGAAAGCGATGTAACAGTAATAACACTTGAAAAAGCAGCCAATATCACTATTCAGAATGATATTCCCGGTGCAGATTCCTATATGCTTGCCATGAAGAACGAAGGTGATACTGACTGGAGTTATTCTCTTATCAATGAAGACAATGAAACTAATCCTCTTTTTGTAGCTTCTGCCAGATTATCATCTGCCCTCGCAAGTCTTCCTGAATTTAAAATCAGGACCTATAATGTGAACAGACAGTTCCGGCTCTTTGCCTACAAAGCAACTGAAGAATCAAAAAAGACTATTATAGCTTCTGCTAAATTAGCCACTAATGAACAGGAAATCAAAGTTGCCAAGGGTTCTATTTTCAATGAAGACCTTCCGGTTGAACTTAAGCTGGCCGGAGTTAATTCCGATTCACTTACAGCCGCTGATTTCAAAGTAAAGATTCATTATCAGAGTGATAGCGTTACTTCACAAAATATCCCGATTGATGGCAGTGCCGCCACATACGAACATTCTGCCAATGGTGCAGGCAGCGGTAATAAATACGCAAATACAATTTCTTTCAAACCTTTGCAGACTAATTTCTCTAATTCTGCCGGAATTATTTCAATAAAGTTTCTTATCAATCTTAAAGGCTTCAGTCCGTTAGAATTTGCAGAAAGCTTCACCGTTGAAGTAATAAACGCCAGCGACAAAGCTCTGCCTTTCTCTTATGCAGACAACTGCAGGCTGACTCTGAAGGAAGCTTCAGACCCGGAAACCCAATATTTAACAGTTGTTTCAACAGATCCTGCTGCTGATGCAACAGATGTTGCAGTTGATAAGAGCATTGTAATTACTTTCAGCAATCCCGTAACAGTAGAAGCTTATCTTTCACCCGGTTGTCTGTTCGACGCTGAAAGCAATTCTGTAGACTGTAATCATCAGCTTGATTCTACAGGTACTATCCTGACTCTTACACTCAAGAGCCCATTAGAAAATAACCACAAGTATAATGTGAATATCAGTAAGGATAGCCTGTATGCAGCCGCTGATAGAGAGATTAAACTAAAAGAAGACATTAAATTCTCTTTCACTACTGTAGCCAAAAGCGAACCTTCAATAACAGAATTAACAGTTGTTTCAACAGATCCTTCTGCTGATGCAACAGATGTTGCTGTCGACAAGAGCATTGTAATTACTTTCAGCACTCCTGTAACAGTAGAGGATTATATCTCATCTAGTCTGTTCGACGCTGAAAGCAATTTGGTTGAATGTGATTATATGCTTGATTCTACAGCTACAATCCTGACTCTTACTCCCAAGAGCCCATTAAAAAATAACCACAATTACAAATTGAATGTTAGTAAGTCTAGCCTGTATGCAACCGCTGATAGAGCGATTAAACTAAAAGAAGACATTAAATTCTCTTTCACTACTGTAGCAGAAAGTAAATATACGCTGACAGTTTTAAAGGGAACCGGTATTGCAACTGCTTCTGAAGGCGGAAGCTACAGTGCCGGTGAAGTAATCACTCTTGAATGTGCTCCTGAAGCAGGCTATCAGTTTGTTTCATGGACAAGTGATGAAGTTATAGTTAGTGAAGACAATAAATTTACAATGCCCGCTAAGGATGTGACTGTCACTGCAAATGCCAGTGTCATAGCTTACGAATTCAGATATGATGGTCTTGACGGTGCAACCCTTGGTGACGGAGTTACCAACCCTGAATCTTACGATATCACATCAGCAACCATAACCCTGAACAATCCGACAAAGACAGATTATGCTTTCATAGGTTGGACAGGCACAGGTATTGAAGAAGGTACAGCCTCTATGACCGTAACTATCCCGCAGGGTTCAATGGGTGACAGAAACTATGTAGCAAGTTGGGCACCTGCTGTTTTGACTTTTAACTTATCAGATACAGTAACCTTAGAGATGAGACGCTGTCCTGCCGGCACTTTTGTCAGACAAAAAGCTACGGTGGAAGGTCTTGAAGAATACGGGGGAGACGGTTTAGAAGTGACCATCAGCAAAGACTTCTATATGGGCACTTACGAGGTCACAAACGCTCAGTATGTGGCAATAATGGGTGGTCCCAGCCCGTCGTCAAGTATAGGTGAAAAATTCACCGGCGACAAGCAGCCTGTCGTGAATGTAATCTGGAATGATATCACGGCTGATTCAACAGGCTTTATCGCAAAGATGAACAGCAAGTTTGCATCTCAGCTGCCCTACGGTTATAAGTTTGCACTGCCTACAGAAGCCCAGTGGGAATATGCCTGCCGTGCAGGGACAGAAACCGACCTGAACAATAATAAGAATATTGAGAATGGTTATAGTCCTGATGACAACACCAATGAAGTTGCCTGGTATTGGTATAACTGGGGTGAATCGTATGAAAGTACCCATGATGTAGGAGGTAAGTCTCCTAACTCATTCGGTCTGTATGATATGCACGGCAATGTCTGGGAATGGTGCGCAGACTGGTTTAGTGATTATGATGGTTCAAATCTGAAAGACCCCACAGGGCCTGCAGAGCCTGATCGTTACTATAACTTTTTGCGCGTTTTGCGCGGCGGCAGCTGGTACTACGACCCGTCTAACTGCGCTTCGTGGTTTCGCTATTTCAACAGCCCCGACAGTGAATGTGGCAGCGACTGTGGCTTCCGCCTCGCTCTTGTAAAGGTAGAGTGAGAAGCTAATAAAATAACCGGTATTTGAATAAAATTTCCCTCTTGTTGTGTTTAATACGCATCAAGAGGGATTCCTTTTTTATTTCTTACGAATATCGAAAATTTATTAAATCAGACCAGCACCTTCCACCAACCTTTTTTATCTGAACCAACACGTTCAATATACTTATTGTCTTTCAAGAATTTTATCTTTCTATAAACAGTTATCTTGGAAACTCCAATATCTCTAACCAGTTGGTCATGAGTAATGTTGTAATTATCCCGCATAGCGTCAATTATCAATTTACTTACAGAGTCAAGTAATCTTTCTTCCTGATGTTTTTTGCCTTTATCAGATACTGGCACATCATTATCAACTCTTTCAAAAGGTATTGTTACAACAATATAGTTTTTCTTAAAATCATAAGCATTTTTACCATAAATCTTAATGATTTTGGGAACTCCACGACCAGAACGTTCACTTATATGTAACTGCAAAAATATAGTTGCTAATTCCTCATTCACAGGTTTTGAAACACCTTTGAAAAAATCCTCCTTAGTTTGCTCAGCCGGCATACCGCCTCTGGATAAAATTTCTATTCTATCAGAAAAGACGCTGATCATTGGTGCATTACTATCCATCCAATCATTATGAACATATGCATTAATAACAGCTTCACGAAAAGCGTCCTGGTTAAAAAGCATTACTTCTTTTCTTTCAACAGTTCTGTTTCTCTCATCAGCCTGGGGAATGTTCAGCACATCGCCAAAATCTAATAATTTGTTCAAGGCTATTAACAAACATGTGTTACCAAATTCCCTGATGGAATAGAGTCTAGAAGTTTTGTCTTTTCCAGCAAAAATTGATACACGCATTGAAATCCGGTTGTTATCTGCTAGCAATTCTGCTAACTTGTTATAATCTCCGTCTTCATTTACATCTTCATCAAGATAACATAATGCATATGGAAAAACTAGCACTAATTCTATATTATTTAAATTTACATCTTCATTATGTTTCACTTAAGAAGATGTAAATTTTACAATAATCTTCAATTACTCATTAATCAAATCAATTTTTCGCGTCTAAGCATTAACTACGGCAAGCGTTCCCGCAAGCACACCTGTAAAATAGAGAAAGCTTCAATGTAAAAATAAATACGTGGAAGCAACGGATAACAGGATGAGGGCGGATAGAACAGCCAAGCAGCCGAGATTTTTAGCCTCGGTATTAGTGAGTCTGTGGTTTACCAGACCAAGTTTGTGCTTTACGAAGCTTTGCTGATTGTTGCAACGGATAACAGGATGGGGGCGGATAGAACAGCCAAGCAGCCGAGATTTATAGCCTCGGTATTAGTGAGTCTGTAGTTTGCCAGACCAAGTTTGTGCTTTACGAAAGTTTGCTGATTGTTGCAACGGATAACAGGATGGGGGCGGATAGAAACAGCCAAGCAGCCGAGATTTTTAGCCTCGGTATTAGTGAGTCTGTGGTTTGCCAGACCAAGTTTGTGCTTTACGAAAGTTTGCTGATTGTTGCAACGGATAACAGGATGGGAGCGGATGAGGGCAGAGGAATAATGAATTAGCCTGCGGCTGTGAATTTACACTCGATGCGATAGCATCACATCGAACAGCTTGCTGTCATCGAGCCTTCAGGCACATCGAACACTTTTAGTGTCATCTAATCTTTATCGATGATATCTCGATGGCACAGCTTAGCACCGACTCGGTCAAAGCAGTAGAAAAACTAAACAAATAATTATGCATTATGCATTATGAATTATGAATTTGATTGGGCAGTGAGTTGGTTCGGCGAAGCAGAAACCTTCTAAAAGCGTCAGCTAAACAATTCCCTTCTAGCAGTTGTGCTGCGCCCTTCTAGGCCAAAGGCCGCCCTTCTAGCGTAAGCGCCCTCCAGCGAAGCGGCCCTGAATCATAAAAATTGTATAAAATCACACTTCTACCCACCGCATCTATAAAAGATAAAAATTATGCATTATGAATTATGAATTTTAATCTTTAATTATTGGCTAATTTTGGTATAATAAGGTCATGCCATTTTCTAACTTCGTACACTTGCATGTTCATAGCCATTATAGCTTGCTTGACGGTGCTTGCTCCGTTAAGTCTATTGTTGACGCTGCAAAACGGTTTAACATGCCGGCTGTCTGTATTACAGACCACGGCAACATGTATGCAGCCATTGAGCTTTATCACGAAGCTATGAAAAAGGGCTTGAAGCCAATTATGGGCTTTGAAGCTTATATTACTGCAGGTTCCAGATTAGATAAAACAAGAGAAAGTCTGGCCAAGTGGCCCACACACCACCTTGTTCTTCTTGCAAAGGATCAGACAGGCTATAAAAACCTGTTGAAGCTTACTTCTGTAGGGCATACTGAAGGTTTTTATTATAAGCCTCGTATTGACCACGAAATCCTTGAAAAGCATTCTGAAGGCCTTATTGCTTTAAGTGCTTGTCTTGCGGGGGAAATTCCTTGCGAATTACTGAAGGATGACCGTGAAAGCGCAAAGAAGATACTCAAATATTATCAGGGTGTTTTTGGTAAAGAAAATTTCTACGTAGAAATTCAGAATCATGGAATTCCTGAACAGCTCAAAATTTTGCGCCCATTGGTAGAAATAGCAAGAGAATGTGATGCTCCATTAGTATGCACAAACGACAGCCATTATGTTAATCCGGAAGACTGGGAAACTCAGGATGCTTTGCTGTGCATGTCTACAGGTAAAACTCTTGATGACCCAGACCGATTCCGTTTCCAGACTAAGGAATTTTATTATAAATCTCCTCAGGAAATGGCAGCTCTTTTCGGTGAATGGCCTGATTCCCTTGAAAATACTGTAAAAATTGCAGACAGATGCAACGTTTCTATTAAGTTCGGTGAATCAATTTTGCCAGTCTGCCCGGTTCCAGAAGGATATACAGACGAAAGCTACGTTAGAGAAATATGCTATCGCGGCTTAAAGGAAAACTACGGTGAAAATCCTTCCCAGGAAGCTATTGACCGTCTTGAATTCGAACTTGAAACGATTAAGAAGATGGGGTATTTTGCATACTTCCTCATTGTTTGGGAATTCATTAACTGGGCGAGAGAGCAGGGGATTCCTGTCGGACCAGGCCGTGGTTCAGCAGCAGGCGCTATTGTTGCCTACTGTATGCATATAACTGATATCGACCCGATTAAGTATGACTTACTTTTCGAAAGATTCTTGAACCCGGAACGTATCAGTATGCCCGATATTGACGTTGACTTCAGTGATGACGGGCGTCCAAACGTTATAGAACATTGTCAGCAGTTGTATGGCAAAGCAAGGGTTTCTCAGATTATAACCTTTAACTACATGCTGGCCAAGAACGCTATCAGAGGCGTTGGCCGAATTATGGGCATGCCGGTTGGCGATGTAGGTAAGATTGCTAAGCTTGTTCCAGAAAAGCCTGGCACTCACCTTAAATCATGCCTTACTGAAGTTCCAGAATTGAAGGCTTTAGCTGAATCAGGAACAGAAGAAGAAAAGAAGCTTCTTAGACTTGCTTCTGCCGTTGATGGTCTGGCAAGCCATACTGGTGTCCATGCCTGTGGTATCATTATTTCCGCAATGGATCTGGAAGAAGTTTCTCCTGTTACAAAGGACCCGAATGCCAAGGAAGGCGAATTCAACCTTGTTGTTTCACAGTATGAAAAACATGCAGTAGAAGACATCGGTTTGCTGAAGATGGACTTTCTGGGGCTCAAGACTCTTACTGTTCTTCTTAATGCTTTCAGAAACGTTCAGGAAACCCACTCAGATCCGAAATACGAATGGGAACTTAAGGTTCTCCAGAAATTCCTGGATTTGCGTGAAAAGGTTGATCCTAATAATCCTCCTGACCCGAAGATGGTTATGAAGATTGCTGAAGCTGCCAAACCTCTTTTATCCTTTGATGACAAGGGTGTTTACGAACTGCTTCAGAAGGGCTTGACATTAGGCGTATTCCAGCTTGAATCTACTGGTATGCGTGGCTTGCTCAAGCGACTGCTGCCATCTGAATTTACTGATATCATCGCTCTTTTGGCTATGTACCGACCAGGGCCTCTTAAATCTGGTATGGTTGATGACTTTGTTGAAAGAAAACATGGCCGTGCGGAATTAGCTTATCCACATCCTTTACTTGAACCAGTTCTTAAGGATACATACGGTGTTTATCTGTATCAGGAACAGGTTATGCTCACTTCTCGTGTTCTTGCAGGCTTTACTAAAGGTCAGGCCGACGCTTTGCGTAAAGCAATGGGTAAGAAAATCAAAGAGAAGATGATTGAAATGGGCGAAAAGTTTGTTAAGGGCTCCATTGAACGTGGTGTAGACCCGAAGCTTGCCCAGGATATCTTCGATAAGATGGCCGGTTTTGCAGAATACGGCTTCAATAAATCCCATTCTGCTGCTTATGCTGTTGTAACCTATAGAACAGCTTACATGAAGGCTCATTATCCCGCTGAATTCATGGCTTCTTGTTTGACATCTGAAACAGATGATACAGACAAGATTGCTGAATATGTAGACGAATGCCGTGCACTTGGCTTTGAAGTTTTACCGCCCGACGTCAATCATTCTTTTGGTCAGTTCAAGGTTGAAGGTAAGAATATCAGATATGGTCTTGCCGCTTTGAAGGGTGTTGGCATGGGCCCGGTTGAAGCAATAGAAAAAGCTCGTAGCAAAGGTGGTCCATTCAAGGATTTGGGTGACTTCCTGCAGAGAATGGATTCAGACCAGATCAACAGCCGTGTTCTTGACGCACTTGTTAAATCCGGTGCTTTTGATTGCTTCGGTTTGAAGAAGAGCCAGCTCCTGCAGATGTGTGAAGACGGTCTTAAACAGAATCAAAGCCAGAGAAAATCAAAGAACAGCGGTCAGGCTACTTTCTTTGACTTGCTTGGCGACCAGGCTGAAGGCATGGGGAATATTGAAATCAAGGTTCCAAAGCTTCCCGAACTTTCCGACAAAGAGCTGCTGCTCGGTGAAAAGGAAGTATTCGGTTTCTACCTTACCGGTAACCCTTATGCACCTGTTGCACCTATTGGCAGGGTATTTTCAAATACTAATCTTTCTACTCTTGCTGAACATGCTGAAAAAAAAGATGATGAAGATGATGAAGATGGCGGCTCTGAAAGCGATGTTAATCTTCAGGGCTTTGATGGGCAGACATACAGGATTTGCGGTATTCTTACAGGCATGAAGAAAATTGTAACAAAGAAGGGCGATACAATGGCTTTCACTACAATTGAAGCCAATAATGCTGTTCTTGAAGTTACTATTTTCCCGAAAACCTACGAAGAATGTGGCGCTAAACTACAGATTGATGAACCATTGTTCATGATCATTAGAACTCAGGTTATGGACGGCTCTGTTAAAGCTAATGCAGAAAAGGTATTTACCTTAGCTGATATGGACCAGGATGGTTTTACTAAGCTTACTTTCTCTGTTCCTAAGGATAAATCTAATAAAGATAATTACGAAGAAATGCTAGACGTTCTTAGAAGAAGTCCTGGACAGACTTCGTTTACTATTTCTGTTATTACTAGTGATGACAGGAAGGTTACCTTAAGACCCGCTTCACGCTTTAAGGTTGCTTTAACGCCTGTTCTCGTTAAGGAATGGGAAAGAGTATGTGGGAAAAATACTTTAAAGATTGAATTCCCGACACTTGATGCTTTAACCCAACGAGGCGGGTTTAGAAGAAAATTTACTCCAGCTAAGTAATGTTTTCCAGGTAAAACTCGCTTAATAAGGCTTAATAAGTATTTACTGTTAGAGCCTTGACGCAGATATGTAATAATGGTAAATTGTTTCCCATGAAAAATTTGAGGTTACTTTTATTTGTAATATCACTTCTGATGTGCGTTTCAGCTGTTTTTGCTGCTGATTATGCAGATGTGTACAAACAATGGGGTGCATATAGGTACATTGAAAAACCAGGCTTAAGGGTTTATTTCCCCGAAAAGATAAAAGACTCTATGCCACGTATTATTACTAGCTTTGCTAAGGTTAGAGATAATATAATAAAGAACTTTGAAAAAGAAAAAGGCTTTGTTGCTACAGTAATCCTTGATGAGCACGACGATATTATTGAAAGTACAGCAGATTCAAAATTCGACTTCATCAAACTTAGTATTTTTGATGAAATGGGTGCTCTTTCGGCTCGTTCTTATTCTTTGGAAAAGAGATTTGCGTTATCACTTTCTAAGACACTCATAAAGCATTCTACTTCTAATGCAAGCTTTGAATGGCGCCGTGCGATTGCTATGCTGCTTATGCCGCATTGGTTTGTAGAAGGCTGCGCGCTAAATTATGCTTTTCCTATTGACTCAATACATTATAGCCGTTTGCTTGACATGGCTCGTAGCGGACGCCTTTATTCTCTCGACGATTTAAATACCTTTACCAGTCAGTCAACACTGGTTAAGGAAGAAATGCTTTTTCAAGCTCATTCGATGTTAGCTTTCTGGGAATCTACATTGAAAAAAAACGCCGATCTTGAGTTAATATCATCTATTATTAGAAAGCCTGTGGGCTTTGAAACTGCATTTAAAAAATATTACGGTGTTACTCTTAAAAAGGCTTATGAATCATATATTAAATATATTTCAGAACAAAGCGCAGAAATTGAAGCCATAAAAAAGCCTGATATTCTTGACGTAGATTGTGTTGATGCTGATGATAAAATTTTCCGTTCTTATATAAGAATAAGTAATGACGAACGTATATGGGTTTCTTCAAAGCGATACACTACAGAAAATTATGATTTATACTATCGAAAAGGTGTTCTGAAGCCCGTTGTTCTGTTGAAAAATGTTCATCCTGCAATGATTTATGATGAAGAAAATAAAGAAGTCATAATCGGTTGCTACCATGTTAACGGAAGAAGAGAAAAAAGACTTGCCCTTTGGAAAGTTACATTAGATGGCCGTGCAAGATGCATTTCTCCAAGAGCTGGAAGCTTTAAACCAATGGTTATTAAAGATAATCGTATATACTTTGTAAATAATTCATTGGGTAAGGTTAGCATCATGTCAGTGAATCCGAATGAGGCGGATTCAGAAAAATCAGAATTCGATTTTGAGGCTTCTGTAAGACCTCTTGACGTGGCACTGGATATTGAAAATGGAAGACTTTTCTATACCGTTCAGACCACAGAATTTGAAACAAGATTGTCTGTTATTCCATTGAATGCAAAAAATATGAAGGAAGCTTCTACAGAAATAACTGAGCATGATGGTGATATACGTTCCTTGAAGTTTATTGATGGAAAGCTTTGGTGTGCCTGTGACAATGAGCATTACACAACACAGCTTTTTTGCTATGATGAAGAAAATAAATTGTTTAAGAAATATTCTTCATTGTTTGGTGGCGTATGGGATATTTCTATTTCGTCTCCGGATAAAAAAAGTATAGAAGTGACAACACTTTGTGATGGTGGCTTTGTTGTAGCTACATTACCTTTTAAAGAAATTGAAGATGAATTTATTGAAGCTAACATCAGGCAAAATCCTGAAAATGATGAACTAATGGAAGTTAATAGTCATAAATATAGAACAGAATACTCTACTTCCCTATGGAAACCGGCTCTTGGTAAGGACGCTTCCGGGAACGTAATTGGTCTATACAATCAAAGAACAGACAAATTAGGTCGAACTGCTATAGTGATAGCGCCTACTTATGGTTTAAAGAGCCATAAATGGGGTTATATTTCATCTTTTATGAAAAGGTTCGACTTGTTGAAAGCTGAATTGTCTTTCAATGATTATACAATAGAAAAATCGTATATGGACAATGATTATTATGAAAGAGTTCAGTCTAGAAAGCTGAATTTTGAATATCCTTTACGACTTGATATGCAATTATATTTTGGCTTAGACCTAGCAAAGAGAAGTGTGGCCAAGAATGAAGGTAAAGGACTGACTCCTACAGAAGGTAAAGACCATAATTATTACTTCGGAATAAAACAGGAATCTATCAGAAATGAACCATACTGCAATATTTTCCCTAGAAAAGGAAGAATAGTAGATTTCAAGTTTACAAAGGGTACAGATACTATTTTTGGTGGTGGTCTGATTTATAAATCTACTTCACTGAAATGGAAGGAATTTATCCCGGTTAACGACTACTATGTTCTTACATTGGCCGGTTGGATTGCTCAGGATGATAAAGAAAACGATATCAGACGCCCTGACGACTTGACTCTAGGCGGTGATTCCTATATGAGGGCTTATGGTGGTTCCTATAAATCAGGTGATAAATTGAGATATGGCTGTGTTTCTTTGGCAAGACCAATTAGAATTGATTTGCCAAAGCAAATTGGCTGGATTAAAAATGAATTCTCATCTTTGGGAGTATTCTGGGAAATAGGTGATACGCTTAATACTGGCAAATTTGATTATAATTATGATAGAGGGGTTGAATTTACAAGTAAGGTTCTTTTACTCAAGCGTATTCCTCTATCTTTTGTTGCGGGTTATGCTCAGAAAAATGGCGAAGATGGTCATAGCTCTTATTGTAATTTCTATATTGATGATTTGGACGAATTAATCAGGTAAAATAAATGAATAGACATTTTTTTCATAGCTTTCTAGGTTTTGCGTTGCTTTTACTATTATGCAGTTCTGTTTTTGCCGAAGATATAGCCACTTCTACAACGACTATAGATTATAAGGCCTTAAAGGTTGATTTAAAGTCGGGCGTTAGAAGAATTTTTGAATCCATGAATAAGAATCTGCCAAAAGAAGATTTTGGCGTTCTGCCTGATGGTCTCAGTATTGTTGAAGGTAATGGCTTCCGCGGTATTAAAATAACTCCGGTTGTTTTGGAATTCAGAACCTATACCTGGTATGGTGAGACAGGCTTATTAGATAATTATAGATTTTGCAAAGAAGGCGGTGACGATATTGTTGCTGCCATTAACGGAACCTTTTATTCTGAACGTGGTGCCTTAGGACAGCTTATTAGTGACGGAACTGTTGCAAACATGAGACAGTTTTCTGGTCGTTTATCAAGATGCTTCTTAGCTGCTTTCAGAGGTGCTAAGGATACACAATACTGGTATCTCGGAGAAACCTCCCTAAATGCTAATGAGCTTGTAGTTACCCATGCAAAGGAAATGATGTGGTTTAATGGTCCAGCTGATGCCACTGTAAGACCTGATCAGCTTATTGGCGGTGGTGGTTGGATTTTAAGAGGTCGAAAAGATGTCCATCAGGAAGCCGTTGATAGACAATTTTTCAGATTTAGGGCCGAAGATCAGACAAGTCGAAAAACAGTTATTGCTCAGGATTCAGACAGAAATATAATGTTTCTTGTTTTTGAAGCAGGTTTCTCACTTCACCAGATTGCCAGAGAATTTGTAAAAAATGAGATATTCAGCAAGGTTCAGGATGCTATATTCCTTGATGGAGGTTCTTCGTCCTGTATTGTTTTAAAAGGCAAATATCTTGTTGCTCCGCTTTATATGGTTGATAAAGCTAGATGCTCCTGCATTCAGGTTATAAGACCACAAATGATTTGGTAAAAATGTTTAATTTTATTGAATACCCGACAATAGCTTTTCGTGGTGAAAAATACATAGCAAAAAGTGACAAAGGCCGTAAAAACTTTGATGTCATAATGATTTCTGGCGATGCCTATGTTGATCATCCTTCTTTCCCTTCAGCTGTTGTTTGCAGATTATTACAGCATCTAGGATTGTCTGTTGCAATTATAGCCCAGCCTGATTGGAATTGTGATGAAGATTTCAAAGCATGGGGCGAACCAAACATGTTTTTTGCTATCGCTCCTGGGGCTATGGATAGTATGGTTGCTAACTATACTTCAGCTAGCATGCCAAGAAGTAAAGATAGATTATCCCCTGATGGTAAACCAGGACTTCGACCAAAACGTGCTTTGCAGGTATATGTTCAGAAAATTCACCAGCTTTTCAAGAATTCTATGATAATAGCAGGTGGTGTGGAAGCCTCTATGCGACGTTTCTCTCATTATGATTACTGGGAAAATAAGGTAAAAGACCCGGTTCTAATGGATGCTCCCGCTAATCTGCTTATATACGGCATGGCCGAAGCTGTGTATCCAAAAGTTGTTGAATGGCTTAAAAAAGGCAGCAAAGATACTTTCCCGCAGATTCCCCAGACTGTTATAAAGGTAAAACATAACAGCTGGCGTGACAAGCTGAATGGCAGCTTCAGTATTTTACCAGATATCGAGACCTGCAGAAAAGATAAAACCGTTTTTATGGAATTGTCAAAGGTTCTTGATACCTGCTTAAGACCAAATGCAGATATTTTAATTCAACAGCATGCAAAGGGCGATATAATCTGTTTCCCACCGACTGCTGATATGTTCGATGAAGAAATTAAAATGATGGACTGTCTCAAGTTCAACAGACGTTCACATCCTATTTATAAGAATCCTATCCCCGGTCTTGAACCTGTTCAATTCTCTGTTCAGTCTCATCGTGGCTGTCTGAGTGCCTGCAGCTTCTGCGCTTTATCTCTGCATCAGGGAAGAATTATACGTTCACGCTCAAAGGAAAGTATTCTTGCTGAAATAGCGTCCTTTGTTGAACATCCTGATTTTAAAGGCATTGTTCCTGACGTTGGTGGCCCGGCTGTTAATATGTATGGCTGGGAATGCGCTGCTGGTGGCTGTAATAGACGCATGTGCGTTCATCCTGCAATCTGCAAAAACCTTCGTCATTCCTTAAAGCCATTGGCTGATGTTTTGAAGGCTGCTGTAAAAATAAAAGGTGTTCGAAAGGTATTTTTAGGCTCTGGCTTACGCTATGACCTTATTCGTGATGACGAATGGGATGTTTTTGAATACATTATTTTTAACCATATTTCAGGTCAGCTAAAGGTTGCGCCAGAACATTTTGACAAACGAGTTTTAACTCTTATGAGAAAGGGTGCAGATGCTGATTTTGCTGCTTTTGCCAAAAAGTTCTATGACTCCTGCGATAGGCGTCATCAGAAGCTGTTCCTTGTTCCATACCTGATGACAGCTTTCCCAGGTAGTCAGGAAGGTGATAAGAAGCTTGTAAAAACTGTAAAAGAGCTTCACCTTGTTCACGAACAGATTCAGGAATTCACCCCAACTCCAGGCAGTATGGGCAGTGCAATGTTTTACACTGAAACTGATTTTGACGGCAAACCGGTCTGGGTTCCTAAAACCCGCACTGCTCGCATGTCTACCCGCTCAAAATTGCAGAAAAAGTAAAGCTAACGCATATTATTAAAAAGTTGTTGACTAAATTCTATCGTAGTTTGTAATATAAAAAGAACCGGATTTTTTGTGCCGGTATTAGGAAATGGAATGAGTGGAGAATAATATGAAAGCAGTAATTATGGCAGGCGGATTCGGTACTCGTTTGCGCCCAATCACATGCAACATCCCTAAGCCAATGGCTCCTGTAGCAAATGTCCCAATGATGGAACACATTGTCGGTTTACTTAAAAAATATGATATGAACCGCATTTGCTCTATACTTTATTTCCAGCCGGAAGTTATTACTAACTACTTTGGTGATGGCAAGAAGTTTGGTATTGATATGGAATACCAGATGGCAGCAGCTGACTATGGTACTGCCGGTAGTGTTAAGAACACTGAAGAAAAATTAAAGGGCGAACCTTTTATTATTATTTCTGGCGACGTTTTAACAGATTTTGACCTTGCTAAGGCTATTGAATTCCACAAGAAGAACAAAGCTATGGCAACATTGGTTCTCACTAAGGTTGATAACCCATTGGAATACGGTGTTGTTATTACTGCTGAAGACGGCAAAATCGTCCGCTTCCTCGAAAAGCCAAGCTGGGGCGAAGTATTCTCTGATACCATCAACACTGGTATTTACATACTTGAACCAGAAATTTTTGATTTGATTCCTGCTAAGACTGAATTCGACTTCAGTAAGAACCTCTTCCCACTGATGCTCGAAAAGAAGCTTCCTCTCTACGGCTACATTGCTGATGGTTACTGGAAGGATATAGGCAGCCTTGATGAATATATCAACGCTCATCAGGACGTTCTCAATGGCAACGTAACTGTTGACCTCCGCGGCGATCGTATTGGCGGTATGGGCAAAGACGTTATCGTAGGCAAGAATGTTAAGATCAACAAGAGCAAGACTAAATTCAAGGGCGGCGTTGTAATTGGTGATAACGTTGTAATTGAAGACGGCTGCACTTTTGAAAATTGTGTAATAGGTGACAACTGTGTTGTAGGTAAGGGCTCCACTCTTAAGGGCGCTACCGTATGGGCAGATGTTAAGATTGGTGAAAGAACTGTAATCGATAAGTGCGTTATCGGTGGCAGAACTGTTGTTGAAGACGGTGCAAAGATTGCCAGCGGCGCTATCATCGCTGAAGATTGTTTCATCGGCAGAGACGCTGTTATCCGCGAAAATATCAAAGTATGGCCAAAGAAGCAGATTGAAGAAGGTTCAACTGTTCTTTCAAGCCTTATTTATAGTGATAAGTGGAACAAGAACCTGTTCACTGATTTCGGTATTTCTGGTCTTGCAAACATCGAAATTACTCCAGAAATGGCTTGTAAGCTCGGTTGCGCTTATGGTTCAAGCCTTCCAAAGGGCTCAACCGTAATCTGCTCTCGCGACTGCACAAAGGTTGCTCGTATCGTAAACCGCGCTATTATGTGTGGTATCGCTTCTGCAGGCGTTAACGTTTCTGACCTCCGCTGCACTCCGGAACCTGTAGCACGCTTCAAACCAAATGCCTTCAACCGCACTGGTGGCGTTCATATTAAGATGGCTGACGACAATCCAAACAATCTTGAAATAAAGATTTTCGATCAGGAAGGTCGCGACATCGCTACAGGCACTAAGAAATCAATCGAACGTCTCTTCAACCGTGAAGACTTCAGACGCGCTAATGTAATTGAAGTTGGTGAAATCAGCTTCCCACCACGCGTTCCAGAAAACTACAGCGAAGAATTGCTCCGCCATGTTGATACAAGTGTTATCAAGAACAAGAAGATGAAAATTGTTGTAGACTTCCAGTTCAGCGAAGCTAACAGCATTTTCAACAGCTTCCTTGGCAAGCTTGGTGTTGATGTAATCACTCTCAATGCTTATCATGATGAAGACAAGATTTGGGACCTTTCCGGCAAACAGTCCAGAGAAAATGTTCCAACTATGGTTAAGTCTTTGAATGCAGACCTCGGTATTATCATGGGCAACGGCTCTGAAAACATCACCATGGTTGACAACACTGGCCGCATCATTGAAGGTCAGCAGGCAATGCTTACTTGGGCTAAGATGATTTTCGATCTCAAGCCAGGTGCCACAATTGCAGTTCCAGTTTCTGCAACTCATCAGCTTGAAAAGATGGCTGAAAAGAGCAAAGGTAAAGTTGTTCGCACTAAGACTAGTGTTAGAGCTCTTAACGATGCTGCTCTCAATAAAGAAAATGAAATCTGCCTTGATGAAAAGGGCGGAATCATCTTCTCTAACTTCCAGGCCGCTTTCGATGGTATCTTTGCTTCTGTAAAACTTATTGAAGCAGTTGCTAAGCTTGATAAGAAGTTGTCTGAAATCGTTGATTCAGTTCCAGAATCTTTCACCCGCACTGTAAAGCTCCCATGCCCATGGGAAGCTAAGGGCAAGGTTATGAGATATTCTATGGAATTTGCTAAGAATAAAGAAACTCAGCTTATCGACGGCGTTAAGATTCTTATGAACAAGACCGACTGGGTTCTCGTTCTTCCGGATTCTGACAAGCCATTCGTAAATCTGACTGTTGAAAGCACTAATGCTAAGAAGTCAGATGAGCTTCTCAAGAGTATTACTGACCAGGTTAATACTTGGAAAGACGCTGAATAAGATAGTTATTTGGTAATAAAAAAAACGGTGCCAATCGGCACCGTTTTTTTGTTATCAACCCCCTTTCGTAAAGGGGGGCAGGGGGGATTTCCTGAGCACTTCCGCATAGCAGAAATCTACGCAGGCAAACCACCAACCATCTAAAACCGAGGCTAAAAACTGGCCTGTTCATCGGCCTGCTTGGCTGTTTTATCCGTCATTATCCTGTTATCCGTTGCCATACTCTTAGTAGAACGCCCGTTCAAGCAGCATTACAAGTAACAACCCCCAGAAGACTGCGCCAAGCAACAAAAATACAATAATCATCTTTGTTTTTGGTGAGAATGATTTCCAGCCGGAAACCTTCTGGGCGAATTTTTCCATGTTGGAATCTTCTTCTCCAGTTGCCTTTGCTTCTGGAGGAGGCTGCATCTTCAAGCCCTTGTAGAAGCCACTGGCCTTGGCAGTAGTTCTTTTGGCAATTTCGGCTTCTTCTTTAGCTTTCTTTTCCTGTTCAGCCTTTGCCGCTTCAGGATTTTCAGAAATTTCCTTCTGAAGCGCTTCGTAAGAATCCATCGCTTCAGTATAAAGCTCTTGAGATGTAGGAGTTCCACCAAGTGAAATAGAGACCTTTTCGCTAATCATTTCAAGAAGGGTTTGGCGTTGTTTGGTTAAATTAGACTTGGATTCTCTATGTATGCCATAAAGGTCTTTTACAAGCTCTCTGTCAGGATTAGCAGCAATTACCAGACCTATTTTTTCTAGAAGTTCTTCACTTGTTTCCTGCCCAAAAGCCTTCAAGAAAGGCATTCTGATTTTATTGAAATCAACAAGCATTGCCGTAGTAATACCAATGCTTCTCTGCTTTATATTTAATGATGTGAGCAGATTCAAAACCATGGTAACAACGCTTTCCTTGTCGATATTTTGGAAAGCTCTTGTAGCCGTTAGCCTGATTTTGGCATTACTATCCTGAAGCATCTGTGGGAGATAAACGCAGAGATATTCTTTATCAAGCTTTTCTAAAACCTTAATAGCAGCTCTGACAATGTCAGGCTTATCCTTAGTAAGGAAAGGTTTTACATATTCAGCGTCATCTTCTGAACCGTATTTCTTAATTAGTCTAAGGATTCTGACTGTTTCTAGCTCAGAAGTTCCATTTCTTAAAGAATCGATGAGAAGCTGATGGTTTTCTTCATAGTATTCTTTGCTTTCATTGGAAATATTACTTGCGTCATGATTAACATTAGTGACATAAAGCTGTTCTATTGCTTCTGATTCTGCATTTGCTGCACATTGCTTTATTAATGGCTCAATAATAGAACGAAGACTGCCTGTATCGAGTTTCTTGATTGCTTCAACTGCTGCAGCAATAACAATTGGGTTAGGGTGTCTGGTAAGTTCTAGTATATCGTCACAATCCTGGCTGTTTCCGTTGTTCTTGAAGAACATACAGAAGCAGGGTAATATTTCCTGCGGGAATTCCTTCCAGTTAGCTTCTTTTAAATAATCTATTGCAAGAAAGGCCTCAGCTTTTTCTACTGTGGAAATTGCCAAAGCAAGGTCGTCAAGTCTGTCTGGTGAATTCAGAAGCTTGTTCAGACCTGCAAGAGAGTTCTTTATTTTGGTTCCCTTAAGCTTGAAAACAGCTAGTCTTAAGGATTTCTTAAGCAAAAAAGAAAGCACAGGGTCCTTGTGGAATCCCATTGCTTTCTTTACGATTAGAGCTGATTCTCTTGTGGGCATAGTGTTATCGAATTGTTCCAGAATTTCTAGGAATTTGGAACAATTCTTTGCTATTCCCGGGCTTAAAAGCTCTTCGATTTTAAATTTTGCGTTAGTGTTTTCCAAATCAGAAGCCTACGGCGCCACCAAACTGAACGTATGGATTATCACCGGTAATGTTCTTTCCTACAACTTCAAGCTGGAAATTTTCGCTGCCAAATCTAGCACCTACATGAGCACGATGCTTTTCTGGCTTTTCCTGGTAAGCTTCAAAGTCACGATAATTTGCTACCTTGAATTCACCAAAAAGCTGAAAATTCTTAGCTACTTCGTATTCTACACCAATTCCGCCATAAATAATATTTTTTCTGTCAATTTCTATTGGGTCGCCTATACCAGTTTCAATTTTCTGATCCTTTGTGAAGGACATACCAATATTGAAAAATGCATTAAATCTTGGATCAACCTGTTCGGAGAACGTGAAATATACATTTCTCATAGCTTCAAGCTGTTCGATGTCAAGATTGTTCATATCTTCAGCAGACATTGGGGCAAAGTTAAAGCCAATGCAGAAGTTGTTTCCGCCTTCAGCATTAGTGTATTTAAGACCGCCAGCGGTAACATTATCCTTGTGTTCAAGAGCTCCGATATTTTTATCATTTGTTCTCTTGTAATGCATGTTGGTTACAGAGATTTCGAATTCAGGGGAAGGATTATACCTGGCTGATAAAATCCCTTCATCTTTTGTATGAGTGACCTTTTCGCCATTCACCTTCATATCGAAGTCCTGACTGGAACCTTTGTATGAAATACCGAAGTTTGTCAGTTCGTTGTAATCTGGTGTCGGAATAGTAACCAGGCCAGAGCTGCCGCTAACACACGAGCTCAGATGAAACTCCGGAAGAGCTTCATTAACATTATGCTCAATACTCCTGAATTCTCTTTCTTCCGTATCATCAATAGCTTCCAGCACAGCAGCCTCTGCCATCACCGGCATCAACAACGCAGCACCCATTAGCATACCAAGTTTAAATATATTATTCTTCATGGTATTTACCTTATTTATTACTCTGTTCAAAGTTAGTCCAGAATGTGGTTTGTTTTTCATTGACTGTTAATGGAATTGTTAACATCACAAAGCCTTCGGTTTCAGTGTCGATTGTATCCCAAGTAATATATGAGATATTGTGTTTTAGTTTTTTAATTTCTGGTGTTTTATTTGAATTAGATACATAAATCAAATAACGCCCTGGTTCTATATTTGTGAGTTTGAATGAACCTTCTAGCCCTTCTGAAATAGAAGAGGTTTTGGTTGTTAGAATAACTTGAGAAGCAACATTATACCAAGTTTCAGAATAGGTATTCCTTTTGGTTCCACCAGTTATTGGATCTGTTTCTTCTACTTCTTTTGTAATAGTTATATCATTGGAAATTTTATAAAGTCTTATAAAAAGGTTATCTTTACCTTCGCCAGTATTTTCATCTACGAATCTACCTGTTATTGTACCGTAACCTTCCTTAGCATGTTCAACCATCAAGAACTTCATAGGATTATTATTGACAATATTATCGAAATAATAAGACATTAAAAGTTCATCATAACCTTCTTTGGTGAGAGAAATATTATAATCGCCTATCGGTAGAGAATTATTAGCAAATGAAAATTCGCCATTTATATCTGTTACACCATAGTTTTGGCCATTAAGTTTAACCTTTACAAATTCAAGAGGAGCGTTTGTATATGCTGAACAAACTTTGAAGGTCAGGCTTGCAACTGTTGTTGAACCTTCTTGTGTTGGAATGATTATGGTAATATCCTCTGGTGATACTGTCCCGTTTTCGCTTATTCCTATAGGATAGACAACAGTTCCAGCTTTAAGATAGAGGTTTTTACCGAATTTTTTTATATTGTAGAATGAGAAAGTGCCGTCTCCCAGTATAAGGGTTTGTTCAATAGGATCGCCTGTGCATTCTACGTCAGCGTAGATATATATTCTTTCTAAGTTTACAGAGCTACCATCCTGATTCTTTACTTTACCATTTATAGTTGCTCCTGTAACAGTTCCTTCAACTACAACTTTTTCAAGATATACAACACTGTTTGAAGGAATAGTTTCATCACTAGTAACTTTAATCTGGCTTGTAGTCAATTGTTTATAACCAGTACTGTTTTCATCAACAAATACTTTATAATTTCCTTCTAGAACCTTAGTGAAATTAAAATTACCACTAGAATTTGTAAGTGCACCGTTTATGAATGTTCCACTGGCGTTAAGAAGTTGTACGTAAATGTTTGAAATAGGGGAATTATTGCCAGTAGTTAAAACTGTGCCAAATACAGAACCAATAGTTGGTTCCATGGTAGATGTTCCAGAGTCCTTACTAATAAGAGTAATATTTAATTCTTCTGGTAATGTTTTTAATTCTTTGGTGATTTGAATAATATAATCTTGAGCGTAATAATTCTTATAAGAATCAACAGAGATTTTATAAATACCTGAAGTTAAAGAATTAAATGATAATGTTCCATCGCCAAGAGAAACAGTATTCTTTAAAAGTTCAAATTTCTGAGTTTCAATGTTTTGCTTAGATATGCTAAGTGAAAAACCACTTAAATTGGATTCTTGAGCGATTAGTTTCCCAGTTAAATTCATGGTTATACCGTCGCTAGAGTTTCCACTTGCACTGCTAGCCATGAAATTAGAAATTGGTGAAGAGTCACTGCCTTCGGAGCAGCCTTGCAGGAAGCAGCCGAGTATTGCGAAGAAGAGAACTGATAAGAAAATCAAGTTTCTGTCGCGATGGAAATTCATATATGTTTCCCCCATACGATAATAATTTGTAGTCGAATCGGCAACTCTCTAGGAAATGTTAACTATTTTAGCGATGATTTCTTAAATAATCCCTAATCCTTACTTGTAAAGGGATTGGGGATTAGAGGTTGGGGATTGTTGGGGAAAAATTTGGATTATCCAGTCAGATGCAAAGAGCTGCTGTTTCAATACCGTCTAATATTGCTGAAGGTGAGCAACGATACTCTACTAAAGATTATATCAGATTTTTATATACTTCTAGAGGCTCATTAGGAGAATTGTTAACTCAGTTAGAGATTACTGAAGATTTATATCCGCATTTAAAAAATGAAATAATGCCATTGGTAGCAGCATATAATAATGTTGCTAGAAAACTGAATAATTTAATAACATCGCTAAGGAATAGACTTAGAATTAGAAAGCAAGAAAAGAAAAAGAAAAATAAAAAAACACACTAAGTCAACAAAACATACTAAAAGCACTGTCAAACCCCATCTACCTCCCCCAACAACACCCAACCTAGTCGTATGTTAATTAATCTAAAATAAAAAACTAACAAAGTCTACAAAAGTAACTAAAAGCACTGTCAAACCCCATCTACCTCTCCCAACAACCCCCAACCCCCAATCCCTGATCCCCATATATAATAAATAACTAGCTAAAAATCAGATTGTATTATAAGATTAAAACACTATGACCAGATTAAACTTTACAATTGAAGCAACCTGCAATGGCACTCAGGCTCGTGCCGGCAATTTTACAACCCTACATTCTACTGTAAAGACTCCTGTCTTTATGCCCGTCGGCACCCGTGCAACCGTTAAAGGACAGACTATTGAAAGCCTCAAGGAAAACGGTGCCCAGTGTTTGCTTGCCAACACCTACCATCTCTTCCTTCGCCCCGGAGCTGAAGTTTTCCGCAAATTCGGCGGTATTCACAACTTCATGAAATGGGATGGCTCTGTATTAACTGATTCAGGCGGATTCCAGATTTTCTCTCTTCATAAGGACAGAAAAATGAATGAAGAAGGGGCTGCCTTCAAGAGCTATCTTGATGGACAGACCTTCCTGCTTACACCAGAATTAAGTATTGAAACACAGAAGGCCATCGGAAGCGACATTATGATGGTTCTTGATCAGTGTATTCCATCTACAGCAAGCTATGAAGAAGCTAAGGCTGCAATGGAACTGACTCATAGGTGGGCACTTAGAAGCTTGGCTGCAAGAGGTGATTCCAAACAATCTATGTTTGGTATTGTTCAGGGGGCCTGCTATGAAGACCTTCGCAAGCAGAGTGCTGCATTCCTGACTCAACAGCCATTCGACGGCTTTGCAATTGGTGGCCTGGCAGTAGGTGAAGAACCTGAAAAATGCTGGGAATACACTGGTATTGCCGCTTCCTGCTTGCCAAAGAATCTTCCTAGATACTTGATGGGGGTAGGGACTCCGATCGATATTCTTGAAGCGGTTAATCACGGCGTTGATATGTTCGACTGCATTATGCCTTCACAGCTTGGTCACCGTGGAACAGTCTATACATCACTGGGCAAGATGCAGTTGAGACGAACTGTTTACAAATTTGCTGAAGAAGTTCTTGATCCTAACTGTGATTGTTATACCTGCCGCAGCTATTCAAGGGCTTATTTGCATCACTTAATTAAATCAGGCGAACCTCTCGGCTGGTTCTTGCTTACTACACATAATCTGGCTTTCTATCATAGATTAATGCGTGAAATGCGTCAGGCAATTATTGACGGAACCTTCCCAAGCTATTATCAGATGAAGCGCCCATTGCTTCTTTTGTCTGATGAAGAAAATCCAGCTGTTCCCCCAAAAAGAAATGTTGAAAAGGTTCATAGACTTGGTGACTATGAAGTTCATCACAGCAAGGAAGGCTTTGCCAGCATAAAACAGATTAGCTCTGGTGAAATCATGCATTCCGTCAACAAACCGGAAGAAGAAGCCAACCGTGTTTATATCGAGCAGTCTGATTTGGCTAACAAGCTTCTCATTAAAGACGGGGAAGAAGCCAAGCAGCTTGTTCTTTGGGACGTAGGCCTTGGTGCTGCTCATAATGCCATGGCAGCTATCCGTTGCTTTGAAAAGACATTAAAGGACAATGGCGCAGAAAAGCTTAATAAGTTCAAGATCATCAGCTTTGAATGTGATCTTGATCCCCTTAAGCTTGCTTGCAAGTGCAACAAGGAATTTGCTCACCTGCATCACAGCGCTCCATTCAAGCTTTTGAAGGAAAATAAATGGGTTGATGCCACAGGCCTGTTAGAATGGGAACTTGTTGAAGGCGACTATCTGAAGCTTTTTGAAAAATATGAAAAGCCTGATATTATTTTCTACGACCCGTTCTCACCAAAGGTAGACAGCGATTGCTGGGGTCTGGATGCTTTTAAGAGATTGTTTGACCATTGTAACGGAAAATCATTTGAATTGTATACCTATA
Source organism: Candidatus Avigastranaerophilus sp. (assembly GCA_045599645.1). Lineage (GTDB taxonomy): Bacteria > Muiribacteriota > Ozemobacteria > Ozemobacterales > Ozemobacteraceae > RUG334. Next base: position 25,213 of record JAZRWI010000058.1, read on the forward strand.
CAACTTCCACAATGATTCGCTCTACTATGCTAGTTGCTGGTATGTGGGTTGCCAAAGGTGTTGCTACTGGCCCTAAGGAATCTACAACCATCGCTTTTTCTGACGAAGATACGGCTAAGAAGCATGCTTCTGCTGAAAATCTGCTTCCGAAAGAATGGCTGGACCGATGGCATAGGTCACAGGCTCAGTTTCCTAAGAATTTCCCTGAGGAATCAAAAGGAGCATTCACTGCAGCTATAGAAGCCCACCCCCAGTTCTGCTAATGCCTTCTTAGCCCCCTTTTTCAAAGGGGGTAGGGGGATTTTTGCTAACTTTGCTAAGCAGAAGAAAGTTAAGCCCGAAGGCCTCACTCTCTCGGCCAAAAGCTAACGCTAATAGCTAATAGCCAAAAGCCTATAAAACAAACCTTTAATATAATTCTATTGAATAATCTCTCTCGGCTGACTACAGGTTGTTGCTGTCAGCTAAGTTAATTCAATTCGTAGGCTACGCTGATTTTAACCCAGGTTTCCTGTGGGACGCCGTTGTTGAGAACTGGTGTGAATACCCAGCGTCTCAATGCCTGAGCGCCATCAATAGCAAGCTTCGGGTCGATTGTTGAACTCATGGTTACAACATCACCAACAGTGCCGCTTGGCTGAATGAGAACGCGGTAAACAGCATTGCCATGAACACCCTGTTTTCTTGCCCAGTCAGGATAATCAGGCTGAACCTTTGTGATGATTGTTGGAGCAATAAAGTTTTCATTGCTTCCACCAAAGGCTTCGATGTCGCCGACCTGAACAACACCATTCCCTTCAGCGCCGTCAGAGGTGCCGGTTACTGGTGAAGAAATATCAGTCGGTGCTGCAAACATTATGCTGTCATCCATCATTGAATCTGGCATAAGCATAGAATCATCACTTATCATCCCTGGACCTGAAATTTCATCCATCATTGAACTTGGGTTGCCAAGACCAGTGCTAATGTCTGAAACTTCTTCGAATAATGGAACATTATGTGATGGCTTAACTGGTGCATTTGGTGCTGTTGAAACAGCAATTACTGAAGGAAGGTTAGTCTGGGCCGGTTTAACAGCAACTACTGGAACAGCAGTTGTAGTGGTAGTGACAGCCTTTTTGGCTTCAGTATTTGTGCTAGGCTTCTTAGCTACAACTGTTGATTTGTTTGTTGTTGGCTTTGAAGTTGGTTTTGCGGCAGCTTTCTTTACTGGTTTTGCAGCAGACTTAGGTGTCTGAGCTTTTACAGGAGCAGCCTGCTTTGGTTTAGAGACTACTTTATTGGTGTTCCCTTGGGCTTTTTTGCTACCTGATTCCTTAGCTATAGGAGCTGCAGCGCCGGCCTTAGGCTTTTCAATCTGAGCAACAAGTGTTACTGGAACAATGTTAGTCTTTTTGATTGGAGCAGCCTTGAAGAGCATTGATATAGATATGGCAACAAGAAAAAGAGCATGAATAATCAATGAAAGATGATATTCATTCATTTCTTTTGCTTCTGTTGCGTATATTGTAAACTTTCTCATTATTTTTCAGGTTTGGTTGCTAAACCAACATTGATTGCACCAGAACTTCTGATCTGGTCGAGAACCTTGATAACTGTTCCGTAGTTAACGCCTTCATCTGCTTCAACCATAACTGGTCTGTCCGGTAAAGTAGAAATCCATTTTTTGATTGTTTCATCAAGAGTTTTTGCATCTACTGGATTCCCGGCAATAAAGGTATTACCACTCTTAGTGACCTGTACAGTCATATTATCCTTTTCCATGGAAATTGCTGCAGAGGCTTTTGGAACATTAACTGGAAGCTTCTTTTCGTTTGCAGCGAAAGAACTTGTAATCATGAAAAAGAATACTAAGAGCAGAACTACGTCAATCAAGTTTGTTACAACGATTTGTGGTTGAGTCTTAGCTCTTTTAGGCAGCAGCTTCTTCAAAATTCCCCTCCAGAGCATTTACTGTGTTAGCAAGATCAAGTGAGTGAATTTCAACCTGTTCTGTAAAATCATTTGCCTTAGCTTCACACCAGTTGTGGGCAACAAGTGCTGGAATACCAACAAGGAGACCAGCTGCAGTTGTGTAGAGAGCTTCTGAAATACCACCGGCAAGTGCTGTCGGGTCACCAATGCCTACAGTAGAAATTACGCTGAAAGCAGAAATCATGCCTGTAACTGTGCCTGTAAGGCCAAGGAGTGGAGTGATAGCTGCAATCGTGGAAAGCTGGCTTACATGGCGGTTATATTTTTTGAGCTGAACCATTGCTTCATGGCTCATAACATCAAGAAGGTCTTCTTTTTTATAATCAAGATGATCAATGCCTGCGGCGATAACATTAGCTATTGGAGATGCATCTTCGCGGCATAATCTCATGGCGTCAGAAAAATGATGTGTGCTGATGGCTGCTCTTACTTTTTTCATAAGGTTAGCGCCATTGCTTTGATTGCGTGAATAGAATCTGTAGCGTTCAATAAGAATTGCTAGTGCTACAACAGAGCAGAACATAATCAAATACATGACTGGTCCGCCGTTTACAAAAATGTCAACTAGGAAAATGTTTTTCATTTATGCCTCCGAATTTTTTATCTATACGTCTTAATTATCGGCTGTTTATAGACTAGTGCTTAATCTTTTCGATGCCGCTAGCAACTATCGGCTGTCGGTTCCCGGCTCCCGGCTCCTGGCTAGAAGCTAGAAGCTAGAAGCTCGAAGCTAGAAGCTCGAAGCTCGAAGCTCGAAGCTATAAGCAAGAAGCCAGAAGCCAGAAGCTATAAGCTGGAAGCTATAAGCTCGAAGCTATAAGCCAGAAGTTATAAGCTCGAAGCTTGAAGCTGGAAGCCAAAAGCCAAAAGCCTATAAAATAAACCTTGTACTCTGCTTCTAAAAAAAACAACTCCCGGCTGCGGCTGGTGGCGTAAGCTGGGAGCTATTTGGGTTACTGATTAGAAGTGGAATTCTAAGCCGCCTAAGGTTACGCGACCTTCTTCAGCGACATCATATCTGATTTTCTTGGCTTCGTCATAAAGGTCTTTAACCTTGATATAACCAGTGAAGCGTTCATTGAATCTGTATCTGACAGCAAGGTCTGAACGAGAATAATCGCTAAGACTATGCAACTCGAATGGACCACCGTTAACTGCGGCAAAAGCTTTTCTGCCAGATTCAGCTCTTCTTGTAAAATCAAACATCCATTTATCGTTCTTGTAGTTCAGGCCGACATCAAGAATATTCTTGGCTTCGTATGAAAGTCTGTTGCCATGGCTATCTTTGGGGCTTTGTGTAGTAGCTCTGATTGTGAGTGTAAACCCTTCTTCAAATGCAAAATCACCTCTGAAAGTGAGACCCTTGCGCTTTGCATCTGCATACATTGGTTTTGAACTTAATATTCTGCGACCATCAAAATTATCAACATCGAAGAATTCAAGAGAATTGTCTTCCTTCTGAGAGAATAAATCTAATCCAAGAAGGTCACCATTGTGTGTTCTATAATCAACAGAAGCTTTAACTGTCTTTTTTACAGATGCATCAAAGTCAAAGGCTTTGGTATCTACATATCTGTTTCTTGGCAGGAAAAGCTTTTCAAGATTATCGTTTCCAAGATCTTCTTCGTAACCTAAGGAAATCTTCCAAAGTTCATCTGGTTTATAGCTTAAATTCAAGTATGGAGACAATCTGTCGTCGTGCTTAAGCTTCATTGCTTTAATGCCAAAGCTTCCTTCGGTTTTCGAGGAAAGCTCTCTTGTTGCGCCAAAGGCTGCTACTGTCTTTGTAAAGCTTACATCGTTGCCGCAATCCGATTTAAGGTCTTCTTTTCTCAAATCTAAGGTAGCATTAGCTTTTGTCTTGTCATCAATTCTGTTCTTGTAGGTCGCGCCAACTCTGAATGATTTTAAATCCTGGTCATCACTGAAATGGACATCATTGGAGGTTTCTCTTTCCAATAAGTCTACTTTTGCATAGCCTTTTAAGAAAGCGCCATTGTCAAGAGTCTTGTCACCATTAATCCAGATTCTTTTATGATCGTCGTCTAACTTAGCATTTGCGTCTGTGCCGTTGCTGATAGAAGTCTTGGTTCCTCTTAAAGCACCTTTGGAATCTAAGATTTCTACGCCACCATTTACTGTGGTTGTGTCATTGTCGTAACTGGTTACTCTGGCTTTGATTCCTGTCTGCTTTGAATCTACTGTGGAATTGAATCCGTCTTTTTTGTGATGGAAAATAATAAGATCGGCGTTGTAGTTATCGTTCTGAGTTTTCCCATTAACAAAAACTTCACTGCTGCTTCTGTTTCCTATTCCAAGAGCAGCTGAAAATTCATTCTTGTTTTCTCTATGTATGTTTTCAACAATTGGCTTTTCGGCCATTGGCTGATATTCTAATGATTCCATTTCTGGAGTAAGTTCTGGTAAGGGAATGGACTTGTCAGTCATGCCAAAAGCCAGGTCATTCGCACTCTTGGAAATAGAATCGGTCTGAGCATCTTTCCCAACTACCTGGACATTCCCCATATCAAATGTATCTGCTGCGTAGGCGGTTGCACTGATACCACATGCAATAGCCAAGGCAATGATTTTCTTAATATGCATTGTTGCCTCCAAATGTATGTATATAAATCTAATATCGGAGGTTATCCTGTAAAACTTAAGTTTTGTTTCAAGCCAACCAAGCCAACCACGCCAACAGCATGTATAGAATCATAAATTATCCTGACAATTCTAAAAAATTATGTACACTCTCCCTAAAAAAAATATTGCCAAAAAGGGGCTAAAAACGGTAAAATTGCAAAATGCATTTATTATAGAATGCTCATATAGTTTGTTTATATTAGACTGTGACAAACAATGATGGAAGGAGCTCCAAACCTTGAAGTCCAGTAGATTTCTCAGCGTTTTGTTTATGATGCTGGCAACTTGCACTTTTGCAGGTGCAGCACAGAGTACCGATGATCTTTTGAAAGAGATCAATGCTAATGTAAAAGAAAATACAAAAGCAGTTCAAGAGCTTAATACGCTCATTAAAAGCGGAAAGTTCGCTATAGGTGGCGCTGGTGTAGGCGCTGCAGCCGCTGCTGATATAGATCAGGATGCTGTTAAGAACATGAGTGAAGCTGATAAAGAAGCCCTTATTAAGTCTCTTAAATGGCAGACCAATGACAATATCACAGCTTTTGGTGACCCAAGAGCAAAGAAGGGCGGCACCTTAACATGTGTCGAATCATCATTCCCTCCAACACTTCGTATAACAGGAAAGAATGCTAATACTGTTTTTAATAGCACTTTAAGCAGTCTTTGCTACGAAACTCTTTTGGACTTAGATCCAATTAGCTATGATTATGCTCCGAATCTGGCTAAGAGATGGGCTGTTGCTGATGATAAGCAGACATTCTTCTTTGAAATAGACGAAAGAGCCAAATGGTCTGATGGTAAACCAGTTTGTTCAAACGACGTTATCCAGACTTGGAAGTTATATGTTGATGAAGATCTCGAAGACCCATTCTCTGTAGATTTCTATAGAAAATACGAATGCCCTGTTGCTATTAGTGACCGTATAATTATGGTTAAGTCTAAGCAGCTTAATTGGCGTGCTTTTATGTCTTTTGGCTGCAGCACAGTAATTCTTCCTGGTCATATTCTTGAAAAAATCAATGGTAAGCAATACCTGACTGAATATCAGTTCAAGCTTATGCCTGGTAGCGGTCCATATACCTATGAAAGCTCTAAAGTAAACGAAGAAGTTATTATGGCTCGCCGCAACGATTGGTGGCAGAAAGACCTTCCAAAGAATAAAGGCTATTATAACTTTGATAAGCTTCATTTTGTTTTCGTATCTGATGAAAACCTCATTAAAGAAAAATTTAAAAAAGGTGAAATCGACTGGATGCAGGTTAACGTAGCACGTGAATGGCACCAGGAATTTGTTCCTGCCAAGATGACTGCTATCGCAAACGGTTGGATGCAGCGCCGCAAGGTATACACTCACAGACCTGTTGGTGTTTCTGGTATTGCTTTTAATATTAGAAAGCCACCGTTTAATGATATCAGAGTCCGCAAAGCATTTTCTCACCTTTATAATCGTGAAAAGATGATGGATAAGCTGTTCTTCAATGAATATGAATTCCTTGATTCTCATTATCCGAATTCTCTTTATGAAAATCCAAATAATCCAAAGACCCGTTTCGACCCTGATAAGGCAGTTGAACTTCTTGAAGAAGCTGGCTGGCTGCAGGCAAACAGAGACGCAGAAGGTTGGCTGAACAAAGACGGCGAACGCTTTGAACTTAATCTCAACCTTACTAGCAAGGATTCCGAAAGAATTTACACTGTTCTTCAGGAAGACCTTAAGGATGTTGGCATTAAATTGAACCTTAAGCTTGTAACCTGGGCTACAGATATTAAGGAAGTTGACGAAAGAAACTTCATTATTTCTGCCAGAGCATATTCCGGTTTGACCTTCCCAAATCCTGAAAGCTCATTGCATTCAAAGTTTGCTGATAAAAACGGCAATAACAATATTTGGGGATTCAAGAATGACAGGGTCGATGAAATCTGCGATAAGTATCCTTTGATGTTTAGTGCTAAGGAAAGAATCGAAGCTGTTAAAGAAATCGACGGCATTATCAGCAATGAATATCTTTACGCACTTGGCTGGTATGCAGCTCATACTAGACTTCTTTTCTGGGATAAATTCGGTATGCCGGATTATATCTTAGCTAAGACAAGCGATGCTGACTCAATTCTTTCAACCTGGTGGTATGAACCAGAAAAAGAAAAAGCTTTGGCTGAAGCAAAGGCTAATAACACTAAACTTCCTATTGGTCAGGAAATCGTTAAGTGGTGGGAAGAACATTATCCTAGCAATGGTGCTGGAGAAATTAAATAATGTATAGTTACTTTTTTAGAAGAATACTCTTGATGATACCGACTTTCATTGGTATCACATTCTTGTGCTTCACTGTAACAAGATTTGTTCCTGGTGGACCAGTTGAACAGGCTGTTCTTAGATATCAGCAGGCAATGGCCCAGGGCGGTGAAGGTGGCGGCGGAACAGCTTCGGGAATGGACGCTAACGGTCAGATTTCTGAAGAAATGATGCAGCGCCTCAAAGAAATATATGGCTTTGATAAACCATTCTATCAGGCTTATGGTATCTGGTTGTGGCGTGTTCTCCACGCTGATCTTGGTACCTCTGATACCTATGCAAAACCAGTTTGGGATTTGATGGTCGAAAAATTCCCAATTTCAATTATTTTCGGCTTAGCCGGCTTCCTTCTTTCTTATTCAATTTGTATACCATTGGGGGTTTGGAAGGCTGTTAAGCACGGTTCTGGTTTTGATACTGGAAGTTCAGTACTTGTATTTATTGCATACTCAATTCCTGGTTGGGTAGCTGGCGTGCTTTTGTTGATGCTTCTTGGCGGTGGTTCTTATCTGAACTGGGTTCCATTAGGTGGTTACCAGTCTACTGCCATAAGTAGCGATAGCTGGCTCCATGGATATCTGCAGAAAGGTGTTCTTGTAAAAGACATTCCTGCTGACATTGTTGAAAAATATGATGATTTGAGAGCACTGAAGAATGATGAAAATTCACATATTGCTGAAACTCATCCTGCTTTCAATTCTGTTCCTGCAGAAAAGCGTGTAGCTCTTAATACTGGAACTCATGATGATTTGAGCTTTATCGGCAGAGTCCTTGATATTGCTTGGCATATGGCTCTTCCAGTTTTCTGCTATGTTCTTGGTTCTTTTGCCTCTATGACGGTTCTGATGAAAAACTCTCTTATGGAAAACCTTGGTCAGGATTATGTTAGAACTGCCTTTGCCAAGGGCCTTTCTGAAAGAGTTGTTATTTTCAAGCATGCTTTGAGAAACTCATTGATTCCATTGGCCACTGGTCTTGGTCATATGTTCTCAATCATACTTGCTGGCTCGTATTTGATAGAAAAAGTTTTCAATATTAACGGTTTTGGCTTGTTGGGATACAATTCTCTTATTGCTAGAGACTATCCGGTTGTTCTTGGTTCATTAGTTATTTCAACCATACTAGGCTTATTGGGCAATATTATTTCCGACTTGTTATACTGTGTAATTGACCCGAGGATTAGATTCTCATGAACGAAGAACATTACCAGAAATATAAAAAATACTACGATACACTTGCGGTTCTTGTTCTTTGGGCAATCCTTTATATCATTTGTCCAAACTTCAATAATACCGTTAATGCAGACCACACTGCTGAAGGTTTAACAACACTTGTTATTGCTATTGGACTTGTAGCATGGCTTATGCCTATATTTGTTGCTGCAGTCGGTTCTTTTGTTATGTTTTTTACAAGCCCGATTTTCCAGCGCAGATGGAGAAAGTTCAAAAGCCTTAAACGTGGTTATTATTCTTTCATACTTATAATTTCTTTGTTTGTTCTTTCTTTCTTTGCTGAATTCTTAATTAATGGCAATGCAATCATGGTTCATTATCAGGGTAAGACTAAATTTACTCTTTTTGCAACCTGCAGAGCCAGAGATTTCGGTATGAAAGGCTATGGCTCTCCAAACTATAGAGCCATGAAAGAATTCTATAAAAAGAATAATGCTGACAGAGCTGAAAGAATAAAAAACGGCACTGCTACTGAAGAAGACAACAAGTATAAAGAATGGGGCGATGACTGGGTCTGGATGCCAATTTATCCATATGGCGATACAGAATCATTGTTGAGTGAGCTCCCATGCAGACCACCGCACCCACCGACATGGCGCACTGAAAAATGGCGTGAATGCTATTTTGAAGAACAAATGTTTGATGTGCCTGTTGAAAGACCTTCTGATGAAAAGTTATTGAATGAATACAAATGTCCTGAAAGCTGGCTTAAGCTTGATGATGCTCAATTGTATTTCAAAATGGCTCTTGCCGGAATGTTTAAGCTTAATGAAGGCGTTGAAGAACCTAAGGGTAGTCATATTCTTGGTACTGATGACCGCGGCAGAGACGTATTTGCTCGTATGGTTTATGGCTTCAGAATTTCAATGGCATTTGCTCTCATTGTAACCTTGTTCTCATACATCATAGGTATTTCTGTTGGTGCTGTTCTTGGTTATTATGGCGGCAAATTCGATATCATTGTTCAGCGTATCGTTGAAATCTGGTCTGCAATGCCATTCCTTTACACAGTTATGATTTTTGCAGCAATCATGATTCCGAATTTCTGGATGTTGGTCGGTATTCTTGTTATGTTTGACTGGATGGGCATGACCTATTACATCCGCGCTGAATTCCTTCGTGAAAAATCTAAGGATTATGTTCAGGCTGCTAAGGCTATTGGTTGCACTGATGCTACAATCATATTCAAGCACATTCTTCCGAATGCTTTGACTCCTGTTATCTCATTTGCTCCATTTGCTGTTGTAGCAAATATTGGTTCATTAGTATCTCTCGACTTCCTTGGCTTCGGTTTACCGGCTCCAACCTCTTCCTGGGGGGAATTACTCGGTCAGGGCCTTGGAAATCTCACTAAGCCTTGGTTGATTTTCTCACCAACCATTGCCATGTTCCTCACCTTGCTTCTGGTTTCCTTTATCGGTGAAGCAATTAGAGAAGCTTTTGACCCGAAACAGTATTCTCGCTTGAGATAAGGAGACACCTGAATGGCTATTAATATGAATGACGATCTGTTAAGAGTAGAAGACCTTAAGACTTACTTCAAAACTGAAGCAGGTATTGCTAAGGCTGTTGACGGTGTCAGCTTCAACGTAAAGCCAGGCGAAGTTCTTGGTATCGTTGGTGAATCAGGTTCTGGTAAATCAGTTACATCACTTTCTGTTATGCAGCTGATTCCAAATCCTCCTGGCGAAATAGTAGGCGGTCATATCTACTTCGATGGCTATGACCTTCTCGAATCATATCGTGCTAAGGATTACAATGCAATCCGCAAAATCCGTGGTAACAAGATTTCCATGATTTTCCAGGAACCAATGACAAGCTTGAATCCTGTTTTCACCATCGGCGAACAGGTTGCTGAGTCTTTGATTCTACACCAGAATATGACCAAGAAGGATGCTATGGAAGCAGCAGCTCACATGCTTGATCTCGTTGGTATTCCTTCACCACACGATAGATTGAATGATTTCCCTCATCAGTTCTCGGGTGGTATGAGACAGCGTGTTATGATTGCCATGGCTCTCGCTTGCAATCCATCACTCCTCATTGCTGACGAACCTACTACTGCATTGGACGTTACTATTCAGGCTCAGATTCTTGAATTGATGCTTGATGTTAAGGCTAAGACAGATAATGCAGCTATTATGCTTATTACTCATGATATGGCTGTTATTGCAGAAACCTGCCAGCGCGTAGTTGTTATGTATTGTGGTAAGGTTCAGGAAATTGCTGATATTAAGAGTATTTTCAATTCCCCACAGCATCCATATACACAGGGCTTGCTTGCATCACTTCCAAAACCAGGTCAGAAGGTATACCGCTTGAGCACAATTGATGGCATGGTTCCTTCTCTCTTTGCTCTTCCAAAGGGCTGTAGCTTCTGCACTAGATGTACACAGAAAACAAAAGAATGCGAAGAAGTTCCACCAGCAATGGTTGAAGTTGCTCCAGGTCATTTTGTTCGCTGCCATAAAGCAAAAGCAATGCAGAAAAATGCCGCTAAATAAGGAATAGATATATGTACGACAAAAATAATCCATCTAAGCTTCTTCTTGAAGTTAAAGACCTTAAGATGTATTTCCCAGTTCTCGGCGGCGTTTTCAAAAAGAAGATTGCTGATGTTAAAGCTATCGACGGTGTTAGCTTTGATCTGCATGAAGGTGAAACCCTTGGCCTCGTAGGTGAATCAGGCTGCGGTAAATCAACTACCGGTAAATGCTTGATGAATCTGTATCAGGCAACTAGCGGGCAGATTCTTTTCCACTCAAATCTGAGAGGTGAAGTTCCTGTTACTGCAGTAAAGAATAATGGCACTACCATTAAGGTACCACCATTCTCTATTCCAACAGATTTGACTGTTGATATTGCTCAACTGAATAATGACCAGATGAGACCCTTCCGTTCTGAAATTCAGATGATTTTTCAGGACCCATATGCTTCACTTAACCCTCGTATGACTGTTAGTGAAATCATCATGGAACCTCTTTCAATACATGCTACAGAACTTACCAAGCAGCAGATGCGTGATAAGGTTGCATGGTTGATGGAAAAGGTTGGTCTTTCTGCTGAACAGGCAAACCGCTATCCACATGAATTTTCAGGTGGCCAGCGCCAGAGAATAGGTATAGCCAGAGCTCTTGCTACTAATCCAAGATTGGTAATTGCTGACGAACCAGTTTCTGCTCTCGACGTTTCCATTCAGGCACAGGTTATCAACCTGATGCAGGATTTGCAGGAAGAATTCGGTCTTACCTACATATTTATTGCTCATGACCTCGCTGTTGTTGAACATATTTCTGACCGTATTGCTGTTATGTATCTTGGAAATATGGTTGAAATAGCTGAAACAGACGAATTGTTTAAGAATCCAAAGCATCCTTATACTCGTGCTTTGCTTTCTGCAATTCCTCAGCCAGATCCAAACATCAAAAAAGAAAAGCGCATTATGCTTCAGGGCGATGTTCCAACTCCATTGAACAAGCCATCAGGCTGCGGCTTCAGAACTCGTTGCCCAATTGCCTGTGAAGACTGTGCTAAGAATATCCCCCATATGATCGAAGTAGCCCCCGGCCACCTCGTTGCCTGCCCCCGCCATACGCAATATAAGTAACCTCTTGAAAGCTCTAAGCTGTAAGCTCTAAGCTCTAAGCCCTAAGCTCTAAGCCCTAAGCTTTAAGCTGTAAGCTCTAAGCTCTAAGCTCTAAGCTCTAAGCTCTAAGCTGTAAGCTGTAAGCTCTAAGCTGTAAGCTGTAAGCTCTAAGCTCTAAGCCCTAAGCTCTAAGCTGTAAGCTGTAAGCTGTAAGCTCTAAGCCCTAAGCCCTAAGCTTTAAGCTTTAAGCTGTAAGCTGTAAGCTGTAAGCTCTAAGCCCTAAGCCCTAAGCTTTAAGCTTTAAGCTGTAAGCTCTAAGCCCTAAGCTCTAAGCTCTAAGCTCTAAGCTGTAAGCTTAGAGCTTAAAACCGGTAGTTCATATAAAATATATCTATCTAATTATTTAACGATAGGAGTAGACAATGGGGGATTTTAGGAAAGTTGAAGTTTGGAAAAAATCTATGGTTCTTGTAACCGAGATTTATCGAATAACAAAAGATTTTCCTAACTTTGAAAAATTTGGTGGTCTAGTAAGCCAGATGACAAGAGCTGCCACTTCAATTCCCTCTAACATCTCTGAAGGTTGCAAGCGAGAATATGATAAAGAATATTATTATTTCTTAAGAATTGCGAGAGGGTCTATTGGTGAACTGCAGACTCAGTTATATATTTCGGTAAATGTCGGTTATCTTACAGAAGATGATATTGAACATGCAATTAGCCTAAGTATCGAGATAGACCGTATGCTATATTCTCTGATACGGAGATTAAGCGTTAATCATCAAAATAGAGTTATGTCGGATGTTGAAGACTATGATTACCACTTAAATAACAGTGATGGCTTCTAGCTTCAAGCTTCGAGCTTCGAGCTTCCAGCTTCCAGCTTCGAGCTTCCAGCTTCCAGCTTCCAGCTTCAGGCTTATAGCTAGTTCGATAAACCACAGACAATGATAGCGCAGAAAGGATAGATTAAATGCTAAAGCTGAATAACAAGAAACTACAGACTCCGGCTTTGCTGGGGATGGTTCATGTCAGACCTTTGCCAGGAACTCCATTTTATGAAAATAATCTGGATGAAGTAGTAAAGATTGCTGTCGATGAAGCTAAGGCTTATCAGAAGGCAGGATTTACCGGGATACTTCTTGAAAATATGTTCGACAGACCATACCTGAAGTGTCATGTTGGTCCTGAAATCGTAGCAGCTATGACAAGAGTAGCTTGCGAAGTAAGAAGTGCTGTTGGTAAGGATTTCCCAATAGGCATTCAGATTTTGGCTGGTGCCAACAAGGAAGCTCTTTCTGTTGCATTAATAGCTGGTCTTGATTTCATCAGAGCAGAAGGCTGTGTATTCGGTCACGTAGCTGATGAAGGCTGGATAGAAGCTTGCGCTGGTGAACTCCTCAGAGAACGTGCCAGATTAAATGCTAAGCATATTAGCATCTGGACTGATGTTCAGAAAAAGCACTCTGCTCATGCTCCAACTGCTGACCTTCCATTGGAAGACTGGGTTCATGGAGCAGAATTCTTTGGTATCGACGGTGTCATCGTAACAGGAACGGCTACCGGTGTTGCAGCAAAGACTGATGAAGTAAGCAGAGCCAAGAAGGCTAGTCCTCTTCCTGTTGCTGTAGGTTCAGGCATTACTGCTAAGAACTGTGCTGATTATGCTTGCGCGCATGCTTGGATAGTTGGTTCGTGGATTAAAAAAGACGGATATTGGGAAAATCCATTAGATCCCAAACGTTTAAAAGAAATGGTTGCGGCACATAAAAAAGTGCTTAAGAAGGGTAATAAGTGAGTCCTTTTGCAGTTGTTTCCATACTAAAACTATAATAATTCTTATGGAGATATAAAATGGCTTTTGAATTTAATACAAGTGTTGCTAATGTAAAAAAATATTTGGGATTAATTGAAGATTTCAAAAAGAATTATGGCATGGAAGTAAACGAAGTGTCTGTAAACAGCGATCCGTTACTTTTTATAGGTGTCATAAAAACTGAAAATCTTGCAGATGTAATGAGAGATATCGAAGCAAACTTCGGTGAACCGTATAAAAGAGGCGGTGACCCCGCTCATTACGCAAATCTGAATGATCAGTTCATTATTGATATAGGCGGTGTTAGAACCGACCAGATTCTTTATAGCATTGAAGTTTACGAAAGAACAAATTTCTATTGCGCAATATGGCCTTGGACTTCAAAACCAGAATTTACTTCTATCCGTTTTGGATTGATTGCTTATTCAAGAAAATTCCAGTCTGATTTTACTGCAGAATTAGAAGGGGTTTTCAATCAATATAAAAAGCTTAGTTGATTATGGATATTGCAGAGAACGTAAAAGCTATCAAACAAACACTGAAATTAATCAGTGTCTTAGAAAAGAATTTCAGTGTTAAACCAAATAACAGTAATAATGACGACCCTACACTTTACATTGGGGTTGCTCAGTCTGATATTGTGGAAGCATTGACCCCTGAAGTAGAAAAATATTTTGAAAAGCCTTACAAAAAGGCTGGAGATTCAGCTTTCTGGGGTAATCTGTTTGATAACTTCATTAAATCTGTTGGGGGAATAAATAAAGACCAGACTCTTTATAAAAAACAGATTGATGACGGTGTTTTTCTATATTGTGCTTTCTGGCCCTGGGGAACAGCCCCGGTTAAAACTTCAATCCGTATTGGTCTTATGTGCTCTTCTAGGGAATTAGACGAGCAATATGCCAGGGAATTGAAGGGTTATTTCTGATTATTCCTCATATATGGAAGAAATAGTAACGATACCTATCAATGGCGTTTTAGACCTTCACACATTTCAACCGAAGGAAGTAAAGCCATTGATAGTTGATTACCTGAGTGAATGTGTTAAGAAAAATATTAAACATGTTCGCATTATTCACGGTAAGGGTATAGGTAATCTCAGAAGAACCGTGGAAGCGTTGCTTCCTAAACTTGATGTAGTTGAATCCTGGCAACCGGCACCTGCTGATGCGGGGCATTGGGGAGCCACTCTGGTTACTCTTAAAATCAATTAAGGCAGAATAGTGACTGGGCAACCTACAGGAATATTCCAGTAAAGTTCTTCCATATCAGCATTGTGCATCGAAACAGAGCCATCTTTTGTCCAGCTGCTCTCAGCACCAAAACCATGGATTCCAATATTCCCGCCTAGATTTGTGTCTGCCGGTGGTGGATTGCCGTTCTGTTCAGCCTGATTAATATGAATTTCGTCAGCTGTAGATATTATATGATTTACAGTTGCTCTATTTGCATCATCAGAGGATGGATAATTTATCTGAAGAAACATGTGATATGTATGATCAGGTTCTTTATTGCAGATATAATACTGGCCTTCTGGGGTTCTCATATCGTCCTTATCCTGCTTTCTTCCTGTTGCACGGCCAAGGCCGATAGGATAAGAGGCTATTGCTAAATTATTTGAGTAGACTGTAAGTTCTCTATATTTTTTTCTAATTATTATTTCAGGATTAAAATTGTCTCGCGTTAGGTTATTAGCAACGAGCAATTCATTGTATCTTGTTTTGGCACTCTGTTCACCCCGGTTTTGGAAACAGCTTTTTAATTCTTCCCAAAGGAAATACTTGGCTGGAGTTATTGCTACCCACAGGAATAGAACTATGGTTAGAACTATCAAGCCATGAAAAAAAGCATCGCCAAGGTATGTAACAGGTTTTTTCATTTTTTACTGTCCTAGGAAATTAGCATCGACATACAATGTTAACCAGCCTACTATCAAGTATCTGATTGTTCGGCTGATTACAGAGTTTATTATTACAGAAGATAATGACATGTTATAAATACCACCAATCCAACAGACTGCTGAATAAGGAATCGGTGTAATACCAGCTACAAAAATTGCTAAGCCGCCATGATTCTTAAATAGATTACTACCAGCTCTCAATACCTTTGAGCCGAAAATTCTTCTGAAGCGCCATGGTCCAAATAATTTTCCTAAGAAATAACCTGTTGAACCACCCAATGCACTTGAAGAACCTGCAACTAATGCGGTTCTGATCATACTAGCGCCACCAAAGGTAGAACCAAATACAAAGAAATCGGCTGGGATTGGTTGAATGATAACGTCGGATGCCCAAGTCAGGAAAAATAAGGCTACATAGCCAAATTGATTAACAAAATCCTTGGACCAGGCAAGAATCAACTGCTTGTAAGAAAATAACAGGAAAAAAAGCAATGCTACCAGGATGCAAACTAAGACAGATGAAATCTTAGCTGCTATTTTCATAGCATCACCGGCTTTATCTGCAAAAACAGAATTTCTGAATCTCGTTACCCAATCGGGTGACGAATGATGTTTTACTTCTTGTTTTTCATCAGACATTAAGGACAATCTCCGAACGTTTTTCAAAACTATTCGACAACTTTTTAATATTTCTTAACAAATAGGGAATTATTAAATACATAAATTTTGTTCTTTCAATAAAACCAGTGCTAAAAAATCTGCAACTTCGTTGCATGAATTCTGTCTGGCTTACCGCCCCTGCGAGGCCTTCCTCCGAATGGGGGAAGGTGGCACGCGTAGCGTGACGTATGAGGGTGCCTTCTCGGCTGTCGCCAATAGCCAGGAGCCAAAAGCTAAAAGCCTATAAAATCATAAATAATCAATAAACATGTACATAATAATGAATAATGATACTTGCGGATCTACGAAAAATTATGTAAAATCAAAGAATAAGAAAAACATTTGGAGTATAAAAATGTTCAAAAGATTATCAGTATTGTTTGCTTTATTTGCCCTTTTGTTCGGTTTCAATGCTGTTGCTAATGCAGCTGCTACTGCATCTGAAAAACAGACTGCAGCTAAAGAAGAAATTAAAAATGAACCAGTTACAGACCTTGTTAAGGCCTATGAAGTCTGGAAGAATAAAGGTATTAAGTTTGTCATTCGTGACAAAAAGAACGGCCAGTTTGAAACCTGGAGCGTTGGCAGACTCGAATCTTGGGGCACCAAGTCTAAATGGGTTGTTCGCAACAAAAAGGGTCAGTTCCTTACTCACGCAACCGGTAATGTAGAAAATTGGAAGAATGGTAGAAGCCGCCTTGTTCTGCGCGACAAGAAGGGTCGCATTCTTACTCACATTAAGTTAGACCTTACTGATAAAGGCAATTTCTATACCACTGCTGTAGGTCTTCGCAGACTTCAGAACGATACTTTCCTTGCTTTCGTTCAGGACAGCTTAGGCGATATTCTGGAAGAAGAATTGAAGGCTGGTAGCTTAAGCAAAGCCAGAGCATTGATTGCTTACCTTGATAAACACAAAAAGGATAAGGGTGCTGAAAACTTCAAGCCAGTTATTCGCAGAATGATTCCTTTAATGCAGGCTTTGAATTCTGATGGTAAGAACACAAGAGCTGCTCAGACTGTAGAAGCTGCAGGTCAGCTGCTTAAAGATCTTCAGTAAAAAATAAAGCTTACCCCCTTGCGGGTAGGCAGATAGATTTGTATAATATTATTACAAAAAATTCGGAGGAAAGAAATGCTTAAATCTTTGAAATTGTTCGTAATTATCGCTTGCATGCTTAGCGTTGTATCTGTTGCTCAGGCAGCAGTTTATGGTTATATTAACGTAACTGGTCGTGATCAGGAACAGATTGCACGTGAAGTTCAGACTATCGAAAGATTAGTTAAGACTTGGAAGAACGGCGAAATTCTTTATACCCATATGGTAAAATCTGGTGCAGTATTCTTCAAGAAAATCACTGCTACTGTATTCTTTGCCGGCGAACAGAGCAAGATCTCTGCATTCCTTTCTGCTGGTGCTTACGAAGGCGACTATCTCAAGAACATCGTTGTAAAATTCAACTATGTTAGCCTTGATAAAAAGGGCGAAGAAGTTAACTCAACATTCTCTCGCAAATTCAACAATATCCGCGATGCAGTTAAAGCTGTAAAGGACAAAGATAGCAAGGCTATGTGGGCTGACCTCGCAGCTACTCGCAAGAGAGATTATGCTAAGCACGAAACCAAGAATGGTATCGTTGAAGGTAGCGTAAACGTTGTATTCTATAGCCTCCAGGCTGTTGAAGAAAATCGTCTCTTCGGTATCACCTTCGAAGACAATAAGGTTAAGAACACTAGAAATTAATCTTTTGAACAAAAAAAGCCTCGCTTAAAGCGAGGTTTTTTTTTGCCTAATTTTTATTTAAGGATTCATGCTTTTTTTACTTCGATAACAGCCTGACTAAGACTCTTATAATGGTTGATTTTCTTTTTTATTGGTGAAAATCCAAATATTATACAGGTAAATGCTTCCCAAAGGGCTACCCAGCCAGCTATATCAATCCCTTCTATGATAAGCTTGGAATACATAGAAACAGACTCAAAATTTTTAATCAGCGAATACTGTTCATGGTAAAAAGCC
This sequence comes from Candidatus Avigastranaerophilus sp., assembly GCA_045599645.1. Classification (GTDB taxonomy): domain Bacteria; phylum Muiribacteriota; class Ozemobacteria; order Ozemobacterales; family Ozemobacteraceae; genus RUG334. The sequence continues at coordinate 43,337 of JAZRWI010000058.1, forward strand.
ATCAATGCCGTTCCAAGAAGGGTAAGATAGAGAAACTTTTTTAATTCCTTAGATACATTCTTTTTTTCGCGCCAGTATTTATATCTGAAATGATTATGTATAGCTCTCTTTATCGGGTCTTCGATTATTCCGTCGAAACCGTTTTCTATGTTTAGCCTGATTATATATGGATGTCCGTCTAATTCTTTTACAGATTCTGCTAAATAGTCTTCAAAGTCTTGATCTAGCTCTCTTTTATAGAAGCTTGTTTTTTTGTCAAAGCTGTTAAATAGATCGCTGAAGTTTTCTAGGCTTATATCTATAATGGCTTTATCATCTGCGGTAAAGTCATATATATCATGCAGGATATCCTTTTTCTTCATATAGTTAGAGCTTTTCTGACAATATGTTGGCTATTCTTTCAGAGGCAAGTCCGTCGCCATATGGATTACTAGCCTTAGACATGCTTTCATAAATCATCTTATTTTCAAGCAGTTCTTTAAAGGTGTTGTATATAGTTTCTTCTTTTGTGCCAACAAGTCTTAAAGTGCCTGCTGCTATGCCTTCCGGTCTTTCTGTCTTATCACGCATTACTAAAACAGGAACACCAAGAGAAGGAGCTTCTTCCTGTATTCCACCTGAATCAGTCAGAATTAGATGTGAATGGGCCATAATATTGTGGCAGTCAAAAACTTCAACTGGTTCAATCAAGTGAATTCTGTCGAAATTGCTTAATTCTTCGTCAGCTGCTTTTCTGACAGCAGGATTCATATGAATAGGGTAGATTGCCTTCAAATCAGGGTATTCATTCATTACACGTTTAATTGCCCTGAACATGTGACGCATCGGTTCACCAAGATTTTCACGTCTGTGGGCTGTAATGAATATAAGTCTCCCAGATTTGGCCCAATCAAGCTCTGGATGAGTATAGTCTTTTCTTACAGTAGTTTTGAGGGCATCAATAACAGTATTCCCGGTAACATAAATAGTTGAGGGATCCTTGCCTTCGTTTAAAAGGTTCTGCTTAGCTTTTTCGGTAGGTGCAAAGTTGAATTTTGAAATTATGCTTGTTGCCTGGCGATTGAATTCTTCCGGATAAGGCGCATAAATATCATAGGTTCTGAGGCCTGCTTCTACATGGCCTACAGGAATCTGAAGATAAAAGCATGCCAGAGCTGTAACGAAGGTTGTTGAGGTGTCGCCATGAACAAGGACTACATCTGGACGTTCCTTTTCTAACACATCTTTAATTCTGGAAAGAATAAGGGTGGTTATGTCGAAAAGTGTCTGTTGTGGTTTCATTATTGATAAATCGTAATCAGGCACAACATCAAATGTATCTAATACTTGGTCAAGCATTTGTCTGTGTTGACCTGTAACACATACAAGGGTTTTGATGCCTGGTCTTGTCTTTAATTCTTTGACAACTGGACACATTTTTATTGCTTCAGGGCGAGTTCCGAAAACAAGCATAACCTTTTTCATAATTCATCTCAACTTATTGATATATAACTATTTTATAGCATAATAGCCCCTTTGTGAGCAATAGACTTTAATAAGTCGAAAGTCAAAAGTCAGAAGCTGGAAGCAAGACAATTAGATTTTTTAGCAGTGGTTTTATTATGGTGATTCTATAGGCTTTTTTTTCTTATCATATATTTACATTACTTTACTTGTTTTTTGTAGAAATAGTGGTATAAAAATAGTCACAATAAAGGAGATAATGAAAATGAAAAAAGTTATCGTTTCTATGTTATTAGCTTGTTCTCTCTCTACCGTTCTTTTCGCTCAGGAAGCAGAAGCTCCAGCAGCAGAAGTAGTAGCCCCAGCAGAAGTTGCAGCAACTGAAGTAGCAGCTCCAGCAGAAGTAGCTACCCCAACAGCTGAAATTGCTACCCCAACAACTGAAGTAGCTCCAGCTACAACTGAAGAAGCAGCTCCAGCCGCTACTGAAGAAGTTAAGGAAGAAGCAGCTCCAGCAGCTGAAGAAGTAAAAGAAGAAGCAGCTCCAGCTGAAAACTGAAGCAAAATAATGAATGAGCCTCTATGGCTATTCATATTGGTTAGCGCCAAATAAAAATTTGGTTAATACCTATTAAAAAATTTCCGGCTACTAGGGTTTTTATTTATATCCTTAGTAACCGGGTATTTTTTTTTTGGATAAACCTTATTAATTTTGAAAAGGCTATTAAAATATAAAGATATGAAACGGCTAGTAAGCTTGAATATTGAGAGGTAGTTTCTTTTAATCTGAAGACGAATAATATGAGTTTTTCATTTCGTAAGTAACAAGGAAATTAAAGACAACTTTCTTTTACATTTTTTTACTTGAATTATTAAAAATTAGTGATATAAAGTTAAAACATTCTAAGGGAGACGATTATGAAGATTAATAAAATTATCGTATCTATATTATTAGCTTGTTCTATTTCTACTGGTCTTTTAGCTCAGGAAGCAGCAAAAACTCCAGATTTCGGTGATGTAAATTTCGGCGACAGCCTGGAAGCTGTAAAAGCTGCTGAAAAAGAAAATAAAATCGTTCTTGAAAAAGAAGACTACGTTATTTTTGCTGAAGAATCAGAAGGCATGAAGTCTCAGAATATTTTTGAATTCAAGGACGGTAAGCTTGAAACCGGTTTAATTAATGTTGTTACAGAACATAAAGCTCTTGCTGATTATATTGAAGAATACAAGCAGCTTAATGAAATGTTCAAGCAGCTTTATGGCGAACCAAGTGAAGAATCTGTAAATGTTCAGGATGAAGAACTTCTGAAGGATAACGAAAAGCTTGCTAAGGCTGTTCAGGATGGCACTGCTTCCTTCGCAACCGTTTGGACAAAAGAAAACTTTACTGTTACTCATACACTTATTGATACTTTACCAACTGATGATTTCGACGAAGAAACTCAGAATGTTCTTGTAAAAGCTCCTCTTTGCCACCTTGTAATCGGTGCTAATGGTAATGGCGTTGAAGATGATGAAGAAGTAGATGAAGGCGAAAACAGCGATGAAGCAGCTGAAGAAGAAGCAGCTGAAACAGTTGATGAAGCTGTATCTGAAGAAAAAGCTGAATAATAAATTTAATTATTAGCAAAAAAATATTAATGCTTATAACTAATAATTAGCTAGTAAAAAAAGCCGACCATTGGTCGGTTTTTTTTATGAGCTTTTTTATGAGTATTTCTCTTTATGGCAATAACTGCTAATCTATGCTACAATTCCAAACCGAGGTGACAACATGAAAGTAGAAATCAGTAGTCTTAAGCTTCTTGTCCCGGAGAAGTTTATTGGTTTTAAGGAAGAATTAGCAACCAGCATAAAGAGCTTTGGGGTTCTTTCACCCGTAGTTATTTCTAATGGCATAGTCTGTGATGGTCATAAACGTATAATGGCCTGTAAGAGCGTAGGTATAAATGAAGTGCCTGCTGTTGAAGTCAAGGGTAATCCGGTTGAATTGTTATTTGAACTTAATGACAGGGAATTTGATGTAAATACAGTTGCTCTTTTAACAAAGGGACTTTCAGATAAGTCTACAGCTGTTGTATGTAAAAAAGCCGGCTTTTCAGATTCACCTCAGATGGTATTAGCTGTTAAATACCTTTCAGAACTTCTACTTAGAGATAAGGAAGCCTTCAGTTATCAGATGCCGCCTAATATTTGGCGAGAGCTAGGTCATCTTGGTAATGCAATAGAGAAGTATGCTAATGACCTGCTTAAAATGCCCGGGACTGTCGGCGAAAAAAGAAACATAGCGGCATTCTTGCGCCAGGCACAGAGAAGAGGGGAATTGCCTGAGTCTATTAAAGCAGAAAATGCTGCTGAGATTCTTCCCCTATTGCAGAAGACTGCTCAGCCGAGAAGAACAGAGGCTTATGAAAAATACGAAAAGGCAGTAGAAAATATTGATTTTCCAAATGGAGTAAGTCTTAAGATTGATCCTACCTTTGCTCAGCCAGGTGTTGTTGTTACTGTTCCAGTAATGGGTAATGACCTTGATAAGCTTGATAGAACAAAGCAGGCGCTTTCTGAATTGTTTAAGGCGGTGCCTGAACTGTGAGCCGTTTATATTACGAAAATCTCTATATCGGTCGAGATGTTGCAGATGACCCCTTGGTTCTTTCTATAAAGAAGAAAATTGATTATAAGAATGAAGTTATAGTAGACGGTGAGCTTCATCCCGGTAATGGTTTGCTGCTGGCTAAGAATAAAGGTAAGTTTATAAAGCCCTGTCCGTGTCGATGTGAAAAGACCTGGTGTGGTTACTGGGTAGTAGAGTGGGGCTTTGGCTGTCCTTTTGGGTGCGAATATTGTATTGTCCAGAACTATCAGAGAGCTGGCGACGCAACACTTTATGTGAATTTTGATGATTGCCGTAAGGAAATAGAAGCACTGCGAAAAAATGTGAAGGGTGCTATACGTCTTGGCACTGGTCATTTTGGTGATCCTATGGGCTTCGAAGAAATATATCCATTGAATACTGCTATTATAGAGTGGACAAAGGATATGCATGATTTCACTGTTGAAATCAAGACAAAGAGCAATTATATAGAACCTATTCTTAAGCTTGAAAATGCCAAAAATGTAACTATGGCATATTCATTGAATACTTTGGAATCCTGTGCCAAATTGGAGCACAGAACTTCAACTATTGAAGAACGTTTGGCGGCCGCCAGGGATGCTGCTACAGCTTCAGGCTGCAATCTTTCTTTTCATTTCGAGCCTTTGATTCCTATTAAAGATTGGAAAGCTAAGTATATTGAAATTTTCGAGCTTATGGAAAAGTATCTTAAAGGATTGGAAGTAGGCTGGATTTCAATGGGAACCTTCAGGTTTCCAAAAGGCTTTCAGGAATACGTAGAGCTTTACCATCCAAATACAGGTATATTTGCTGAAGAATTCTATGCCTGCAATGATGGTAAGATCAGGTATTTCCGCCCGCTGCGCGAAGAGCTTTACCGCTTCATCTGGGATGAGGTTAAAAAACGTTACCCGGAAGCAGTTGTCTATATGTGTATGGAATCCTTGGAGGTCTGGGAACGCCTTGTCGGCCATAAGATGACGCCTGTAGAACTCTACAACCAGATGTCCTCACGAGTATCCTTATTATCAAATAGAAGCTTAGTATAAGGTGTGCTATAATAGGCTTATGGCTGTTAGCTATTGGCTTTTGCCCGAGTGCCTTAAGCTTAAAGCCATAAGCTCGAAGCCATAGACAGGAGTTTTCTCCTAAGACCTAATACCTAATACCTAATACCTAATATCTAATACCTAAATTATGATGAGCGAAAGAACAAAGAGAATTTTAGAAAGCCAGGAAACGGCTAAAAATAAAAAGAATAAAAATGGCTTGACAAATAGAGAAAGGTACATTAAACTAATCGTCACCTACGACGGCAGTGCCTTCTCAGGTTATCAATATCAGCCTGATGTGCCAACTGTTCAGGGAGAGCTCGAAAGAGCGTTCAAGCTGATAACAAGAGGCGAAGAAAGCAGGGCAGTCGGGGCGGGGCGGACAGACGCCGGTGTCCATGCAATTGGGCAGGTGGTGTTATTCAAAACAAGGTGTCCGATACCTCTTGAAAAACTAATCATCGGATTGAATAGTGCGACCCCTGGGTGTCTAAGGATAAGCAGGGCGGAAGAAGTAGATGAAGAGTTTCATCCATGTTTCTCGGCTCGCGGAAAGCATTATAGATATCTGTGGAGACTGGTCGAAACGCCGTCACCTTTCTACGAAAGGTTTTACTGGCAGCTCACCAGGAAGCCTGATATCGAACGAATGAAGGAAGCAGCTAAGCTATACATCGGAGAACACGATTTTGCAGCTTTCGCAAAGTCACCCCAGCAATACGAGAGCACTATCAGAAATATTCTTCAGGCGGAGTTAAGCCTAAAAGACGACATTCTGCAATTCGACGTGATAGGGACCGGCTTTATGCACAATATGGTCCGTAACATGGCGAAGGTCTTGTATCTGATTGGAACAAACCAGATGGAAGCTGAAGAAATAAACGAACTGTACCGTAATCACGACAGACATCGCCTTGGAGCGCCTGCAACTCCTGGTGGACTCTATCTGATGAAAGTCATGTATTAACCGAAAGGAGAAATAATCGGTGAAGACGTTCCAAGCTAAAAAAGCTGAAGTAACTAGAGATTGGGTTGTAGTAGATGCAAAAGATATGCCTCTCGGCCGTGTTGCATCACAGGTAGCTGCTCGCTTACGCGGTAAGCACAAAGTTAGCTATACTCCAAATGTTGACTGTGGCGATTTCGTAGTTGTTATCAACGCTGACAAAATCGTTTTGACAGGTGCTAAGGAAACTGATAAAGAATTTCATTGGCATACTGGTTATCTTGGTGGTATCAAGTCTGTTACCTACGGTAACCTTCTTGAAAACGCTCCTGACAAGATGCTCTGGATTGCTGTAAAGAGAATGCTTCCTCGCAACAAGATGAGAAAGAGATTCCTTGGTAAACTCAAAGTTTACGCTGGCGACAAGCATCCACACACTGCACAGCAGCCAAAAGCTGTTAAACTTGCTAAGTAAGGAAGGAGCAACTAAAAATGGCAGAATTATATTTCTGGGGAACTGGTAGAAGAAAATCAGCTACTGCTCGCGTTCGCATTTGCAAAGGCGAAGGCAAGATTATCATTAACAAGAGACCGATTGAACAGTATTTCCCAATCGCTCTCACCCGCAAGATCGTTGTTCAGCCTCTTACCACCACTGAAACTCTTGGTAAGTTTGACGTTTACGCTAATATCGCTGGTGGCGGTAGCACAGGTCAGTCTGGTGCTCTTCGCCATGGTATTGCTCGCGCTCTTGTTAAATTCAACGAAGAATTCAGATCTCCACTCAAGAAGCTTGGTTATCTGACTCGTGACCCAAGAATGAAAGAACGCAAGAAATACGGTCTCAAATCTGCAAGAAGAAGACCACAGTTCTCAAAGCGCTGATCTTTGGATTACAAAAAACACCTCTTCGGAGGTGTTTTTTTTCCCTTTTTTACTTTTACTTTATCCATAAGTGTGGTAAAACATTAATATATATCAATTAGGAGAAGAGAAATGGTTGACGAAAAAGAACTGATTAATGCTGCTATCGAAGCTAGTAAGAAAGCTTATGCTCCTTATTCAAATTTTCATGTAGGCGCTGCTTTATTAACTAAGTCTGGTAAGATTTTCCAGGGCTGCAATGTTGAAAACGCAAGCTTTGGCGCTACCAACTGTGCTGAAAGAACTGCAATTTTTTCAGCAGTAGTAAACGGTGAAACTAAGTTTGAAAAGCTTGTAATTTACGTTGATAGAAAAGAATTCACTCCTCCATGTGGAATGTGCCGCCAGGTAATCAGTGAATTTTCTCATGATATCGAAATTCTTCTTGCTAACAACTGTGGCGAAGTTAAACGCACAAATATCCGTGAACTCCTTCCATTGAGCTTCGAACTTAATTGATAAAATGGAAGCACAAAAACTCTCTCTTGTTAAGAGACTTCATAATAATCCAAAAGCTCAGAGATTATTGCTGGCCTTGGCTATTATATATGTATTGAGTCCTGTGGATATTGTTCCAGACGCAATGCCGATTGTAGGATGGTTGGACGATGCTGGTATTATTCTGGCTGAAATCGCCCAATATCTGGTTTACATGAAGAATAAAAAAGATGCGTTTGAAACAGCTGCAAAGAGTGAAGAATCTACTAATAATAAGGAAAATAAATAATGGCTGTTGCTAAGAAAGTTAGTGTAAGGCAGGAAGTTCAGGCCGTAGGTTTTTACCTTGGCGAGGACGAATATGCCATTTATATTAATAAGGTCCGCGAAATTGTTCAGATGCAGGAAATCAGAAAGATACCCAAGTCTCCACTTTTCGTAGAAGGCGTTATTAATATCCGCGGTAAAATCATTCCTATATTGGATTTGCGCAAAAGATTCGATTTGGCATTCAATGAATCGTCTAAGGCTAGCTGCAAGATTCTGATTGTAGAACTTGAAAAGAATCAGGTTGGTCTTATTGTTGATAATGTTTCTGAAGTTATGCGCTTCTATCAGGATGAAATAGAAAAAGCTCCAGCTATGTTTTCATCCAATATTAGTTCTCAATACATTCAGGGTGTTGCCAAGATTAATGACAAATTAATCATTCTATTAGACGTTGAAAAGCTTTTGTCTTTCGAAGAAATGTCTGTATTGGAAAGAATCGGCTGATTATGTCTGTGGCACCTGCCAAAAAAGTTAAAAAGGAAAGCAGCTTCATTGCCTTATTTAAAGGATGTAGCTGCTTTTTCGTATTGTTGTTTGGTTTTGTAATTGTTGCTGCTGGTGCAGGTTACTTTTATTTAATACCTATATTTTCTGCAGTAAGGACAGAAATAAACCTTCCAGACTTTGATGGTCCATCAGAACAAGACTTTTGGAGCTTGCAGGAAAAGCTATTGAATAAAAAAGCCGATGATGAAAGCGAAAGCTCAGAAAAGAAAGAATGGGACTTTACTCCAGGACAGTTTAATGCAATGCTTTCTTCTATTCAGATTCCCCCTGTTTCAGGCTTTTGCCTCAGCAGAGTGAGACACGAATATAAGGATAAAGAGCTTCGTTATTACTTAATTGGTTCCGGATATATGCAAAAAAGACTGGTAATCAGTTTTGTAGTTAGTAATGACGGAAAAAATAGCCAGCCGTCAGAAATCAGGGTAAATGCCTGGAAGCCTTCCGGTGATTCAAAAGAGGAAAAATTTGTAAAAGGCATCATTACCGATATAGCAAATGCCGATAAATCAGGATTGTTGGAAAAAATTATAACAGGACAAATGAAACCTTATGAATGATAAAACGATATTCTGAGAATTATCGTGTTTATCATCATTGGTTAAGGAATAATAATGGAAAATAATCAGACTTTTATAATTATCATAGCTGCAGTAGTAATCATATACGTAATATATAGATTCTGTAGTTTCTGGTTTGCAAAGCATGGCGGAAACGAAGGCTGGATAACTGAAACAAAGCCATCAATAGCTTGGCAGCGTTTAACAAACTGCTGGTGGAAATTCTTTTTTACTGTTTATAACAGAGTTGAAATAAAGAATACCCATTATATACCAGCTGATCCAAACCAGAATTTTGTTACTGTAGCAAATCATGCTTCAATCTTAGATGGCTTTATTATGGGTATGAGTGTTTGGCGTCCTATTTATATCATGGTTAAGAAGGAAGCCTTTGAAATGCCTCTTGAAAGCTGGTATTTGCGCAAGGTATATACCTTCCCGGTAGATCGTTCAAAGGTAGATACTGGTGCTATAAAGCTAGCTATGAAGCATTTGTCTGACGGTGACTGCTTAGGTCTTTTCCCTGAAGGGACAAGAAATCGTCAGGGCTTTGTAAGCGAATTCAAACCTGGTGCAATCAAGCTTGCGCTTAAAAAGAAGGTTCCGATAATTCCGGCTTACATAGGCAATTCACATAGTATTACACCGCTTCATACAATATTGCCAAGACCTGCTAAGCTTACTGTTACCTTCCTTGAACCAATTGATACCAAGGCTGAACTGGAAGCCGGCAAGACAGAACAGGATATTCTTGATATGCTTTATAAGAAGATTACTGAAGCTGGCGCTGAAATAATGGGCCACGACGTAAGAGACCCCGAATACCTAAAAACCCTAGAATCCAAACCTCAATCCTAAAACACCTAAAACACTCGTCTTCTAAAATTCCGCAATTCTTCAGATATGCTGAAGTTTTCTTCTGAAAACCCCGGCTTTTCAAGCTGTTTGATTCTAGACATTATCCAACGGCTTAAGCTGGGGTATTTTTCTATTTCATACTCTTTTTTCAATACTCTTAGAGCCAGATTGTAATATTTGTGTTTTCTAGCCAGGCAATATAATGCCAGATCATACCAGTCCTCTGTAAGCATATCTCTTGAATTAAGGTTTATTAATGCAAATTCAATCTGAAAGCCAGCCTGTTTTTCAAACTCAGCTTCATTTTTATATTCTTCTATAAGCAACCCCTGACTAAGTCTGGCATCTGCCATCAAAGTCGCTTTTTCTAAAATATTCAACTGATCAGCAAAAAGAATGCTTCCCAAAAACATGAATATAATTATTGTCAGTAGTTTTTTCATACAACACTATAATAGCATTATTTTTGACATATAAACAGTTGAATGATAGTATAAACATATATTGAGTATGCAATTCTTAAATCTCTTCGGAGCCCCTGAATATGAGCAACTTCACTGATGGTTTCGGTATTTTGCCATGGAACTACGAGCCAGGCTTTTTTAAACGCCTTTTTGGTCATATTCCGTTTACTATTTCAGCCGAAGATATTGTTTATAAAGATAAAAATGGCATACAGAAACAGATTGTATATGAATTTGTAGAATCAATAGAACAAAATGGTAATTTGCTTAAAATAGTAGCTGAAGGCGAGTCTCATATCCTAAAGGCTGATAATACTGCCGCTTTGTGTGAACTTATCAAAAAGATAGTTGATGAAGATAAAGAATACTGTGAATTCATAAAGCTTCATGATATGCTTCCTGATGTTGGTATTGCTTATTTTAAGAGAGCTTTCAGATATAGAGGCGATCCTTATGCCAGTGCCGCAGATTTTATTTTATATACCTGTATAAGAAATGATTTTACAGATTTGCATTTTGAACCACAGCCAGAATTTGTAAAAATTAGTTATAGATGCAATGGAAAGCTGAAATACTGGAATAAAATAGATACTGACAATTATAATCATCTGCTTGCAAGATTGAAGTATATGTTTGGTTGCAACAGCCAGATTACTGATAAAGCTCAGGAAGGTTCTTACTCTTGCATACGTCATGATGTCAGATTATCTACATTTCCTACTGATAATGGGGAAAGAACCTCGTTACGCTTTATAAGCACTATAAAGTTTCCGACTATCAAATCACTAGGTTGGCCAGGTGAAGCTTGTGACAGATGGCTAAAGCTTGTGACTAGTGAGCCAGGTCTTTACATTATTACCGGGTCTGTAGGTTCAGGGAAGACAACGGCTATGTATGCTACTATTTCGGAACTTTTAGCTGCTAATAATGATTGTATTCGTGCCGTTACCATAGAAGACCCTGTTGAAGCTAATATTGAAGGAATCTGTCAGTCATCATTGGATCCTAAGGCTGAAAAGAGTCTTGCTTCTGCTTTTAAGCATTTATTAAGGCAAGATCCTGATATAATAGCTATAGGTGAAATACGTGATGCAGAATGTATTACGGAAGCACTACAGGCTGGGTTGTCCGGACATATGGTTCTTGCTACCTTCCATGCAGGTTCTGCTGAAGATGCTATCGATAGAATAAAAATGATGGCTGCAGGAAATGAATTAATCTTGTCAGGGCTGAAGGGAATTTTGCACCTCAAGCTTACTTATACCGGGGAAACGGTTTGCCCATTCCCAACAATAAAGGAATTAAGCAAGTGAAAAGACAATTATTCGATAATTTTAATCCAATAGAGTTTTATAAAAAACACAGAAATAGTCTGGGAATGGAAATAGGCTTAAAGCTTAGTTCCGGCCTTGATCTGACAAGCACTCTTAAAAGTGTTGCTCCAGAAGCTTGCTGCAAGAGTGAGGAAAAAGCTCTTCTGGCAGCTTCAGATAGATTAAAACAAGGCGAAAGTCCCCAGAATGTATTAAAAGAAAAAAGAATTAATCTTAATGCCAGAGATAGATATGTTCTTTCATTGCCTATCGATGACAAGCAAAAGGGCATAATATTAAAAGGCTGGTTAATTAATTCCAAGTTGAGAGAAAGACATAACTGCTCATATAAGACAATCGGCTTTGCAATATCAGTTATTGGTGTAGTTAGCATAATGCTGTTTTCATTTGTATTTCCAATGTTCCATGAAATAGCACTAGGACAAAATGTTAGACCTGATGGATTCTTGAACAGTCTAGGTGAAGGCTTGAGGTTCCTTTATGTGTCAAAAATGTTCGTGCTTGTACCTATGCTGCTTCTCGGAATACTAGGGTTTGTCATTTTCTTAGGTAAGCTCGTTTTTAATTCTAAGATTATGGATGAAGAGGCAGATGTTATCAGTATGGTTGCCTCCAGTGACTATGAAAACCAATGGAATAATATAGCCATGGTAAGCAATAAAATATGCTTTCCTACCATATATAAAAAGCTTGATAAGCTTGTAAATGCAATTAATAGCGGCGTGGAAACAGAAACTAGTATAGCGGACGCGAATCTGAGTCCTATGCTGACATGGTTTTTACAGTTAAGTGTTCATAACAGGGAAGATAGAAGCTTCCTGGCTGAAGGCTCTCAAATGATGAAGCAGAGCGCTGACTATATGAATAATCAGCAGGTAAGAATTTTCGAAATATTGCTGATTATATTGGAAAGTCTCGTTGTTTTCATGTTCTTATACTACACCTTCGGAATGATGGAAGTATTAAAGGTAGGAATCCTGAATTAAAATGGCAGATGAATTAAAAACAACAAAATTATCTAATGACGAAATAATCAGCTTTTGTCAATTATTGTCTGCTGCAGTTAAGAGTAGGTTGCCTTTAGCTGACGCTTTACTTAAGCATAATAGCAGTAATGCTAAGTCTAGGGTTTCAAATCTTGCAAAAAGTTTGGCTATCCGATTACAGAGTGGCTACACAATTGAAGAGGCTACTAAAAGCCTGAAAGAAGTGGATCCTGTCGTTACACGTTTAATGCCATTGGCTGGCGATGATAGATTGATTGAAGTCTTTGATATATACACCAAATATCTTATAAGATGTGAAATCGTTAGAAAACAAATGAGTTTTATGGTTGGCTACCCATTTTTTGTAATGCTGATGGGGATTGCTATTTTGTTGTTTTTGAATATCAGGATTTTCCCAGGTGTAGTTCAGTTGATTCATGAACTTAGCTTTTTTGAGGGTATTAGTCTTCGTTTGTTATATTTTGCTAATATAAGCTATTGGCCTTTATCGCTGGTTGTTCCAGCAATAATTTTATACTTGTTTATTGATAGCTTTTACATAATGTACACTGGTAAATTTATAAAATATTCTTTATGGGGAAAGCTAACAGGCCTTTCTAAGGCTGTCAGGCTGAGCGAGAAAGCTAGATTGGCGGCCATGCTTTCCCTATACATTAGGGCTGGTTTTACTTTTGAAAAAGCTGTAGCAGAGGTTTCTTCTTTTTCAGACCCTGTAGATAGTATCGAACTAAGTAGAGTTAAAAACAGATTGGCTAGTGGAAACTCTTTTTCAGATGCAGTGAATACATCTGAATTACTTGCTGAAATAATGAATGGGCACGAAAGCTTCGAAGAAATGCCGGAAAAGCTCGATTACATATATAATGGACTTAATGCAGAAGCAATACTTGTGCTTAATGGTGTTTCCTCTAAATTGTTTTATATATCTTTAGCATTGGCTGGTATTATAGTATTGGCTGTTAGTGCTGGTTTCTTTGGTATTTATCCTGCAATGATCGGAGGGCTGAAATAATGAATAGAAAAGCTCTCATGCTAGTGGAAGTAAGCGTTCTGATTATTGCTTCAATGATGATTTATATGGCAGTTACTAAGGCAATGAGTGAGCAGAACGCTGTTATTGAGCGAATGGCAGAAAATAATAATGTTCTTTTGATTCTTGATGGTATGGCCAATAAAGTAAAATCAGATTATGATTCCGGGGTAGATTTTGGTAATCGTGAAACATTGAAAGGCTATAACGAAACCTTGAAAGATAGCCATTACAGGTTGACATTAGAATTTACAGAAGATGGTAATGTTGTATTAGTGCTTTCTTTAATGAATAGTAATATGAAAGATATCATCAGACGTTACAGAAGAGAGGTCTTTTTGAAAAATGAATAAAAAAGGTTTCACTCTCATAGAATTAATGATTTTAATTGCCATAATTGGAATTATTTTCCCGTTAAATTCCTTCCAAGAAACCTTCAGGCAGTTCAATAGAAAAGAAGAACGCATGCAGGATCAGGAAAATATTTTCATATTCAGAAATCATCTTGTAAGCTTATTGAAAAATTCCAGACACATTGATAGTGCTTTTGATAGACAGCTTGTAATGGATAATTTCAGACTTGTCGTTTCTAAAGATAGAAAAAAGGTCATGCTTAATGGCAAAATATGGAAATTTAATGATTTTAAGCTGGGAGATTTTGAAAGATTAGATGATAAAACAGCCTACTGTAAAGTTGATAACGGTGGTAATAAATTTAATTTATATCTGACGCCAGGCAAGTATGACCCCGATTATTATAAGGATGATGTAAAAAATTCAGAAGATATGGATGAGACCCCCGAGAATAGTGTAGAACCAGGAAATAGCGAAGCTGATAACGAAGCTTCATCTGATGAGGTACCATCAAATGACTAATAAATACTATGTTAGAAACCAAAATAAACGTGGATTTACTGTCATGCTGATTCTCATTCTGCTGAGTATGATAATATTCTGGCGCATGATTTTCAGCACTAATGAAGCTGCATCCTTTATTAGGTTTCAAAAAAAGGCAATGGATTCTTCCAATATAAGCATTGAAAAGTTTTGATAAAAAAAAAGTTCCCTTGATTTGGGAACTTTTTGAGTTTTTATTTGTTTATTCTTATGGGACGAATGTTAATTCAAAGGCTAGTGTATTGGTTTTGTGACCATTGATTTTCATATAGACCATCATTTGATGGACACCAAGCGGCGCGCTGGCTATATCTGTTGTTGTGAATGGAATCTGTGCGTAGAACTGACCGGCTATTTCATTGGTATTTATTCTGACTGGAATCAGAATAGGTTCAGCATAGCGTCTATAGAAATCTGCAATAGCCTGTGGGTCGTTGATACTTGGGGTTGCTATATCTGTAACGGGGTTTGTAGTTGCCATTCTAGCAAAGGAATAGTCGTCAAAGGGTATGACCTGATTTGTCATCACTGCTCTTGCTGATTGAGTGATAATCATTTCTGCTGCGGAACCAATGACTCCTATTGGCTCTGTTATTGGCAGATCAATTGTTTTTACAAAGCTTAAATATGCATTGGCTGAATTTACGGTTTCTGGTGAAGTCCAGTCGCAAGTAAACGACAGGATACCGCCTGTGCATTTTGCTATATTGGTAGACTGGGTTTGTAAATTCTGGATAGAAGGCTGTATAAAGCTAACAGGTTCTTCCACTTCTCCTGATTTGCCACATCCAACCGTTATTGTAGCGAACATCGCAAAGAATGCAATGCAGATACATTTCATTGTTGAAGATAATTTAAGCTTTTTCATACTTAAATTATCGGAAAAAATTGAAATAAAATAATATAAAATTTAACCTAAAACAAAAAAAGCACTTCGCAAGAAGCGCTTTTTTGTTTTTTTCATGGCAATATTTCTTGCTTTGCCTGTTCAGCTTGAGCAAGAATATTCATCCATTCATGTTCGCAATCCATAATGTTTATCCTTTAACTTAAGCTTTGATTAATATGTATTACAAATCGACTTTACTGTATGAAATATACATCGACATACCCTACACGTCAAATAATTTTTTTTATAAAATTTATTCTTGATACGGTTTGTTGAAACTCCTTCTTCTAGCGATATTTCATAAATTAGAGATTGTACTCATTCAATTATAGTTTCCACCTTTTGTAAATTGGTTTATCTGCAGGTTTCTTAGGCTTATCTATAGGCTTATTATCAAGGTTTTCTTTTGATTTTTGGGGAACAGGTAGTGGTTGTTCTGGATTAGGTTCAACCTCTTTTTTATCTGTCCAGTTATCGTCTCCGCAAGCTATTTTTTCACCCATTCTGTAGTATAAAACAAAACGGTCAACAGGCTTCCTGGTGCCACCTTCATGAAGAGCAGACATAAGTAATGTTGAATAAATACCTTTTGCAGGTAAAGAAGAATCAACACGAATAATAGTTTCTGGTTGGGTTTCTTTTCTTTCTTCCTGGAGATTTTTCTGTGATGCAGAGCTAATACTAAAATCTCCGTAGCTCCAGAAAGAGGCTAGACATAACATTCCTTCAGGGTATTCGCTCGCTTCCTTAGAGTATTTTTCAACGTTGAGAGTATTAGGCTTTGTTGGCTCATTAACCCAAGAAACAGCTGCTTCATACGCCTTTTTTCTAAGGTTATTTTCAAGATATGCAGCATTATCTTCTGCTTCTTTGATTTTTTCTGTTTTTTTGGCTTCTTCTTTTTCTTTTATCAAAGCAGCAACGTCTATCTCAGGTTTTTCTTCAGCCTTTGCTTTTTCTTCTGTCGGTGCTGCTTCTGACTGATTCTTTGAAGAGTTGTTGGTTTGCTTCTTTTCAAACTCTTTTTGAATCTCAATTATTTCATCAAATTTTTTGGCGATGCTATCGCTATTCTTCGATAAAACAGTAGCAAATTCACGAAGAACTGCTTGTTTTTCATCTGGATCTCCAGATTCATCAGCTTTTCCTGCTTTTTTTATAAGGTTATTGGCAAAATCTATGTATTCCTGTTTGGTCATGCCAATATTTTCTTTGAAATACTGGTCTATTTTTTTCTGCAATTCATCGTAAAAAGCTTTATCTTCAGGGGACAGGCCGGCTATAGTTTCATCAATTTTTTTGAGTGCTTCCTGATTTTTCTTTTCAGCCATTTCAATTTCTTTTGCGAATCTAGCCTTTTGTTCTGCCTGTTGCTTTTCCTGTTGAGCTTTAAGCTTTTCTAATAATTGTTTCTTTTCTTCAGGAGTTAGCTCTTGTTTTTCAGAATTGCCAGAAGAAGGTGAAGCGCTTGAAGATGAATTATCAGATGAAGCATTAGAAGATTTATCACTTTGTTTTTTGTCCTTTGACAAACCAAGGGCTTCCTTTTGTTCATCAACTTTTTGAGAAAGCATTTCGTTAGCTTCTTCTTTGTTTTTTGGCAAAGTTACGGCTTCTGCTTTTTCCTTAGGAGCAGCAGCCTCAGCGGTTTCTTCTGTTTCGCCTTCCAGCTTAGCACCTTCTTTGCCGTTAGCTTTTGCGAACAATTCTTCGTGCAAAGATTTTATTATTGAACAGCCCCACCAGATTCTTGCTCTTGGATGCAAAGCATAAACCATGACTTCGCAGGCAAGGCTTATCTCATTTATTTCAAGGAGACGTTTTATAAGCTCGTCAATAGTCATATTGGGGGAAATTAAGGTCATAGCCTTAAGTGAAGGCTTATAACCAACTCCCTGGATTAATTCTTCTATTGTTTGAAATTTAAAAAGTATATGTTTTGATTTTGATATATTTTCTTGCATGATTAATCAACCTACCTTTGTTAGTTTAGTACTAATATTTGCTACATCTCCACTAATGCTAAATAGTTGAGTTGATAATTGTGCAGCAGCTCCTTGAATCTTTAATGCTGCATCAGCTTTCATCTGAAGGGTAGCGGTTTTCATATCTAACATGGTACTAGTTAGTTTCATGTTTGCAGGTGTAATTTCAATAGAATTTGGACCACTTTCTATCTTAGTTCCTAAACCGGATGAAATGGTTAAATTACCTGTAACATCAATTAGGGTTTTGACGGAACTGAAATTTACTTCACTTTGGGGTGCCACTACTTTAGCTTTTGCTGACGTTGAAATAACATTAAGTTCTGCTAAACCTGTAGTTATTTCTGCTTTTAATTTTGTGAGAGCATTTGAGTCTAATCCAACCATACCAGTTTCTGAATCCAATGCAAAAGCAGGCACTTTTCCTGAGGCTTCAATTAATGCTTGAAAAACAGCTGCAGAACCTGCACCAGCTGCTTCATTAATCTGACTGTTCAGGATTGTTACTGCCGATGCTGGAGGTGTTCCTAGCGGAGGCACTTGCACGTTAACTGGGTATATTGGATTTAAAGGAACATTGTGAGCTGTAGCTGCAACTTTAACAAAGTCGGCTTTCAGTGATGAAGAGAATGCTTTGATTTCATTTGCGTCCATCATCTGATAGCTGATATTACCTGGTGTTAATGATTTTAATCCATTGAATTTTATATAAATAAAGGCAGTTTTGGTTGATATTTTTAATAAATTTGTAATTGTGATTTTTCTTTGGACATCAACAGGAGTAAGTGAATCAAAACCTTCAAACAAACTTATCATAGCCATAGCAGAATCAAAGATAGCAAAGGCTATATCTACTGCAACACCGGCTATATATACAGGCAGTTTACTTCTTAAAGGAGGAAAAACTGATTTAAACAAATAAACTGTTTTTGCAATTGTAACTATCCAGTCCCAGGAAGCAAAAACAATAGCCATCGCTTTATTGGCATCATCAGATTTTGCGCCCATATGATAACTTAATTCTTTTTTATTAAAATACCCGTCTTTAACGATTTCATTATAGCCAGTATCAAGACGGTCTTTTAACTCTGCCTGATCTACGGCAAAGAATGCAAGGTATTTTATTAAATCAGCGGAGTAACAAATTTCGTCAAAAGCTAAGCTCTGATGGTC
The DNA here is from genome assembly GCA_045599645.1 of Candidatus Avigastranaerophilus sp. Lineage (GTDB taxonomy): Bacteria > Muiribacteriota > Ozemobacteria > Ozemobacterales > Ozemobacteraceae > RUG334. Next base: position 61,785 of record JAZRWI010000058.1, read on the forward strand.
TACTGTTTTTAAATCCACAGTATGGCCTTTTATGTCTATTGCACCTTTTGCTAGTGACATATCAGCACCTAACCCACCAGAAACATTAGTTGACATTGTACTGGCTATATTTACTGACAAGCCGGTAAGACTTGCCCCAATAGGATTCAATGAAAGTTTTGAATCATATGGAGTGCCATTTGTGCAAGTAGTCTGAGAAACGACGCTTATACCATCTTCGGTAATACATATCTTGTTCCCACCAACTTTTAGTGTAATAGATTTTTTTGCATCAATAGTAACAGAACCAACGTCTATTATACTGAATGAACCAAAACTCGAAGTTTTCTGTTTCGCATTTGGAGTTGTGAAAACGAAGGAATTTGCTGTATTCAGGTTAAGAAGACCGGTATGATTAAACTGGTTCCCTGGTGTTTGTATTCTTAAAACTTCCGGAGTCCAATCATTACCATTTTTATAACCGGAATACATTCCTATTTCAGAATACTTGATGTCTTTTGTCTGATAATCTGTTAATTCAAATTTACCCTCAACGCTTCTAGATATTTGCTTTAATCTGGCATTGAACTGTTCTTTGGATTCATCTGCTAGATAATTTGTAATATCTGCTTCGGAATTTTTATTTATAAAGTTATCGGAACTGTGACGCAAAACTGTCGCTGTAGACTGTTGTACGGATTGATTTGTTTGAATGACTTTTTGGGCATCTTTGTATTCTTTTATTTTTTCTTTTTTTTGGTCTTCTGTTAAATCTTTTAATTTGCCTTCTTTTTCCAGTATTGCTTTTATGTCTTCATCTGAAGGAATTTCACAATATTGGAAGAAAGGCATCGTCTTATTGTCTGGAAGGTAACTATGAAGGATATATCTGGAATCTTTACTTGCTAAGACAAGTATTCTTTCGCCAATTCTTGGGTATCTGTAAAGACCCTGGCCAAGACCTGCCAGTGGCATTGTAAATAAAACTTCATTACAGGTAGTAGAATTGTCTATTTTTGCGTAGAAGAAGCATTCTCCTGTATTTGAATCTGTATTTATCGGAGCTTTGGCATTTCTTTTTGGCAATACAGCTAGTTCTGCTTCAGTAGTTTGGGGTGGGTAGCATACTGTTGCCTTTTTTATGGTTAGCCCGTCATCTGTTCCACCGTTTATATTAGAGAGAATCTTTATGTCGTTGTTGGCTACAGGAATTGCTGGTGCATTTGGAATTGAAGCTGATTGGGTAGTGGCTGGAGAAATGATGGGAGAAAGTGTAGTTTCGGCTGTAAGAGAAGTAAAAGTTGATGGGGCTTCCTTTGATATTTCTGCACATCTGAATTTAACTTCAGCAGAAGAAGACTGTACTGTTGAAGCCGCTTCAAAAGGAAGAACATTAGTCAATATGAGATTGAGGGAAAGAATTCTTGCTCTGATTGTATCTTCAGAAAGCAAAGCTGCTTTTTCTTTTTCTTCTGAGTCTAAATTACAGGGAGAATAGAAGTCGAAAATGTTTAATATATCTGTTGCCTGGAAAATATTTAAACGTGCAGTTCCAATGAAATTAGTAGAACTGCTGCGAATTGAATTCAGATAATTCTTGGCAACTTTATCTCTCGTTTTTTCATCAGTCTGGGTCTCTGAATGCGGAGTAGCCAGTGAATTTAGGAACCAGAGACGTTTTTCGTTTTCTTTGCCTTTTAACGAATCTGTTTGGCAAATTTCATCTATAGTTGTTGAATTGGACATTTGCCATGATGAAATTCTGATATTTTCAGACTTCGTCTTACTCGATTTGTTTACTAAGATATTTAGATTTCTGTCGGTATGACTGTTTGGTAATCTGGCTTCAATTGGTAATTCAAAGGTTTTCCCGTCAGATATTATAACATGCTCATAATATTCATCAGATAACTGATTCTTTTGTGAACTGACGAAGAAACTTAAACCAAACTGGGTTAGCAGCCTCAGAAAGAAATCGTAGTCCGTTTCGTTTTGCTGGTAAAACAAATAGATGTTTGTATCCGGTGATGTTTCAATAAAGTCAATAGCAGCGTTGCCGTAATAAGTTGATAAGATTTCTGTCAGAGCATTATTTATTGTATTTTTTATTTGTCTTGTATGATGTGACAGTTTCATATCAGCAACAGTTGCTTCAACAATGAATTCATATTTATAGAAGTTGCCTGATATTGTGTTTGAAACACCATGGTGGGTTACAGAAGTTATTTTGCCTGTAAAGGTTCTGTTTATTTTTTCTTCATCCAGAAAACAAATTGTGGCTTTTTGGTCTAAATAGTCATAAAGTCCTTTTTCTGTCTGGTTCCCGTTCTGATTTTTGGGGGCTCTTAATTTAAGGCATAAGCTTTTCGAACACACGGTTAGAACTGCTTTGCTAATCTGTGAAATTCCTTCGCTGAAGGTCATTTCACTTATATATAATCCGCTTTCCTCCGACTTTTTACCATCTATTATAAGATCGGCCAAAAGAGCGCTTTGTATTCCGGTCATAGGTAGCTCCTAAACTTGGATTATTTAATTACTACATTATACCGATTATCTAGTTAAAAAGCTAACAGTTAGATTTGTTATTTGACATAAATGTTAATATTATATTGACAAGACGAATAATCTCCTATTATTTTAAATAAAGATTAGGAGTAATATATGGCACTTGATCTGAATAAAATGTTATGCAAGATTGATGATGACAATCCTGCTGGTGCAAATGAAGAGTATTCTCCCAAGTTCTTAGAGCTTGACAGCCTGATTGCCGGCACTAGTGAAAGCCAGATGGGTGATTCTGTCATTGAAGGCAAAGATCCGGACTGGAAAAAATTGAAAGCTAATTGTCTCGACCTTTGGAAGACAACTAGAGATTTCCGAGTAGCTGTTTATTTATCTGTAAGCGAATTTGTTTCTAATGGCTTAGAAGGCCTGTTGCAAGGTTTGTCTCTGATAGAATTTCTGGTTACTGAGCTATGGGATAAGGCTTACCCCGAATTAGATCCGGATGATGATAATGACCCTATAGAACGACTGAATGCAATGGCTCTATTAGCTCCTCCTCCCAGTGCATACAATGATCCTGTAATGTTTATTAATCGCTTCAGGATGGTAAAGCTTGTTCCAAAGCTTGATTATACTCTTCGCGATTATATGATTTCCAATAATGATCTGGAAACTACTTCTGAAAAAGATTTATCATTGCTTGCTGCCGAAATGAAAGGTGTTCCTTCTGATGTTATGGATGCTCAGAAGACACTTGTTGGAAATATTATCGCAAAAATAGACAGTATTATTGCTGGTATAAAAGAAAAAACAGGTGATGAAGTAACGACTTTTGCTCCATTGCAAAAAGAATTGAAATACTTGCTAAAATTCTATACGAACTATAGCATGGGAGCTGAAGAAGTCTCCAGCGTTGATACTGTAAGTGATGGCTCTTCAACCGTTATAACAAATACTCCGCCTTCAAAAGCAACTCAGGGACAAAATTTTGATTTTTCGACTTTTATACCTGCTACTAGAGCAGAAGCAGTTTTGCTCTTGAAAAAAAGTGCAGAGTATTTTAAAATGAATGAACCTAATAGCCCAATACCTTTTCTGGTAGACAGGGCAATACGTATGTCGTCTATGTCATTCATGGATTTGATAAACGACGTCGAACCTGGTGCTCTTGATAAAGTTAAAGAAATACTGGGTGTAAAAATGTCTAGTGACAGCAGTGACGATGATTGACTGTCTTCATCACTGGTGTTTTAGAATCTGAAAAGAACTCTAAGGAGAGAAAAGCATGGCTGAAAGTGGACAAAAGTTCCTTGGTAAAAACAGGACACCTCGTGTTCAGGTCGAATATGATGTTGAACTTTATGGTGCTGAAAAGAAGATTGAATTACCATTCGTAACCGGTGTTATGGCTGATTTGTCTGGTAATGTTGCAGACCCTGAAGTAAAGAAGCAGACTCAGAAGTTTGTAGATATCGATGCCGATAACTTTGATGATAGAATGAAGAGTATGGCTCCTCATACTAAATTCAGAGTTCCAAACAAGATAACTGGCGAAGGTGAAATGTCTGTTGATTTGACTTTCGAATGCATGGATGACTTCAATCCAGCTGTAGTTGCTTCTAAGGTAGATGGTTTGAAAGAATTGCTTAAGGCACGTGAAGAACTTTCTAACCTGCTTTCTTATATGGATGGCAAGGAAGGCGCTGAAGACCTCATCAATAAAATTTTGAAAGACCCGGCTCTTATGAAGGCGCTTGCTGCAAAAGCTAAGGAAAAAGACGCTGAAGCTAATTCAGAAACTGCTGCAGAAACTAAACCAGAAGCATAATATTCGGAGGCTTACAAATGGCTGAATTATTAAAACAAAATGAAGTACTTAATGCCGAAACCTTGGAAATGTCCGATTTTGAGAAGTTGCTTTCTCAGGAATTCAAGCCAAAAACAGAAGAAGCTAATACTGCTGTTCAGGGTGCAGTAAAGACTCTTGTAGGTCAGGCACTTGAAAACGCGAATCTGGTATCTACCGATTCTATAAGAACAATCGAAGGTATTATTGCTGAATTAGATAAGAAGATTTCTTCACAGGTCAATGCTATTATTCACCATGAATCTTTCCAGGAAGTCGAAAGTGCATGGCGTGGTTTGTCTTATCTTGTTAATAATACTCAGACCAGCACTTCTAATAAAATTCGCGTAATGAATATTTCTAAGAAGGATGTCCAGAAACAGCTCAAAAAATTTAAGGGCACTAACTGGGATCAGAGTCCTCTCTTTAAGATGATTTATGAAAGCGAATACGGCACAGCTGGTGGAGAACCCTTCGGATGCTTGATTGGTGATTTCTATTTCAATCAGACTGCTCCAGACATCGAAATGCTTAAAGGATTAGCACAGATTGCTGCAGCTGCTCATGCTCCATTGATTTCTTCTGCCGATCCATCTATGATGAATCTTGAAAGCTGGCAGGACCTTGCAAATCCTAGAGATTTGTCTAAGATTTTTGCAACTCCGGAATACGCTGCCTGGAGAAGCTTCCGTGAATCTGAAGATAGCCGTTATGTAGCCCTGGCTCTCCCAAGAGTTTTGAGCCGTATGCCATACGGCGCTAATACTAATCCTGTTGAAGAATTCAATTTTGAAGAAGAAACAGGCTCTGGTAACAGTAAGAACTATAACTGGATGAATGCCGCTTATGCCATGGGCACAAATATTACTCGTTCATTTAGCAACTATGGTTGGTGTGCTCGCATTCGTGGTGTTGAATCAGGCGGAACAGTAGAAGGCTTGCCAACTCATACCTTCAAGGCTGATGACGGTAGCACTGCAATGAAGTGCCCAACAGAAATAGCTATTACAGACCGTCGCGAAGCAGAACTTTCCAGCAATGGTTTCATGCCGTTGATTCATTGGAAGAATACTGATTATGCTGTTTTCCTCGGTGGTCAGACCTGTAACAAACCACAGGAATACGACAATCCTGATGCTACTGCAAACGCAAACCTTTCTGCCCGCTTGCCATACATTTTTGCAACAAGCAGATTTGCCCACTATTTGAAATGCATCGTTCGTGATAAGGTCGGTTCTTTCAAGGAAAAGGCAGATATGGAAAGCTGGTTGAATGACTGGATTTCACAGTATGTAACAAGCGATCCTACTGCTTCTGAAGAAATCAAGGCTAAGTATCCATTAGCTGAAGCTAAGGTAGAAGTATCTGATATAGAAGGGCAGCCAGGCTATTATTCTGCAAAATTCTATCTCAGACCTCATTATCAGCTTGAAGGCTTGACTACTTCCTTGAGATTGGTTACTAAGGTTCCTAACGGAGCTGCTTAAAATTCTAGGTTATTATCTACGGGTAGATTTATTGTCTGCTCGTAGGTTTTAATATTTATTATTAAAGGAGAATAAAAATGTCTAGTGATTTTTTCCTGCAAATCGATGGTGTTGATGGCGATTCAAACGATAGCAAACATCAAAAATGGATTGAAGTTAAATCATTTGAACATGGGGCTTCACAGTCTGTAGATATTAAGCGTGGTGCAGACGTTAGTGGTCGTGGTACTTTTGAACCATTCATCTTCACTCACTCTGTAGACAAAGCTACACCAAAAATTCAACAGTTCTGTATGAATGGTAAAGATATTAAAAAATGCACCTTCAATGCATGCCGTGCAATCTCTGGTAAACAGACTGTTGTTTACGAACTTAAGTTTGAAAACGTAAAGATTATTCAGGCCCACGTTAAGACAGTTGAAATCAATGACACCGAAGGTCGTTTGATTTCTCAGCAACCTGTTGAAATCGTCGCTCTTTATTATAAGAAGATGACTTGGAAGGTTGTTCCTGTTAAACCTGATAACACTCTTGACGGTCCTGTTGAAACCAACTTCGACCAGATTGAAAACAAGTAATTCTCTGAATTATAAGGCCTGCAAAGCCATGTTTGGTCAGCAGGCCTTTCTTATGTTTATATGAATTCTTCTAATTCAAAGCTTAAAGATTCTGATTTATTTTATCCTTGTTTAATGACGAGGCTGATTGATAATGAACCTGAATCAAAGATTGAAAAAACATTCAGGAACTATAATGCCGAGCAGGTTAAGGAAGATGTTAAGAAGAACTTAGAAATGATACTGAATTCTTCTTCACGACCTTCTGATGAAGAATTAGGTGGTGACCCCGGTGTTGTGGGTTCTGTATTAGGTTTTGGATTGACTGATTTTTGCGGTACTTCACATTCTGTGGATTATGTAGAAGAATTAAGAAAAAAAATTTATTATCAGATTATTGCTTTTGAGCCGAGAATTAAAAAAGAAACCTTAGAAATAAATTTAGTAGAAGAAAAAAATGGTGAAAGCCAGGACTTAGTTCTTCTTATTAATGGAGTGATCAGTATTGCGCCTCTAAAAGAAGAAATCAGTTTTATTAGCAGGCTTGACTTAGAACTGGGCAGAGCTACAATTTCTGATAACAAATAGAGATTTAAATGGATAAAAGCTTTTTAAAATACTATCAAAAGAATCTGGAATATTTAAGGAAACTTGGTGGAGAGTTTGCAAAAGATTTTCCTAAAATTGCCTCACGATTAGAATTGAGTGCAAGCGAATGTCAAGACCCCTATGTAGAAAGATTATTGGAAGGAGCAGCTTTTCTTGCATCTAAGATTGAGGTCAAGCTGGACAATGGTGCTCCAAGATTAATGGAGGCTGTTGTAAATGCTTTTAATCCATCATTATGTGCGTCTACACCTTCAAGTGCTATTATTGAATTGGAAGGAATAGATTATAATTCTGCAGGAATTTCTAATTTAATTCCTGCGGGAACTACATTTAAGGCAAACGTGCCGACTATAGATACCCCGTGTGTTTTTTCCACTTTGGTTGATTACAACGTGTTTCCAGTAAGCATTAGTAATGCAAAGTATTTAACTCTTGAGCTGGCAAGCTATGACATTAAATCACCGGCGGCAATTTCCTTAGATTTGAATATTATAAAGACATATACGGGCAAATCCGGCGATTTAAGATTGTATATAAATTTGCCTTTCTCAGATACTTCAGAATTGCAAAGACAATTGATAGAAGACTTAGAAGCTGTTTATCTCGTAAGGGATGGTAAAGCAGTGAAGATTGACGGTTTGGATTTTAGGCTTCCTTTTGATTCTAAGACAAACAAATATTTGGATGAAGGCCTTTTTGTTAATCTGGGTATTAAGAAAAGTGAGTTGGGAAGATTTTTTCATTTTCAGTCTTCTTTTAAATATATTGATTTGCAAGGTTTTTATAAGCTACTTTCTTCAGTTGGTAATTTGAACCTTATTTTTGCTTTAAAACGAAGAAATTCAAACTTAACCCATTTGATAAATGAAGAAACCTTCAAGGTTAATTGTGTGCCCGTAGTTAATGCTTTTAAAAAACGTTCAGACCGTGTTGAAGTAGATATAAATCATGAATTTCAGATTGTTTCCAGCAGAACCGCTCCTTTTGATTATGAAGTTCTGTATGTAAATGGAATAGAGCTTTTTGACATAAATAATAAAAAAATTACTGAGATAAAGGAAGCTTATACTTATAAGGAAAATTATGGAGCTAAGGGAATTACTGATACTTATACTATTCATAGAAGACCCTGGTTTATACTTCCTGGAAAGCGTTTTAGAAGCTCTTATATAGGATATGAAACTTTTGTATCCTTTTCAGGCAATGTTATTCGTGAATATCAGCACGAGGGTGCCCAGTTTTCTGCTGAATTAATTTGTTCAAACAGAGACTTACCCTTACTTTTAACAGGTAATACAGTTTTAACCTCCTCAATTGAAAACATCGTAAAACAGGCTAAATTTATCGCAATGCCTACAAGACCAAAAGGCCCTCTTATATTTGACGGTGGTCTTGAAAGCTGGGAAAGAGTCAGCTATTTGACTTTGGATATTTCAAGCATGCTTTGGCAGCCTGGCGTAATGTGTCTTGCCTTTTTAAAGGAAATGGTAAAGAGGATTTATCGAGCTTCGACTGGTCAGGATGCTGAAATGCTGGAAGGAATTACCGGCTTGGAAAATAAACCTGAAACATTTAGATTTGTTAGAAATGGTTCGGTTTTCTTTGAAAACGGTTGGGCTTTGAAATTGACCTTGGATGAATCACATTTCGCTGGTATTGGCTATTATATTTTTGGCGCACTGGTTTACAAGCTAATTAAATCACAAAGTCCTATAAACATACCAATACGTATGGAATTAGAAACCAAACAGCAAGGTAAGATAGCCGAATGGACCAATTTAAGCTAAAAAAATTTATTAAGCAGATATCTCATGACATAGCTTATGGAAAGTCAGAACCTTCTTTTTTTGAAATAGTCAGAAGGTTTGAACAGCTTGATGAGTCCTTACCCAAATTTGGTTATGCCAATCTTCCTTCTCAAGAAGCATTAAGATTTGGGCAAGAGCCTTTCCTTAAATTTCCTAACTCTGATGTAGCTTCTATTGTTGAAAGAAACGGAAATGCATCTGCTTTGATGTTTGTGTATTTTTTTGGGCTTCTTGGGTCTAACGGACCAATGCCCCTTGCTTTTACTTCCTTTGTTTTTCAACGTTCCCATAACCATTATGATTACACTTGGCAACGTTTTCTAGACATTATAAATCATAGGTTTTTAACTTACTTTTATAGAGCCTGGGCGCAGAATGAAGCATCTGTTTCTCTGGATAGAGCAGAAAAAGGTCTATTTGACTATATTGTCAGGGGTTTGGCAGGTTTGCCTAAGGCTTTATTAGATGGACTGTCTGCAGAACAAAACAAAGCTGTTTTAGGCGCAGTTTCAGCTTTTAAACCAATATCAAAATCTAAAGATGGATTAGAAACGTTATTAGAAAATTATTTGGATAGACCGGTCCGTGTAAAAGATATGGTTTTAAACAGCTATAAGATTCCTGAACGATATCTCGCCAAATTAGGACATAAGGATACTTCTACCCTGGGAGTAAATCTCCAGCTGGGCAAGAGATTTTACAGTCTGTCTAAGAAAATAGAAATAGAGATTGGTCCCATTGATTTAAAAGAGTATCTGATGTTTTTGCCAGGTAGCGAATTATTTGACAGCCTGTGTTATTTAATATCCTCATATTGTAGTAGTGTTATTTACTTTGATTTTGTAATATCAATAAAAAGTGATAGTATTAATGATAATAAGCTAGGAAATTGTAATGTGGAAATTGGGCATAATCTTTGGATAGGTGACCATCCAAAGGAAAATCCAGTTGTAAGGCTGGAAGCTTCCCGTATTTTTACTGAATCAAGAAATAAAAGTTTAATAAAAAAAGAAAGGTATACTAATGGCTAAACTTAAAAGAATTCAGCTTTTTGGCAAGCTTAATCAAAAAGCCTATAAAGCAGTAGAGTCAGCAACTATTCTTTGCAAAACACGTGGAAATCCATATGTAGAATTAATTCACTGGATTAATCAGATTGTTTTGTCAGAAAATACTGACTGGAATTGTGCGATACGTTATTTCGGTCTTGATGAAGCCAAGCTGGCAAAGGACTTAACTGCTGCCATGGACGCTTTACCAAGAGGTGCCAGTAGTATTACCGACTTTTCCGGACAATTAGAGCTGGCTATTAAAGAAAGCTGGATGATGGCTTCATTAGTATTTAATGAAGGAGCAATCAGAACAGGTCATCTTTTGGTTGCTTTAAAGCAGTCTTCGGAATTGTCTAGAACTCTTCTTGAAATCAGCATGGAATTTGCAAAAATCAATGCTGATATTTTACAACAGGAATTCAGAAAGATTGTTGAAGCTTCCTCAGAAACTTCTGTTGCTGCTCCTGCTGGTGAAAGCGGAGCTACAGGACAAGCCGGGAACCTGATGTCTAACCCTGCAATGGGTAAAGGAGAAGCACTCAGACTTTATACTGTCGATATGACAGAAAAAGCCAAAAGCGGTAAGATTGATCCTATCGTTGGCCGTGATGAAGAAATACGCAAAATTATCGATATTTTGATGCGCCGCAGACAGAATAACCCAATTCTTACAGGTGATGCCGGCGTTGGTAAAACCGCAGTTGTAGAAGGCTTTGCTCAAAGATTGGCTTCTGGCGACGTTCCTGACTGTTTAAAAGGTACTGTTCTTCGCTCTCTTGACATTGGTCTGCTTCAGGCTGGTGCAAGCATGAAGGGTGAATTCGAAAATCGTTTGAAACAAGTAATTGAAGAAGTTCAAAGCTCAGAAACTCCTATAATACTTTTCATCGACGAAGCTCACACATTGATAGGGGCTGGTGGAGCAGCCGGTCAGAATGACGCAGCTAATCTTTTAAAACCAGCTTTGGCTCGTGGGGAATTGAGATGTGTTGCTGCTACAACCTGGCAGGAATATGTGAAATATTTCGAAAAAGACCCGGCCTTAACTCGTCGTTTCCAGAATATTCTTGTTGATGAACCTGACGATGATAAGGCTACTCAGATGATGAGAGGCATGATCGGCGCACTAGAAAAGCACCACAAGGTTCTTGTTCTTGATGAGGCTCTAAAAGCTGCTGTTACTCTTTCTCGCAGATATATCCCGGCAAGACAACTTCCAGATAAGGCTGTAAGCATTCTTGATACAGCTTGTGCCCGTGTTGCTATGAGTCAGAATACTGAACCAGCTCCATTGGAATTCAGCCGCAGAAGAATTTCTGCCCTCGAATTGGAGATTGAGATTCTGAAGCGTGAACAAGCATCTGGCTGTGATCACACAGATAAGCTTAAAGAACTGGAAGATAAGCTTGAAAAAGAAAAGAATAACAAAGAAGATCTGGAAAAGAGGAATACCGAAGAAAAAGCTCTTGTTCAGGAATATATTACTTTAAGAGATAAGCTAAGAGATTCTAAAGATAATCCTTCTGAAGAAGATACTCAGGCTCTTAAAGAATGTGGCGAAAAGCTTAAGACTCTTCAGGGTGAAAACCCAATGGTATTCCCACAGGTAGATACTCAGGCTGTTTCTACCATCATTGCTGAATGGACTGGTATTCCTTTGGGCCGCATGGTTAAGAATGAAATTCAGTCTATTCTCAGTCTGGGCGATGAAATGAACAAACGTGTCATTGGCCAGAGGCATGGTCTTGATTTGCTTGCTAAGAGAATTCAGACCTCCCGTGCTTCTTTGGCTGATCCTAACAGACCAATTGCTGTTGTTATGCTTGCCGGTCCTAGTGGTGTCGGTAAAACAGAAACTGCGCTTACTCTTGCCGAGCAGATTTATGGTAGTGAAGAAAACCTCATTACTATTAACATGAGTGAATTCCAGGAAGCTCATACTGTATCAACTCTTAAAGGAGCTCCTCCAGGATATGTTGGTTACGGTGAAGGCGGCGTTCTTACTGAAGCTGTTCGCAGAAAACCGTATTCTGTAGTTCTTTTAGATGAAATAGAAAAAGCCCATCCTGATGTTCACGAAATCTTCTTCCAGGTATTCGATAAGGGCCAGATGGAAGACGGTGAAGGGCGCATGATTAACTTCAGAAATACTCTTATCATACTGACTACTAATGTTGGTGATAATGTTATTATGGATATGTGTCAGGACGAAGATAATCTGCCAACCTGCAAGGAAATGGAAGAAGCTGTCAGACCAGCTATGCTGAGAGTTTTCCCAGCAGCTTTGTTAGGCCGTATTTCTATAATTCCTTATTATCCATTAGGAAGAAAATCCCTGAATAGCATTATTGATCTCAAGCTTAATAAAATTGTTCAGAGAGTTAAGGAAAACTATAACGCTGAGCTTGTTATTCTTCCTGAAGTCAGAGACGAAATAATATCTCGATGCAACAACATTCAGTCTGGTGCCCGTCTGATTGACGCAATCATCAATAATGATCTGTTGCCTGAAGTAAGTGCTGAATTCTTAAAAGTAACTATGGACGGCGGAGTTTTGAAGACTGCTACTGTAGGCGCTTCAGAAGGTAAGTTCACTTTCAACTTTGAATTGAAGGAGTAATATAATGCCATTCCCAATTGTTACTGTAACTGGACAAACCGGGACCGGAGATACTGTTGTCGGACCAGGTGCTCCAACTGTAATTGTTGGCGGGAAACCAGCGGCTGTTGTTGGTGATCAGGTAGTCGGTGCTGCTTTGACAGGAGTTGTGACTCAACCTGGTAATCCAACGATAGTTTTAGGTGGAAAACCACCTGCTGCCTTGACTGGGATTGTCAGTGGCACAAACCCTGCAACGGGTGTGCCGATGGCTTCACCATTGGCGGTGACATCAGCTATGACTGTTATTATATAATGTTTGGAAGCTTCTATGAAAAAATTAAATAAAGGTATATTACTTTCATTTATCTTGATAATCTTATTTGCTGCAGAAAGTATGGCACAAGATGAAAATCCTGGTGCCAAGCTAATTGAAAAGCTAAATCCTCTGCAGATATTTAACCCATTAGTTAAGAAAAAGAAACAAAGGGTTTACGATATGGAATTTTATCTTTCACCTAAATTGAAAGATAAATATGTAATGTATCCTTCTATGGAAATCGACATCGTAGGAGCTTCTGACTCTGAAAAGGCAGCACTGGGACAGTTATCTATTGAAGATTATTTTTCTCCCGGCAAGCCTTTCCGCAATAACTTTGAACACTATACTATAAAATTTTCTAATCAGGATACTGAAAGAAAAGTTTTATCCAGAAAAAATCCTATTTTTAAAAGCTTCCAACAAAGAGGGGTAAAGGAATTATATCTATTTGTAAATTTACCTCCAGTTCAGGAATCAAAGGACGCTAAGGACAATAAAGAAAAAAAAGAAGATGTAAAAGATTTAAGAAAAATTGTTGTTCCTGTAAAAAAAGGTAGACTTGTTGATTCAAATAGATATTTTATTATTACTCCAATGGGTATTGTTCGTATGGGGTCTCGACCTAAATAAGCTAATGAATGATATCGCGCAAAGAAGGCTATTATGAGATTTAATAAGACATTGCACTGGGCTGAAGGGCTGTTTTTACAACAGCAGCATTTACAATATTTACAGCAGGATTATCTGGATAGGATTAGAGCCTCCAGAAATCTTGACGCTCCATATTCTGAAGGTTTTATTGATTTGGAATTAGATGAAGAAGCGTTAGATACCAACAGAATAAGTATCAAGAAAGTATCAGCGATTTTTAATTCCGGTCTGGAAATTAGTATGCCTGGCAATGCTAATGTTTTATCTATTGACATATCTTCAAAGCTTAAAGATGTTAAGACCGCTATGATGGTTTATCTTGCTGCACCTTGTTTCTCTGAGATAAACGGAAACGTCTGCTCAGACGGTGATACTTCCGAAAAACGCATCTATGTAACAGATAGCACAAAAGTCAGAGACCAGAATACCGGCGAATCAGAAACATTAGTTGCAGTTAACAGAATAAATGTAAAATTATTAACAGACTTAGATGATACTTCAGAATATGAACTGCTTCCTTTAGTTAGAATTTTACCACATTCTGAAAGTATAGGCTCTTCAATTGCTAAAATAGATACTGATTTTGTTCCACCATTCTGGATGAACAGTGAATCCTGGCCAATAGCTCCTAGATTGAATGAATTGCTGATTTTGATGAGGAGACGTAGAGACGCACTCTTAAGTAATTTTTCATCCTCTTCTTTCATGCCAGAGAATATGAATGGAACCGTCACTCATAATATGCTACAACTGATGGTTCTGAATAAGTTTATTGGTATATTTTCTTCGACCTTTATGCCGGGGGTTTCCAGGATATTTGATCTGTTTGTTAGTTTAAAAGCCCTTCATGGTGAGCTTTCTGCATTGTATCCTATGAGGGATATTTCAGAAATTGGGAACTATGAACATTACGATTGTGCTGATGGTTTTAATGATTTGGTCATTCAGATTAGATCAATGCTACTCTCAGAAGGCGAAACATCATTTATTAAACTTGATTTTGTTCTCGACGGAAGAATGTTTAAAGCTAAATTGGACGATGCAAGCCTTATTCAGGCAGAAGAATATTATGTTGCACTTACTAGTGAATCAGATTCAACTGAAATTGCAAAGGCAGCTGAAGAGGGCGATAAAATCAGACTTATACCTCCAACTCTGATTGATAAGAGAGTTAGAGGTGCCAAGCTTATAGAAGTTAGATATCCACCAAAGTATTTCCCGTCATTAGTAAATACTGTTTGGTTTAAAATAGAAAGAGAAGAATCAACTGCTATCTGGAATGACATTAAGAATCAGCAGACTATTGTTTTTGACTGGGTTCAGACAATGTTCCCTGATTTGAAGATTAATGTATATATAACCTTGAAACCTAAGAAACCAGGTAAATGACTATGAAAGAAAATCGTTTAGAAGAGCTTTGCAGGCCTATAGTATCAAAGCTTTGCGTTTATTGGCAGATGGCAAATGCCGGTGAAGCTCTTGACGTTGAGGACGTTGAATTAAGTCTTAGAAGTCTGCTGTCTTCAATAAAGGAACAGATAGCTGATGACCCGTCACTTAAAAGGGGATTTTCCAAGATAGAAAGACCGTTGGTTTTCTTTATTGATTACACGATACGAGAAGGTCATTTCCCTTTTAAACGTGATTGGCATGAAATTTCCTATGATTATAATGAACTTTCAGGCGACGAAAAGTTTTTTGATTTGTTGACTGAGTCATTAGATGACCCTGATACCTCAGAACAATTATATATGTATTATCTGTTTTTGGGGTTAGGTTTTGATGGTTGTCAGACAGACCATGAATATATTGAGCGCAGGATGAAGGTTTGTGCTACTAGATTCAACATAGGTTTTAATCCTTCAAAGGACTTATTGTCTGATGAAAATATAGCAAAGCCCGTAAAAATATTAAAAAATAACGATAACTTTTTCTTCCAGGCAAAAAAGATTTTGCTAATTTCTGTGTTTTTGTCTTTTTTAGCTTTGGTAATAAATGTTTCTTTCTATTATTTCTACACTGAGGGTGTATTGGATTTGACATATAAAGTATATGACAGTCTCAATGAAACTCTAGGTGAACAGAAATCAATCCATATAAAGTAACAATTGTTAGATTTGTTTTGAAAACTAAGCTATTCGGAGCCTGATTATTATGCCACAAGGTGCGCCAAATATATTACAAAATTCTTTCACTCAAAGTGCAATTTCAAGATTGATGTCTGAAGTGACTTCTTTCTTGAATAACCATTGGGTTGCTGTTCTTATTGTTTCTGCTGTTATTGCTTTATTTACAATGGTTCCGGCTTATCTCAAAAAACGCAGGGAAGCTGCTAAGCTGGAAAAAGAACGCAGCGAAATAAGAGAAGACCTGAAAGCATGGAAAGATCTCGCCAAAGAAAAAGAAGCTCAAAAAGAAGCTGAACAAGAAAGGTCTGAAAACCTTAAGCACGTAGAAAATATCTATGACCGTGGTCTTGATATGATCAAGCAGGCAGGAAAAAAGAATGACGATCTTAATTGGTTTATGATGCTAGGGGAGCCACAAAGTGGTAAAAGCCAGTTATTGATGTCATCTAATATTGAATTTTTAGAAACAGGTTCTAGCGATACTAATGATCCTGATAATATGGTTGTGACGGATAATTTGCCTCTGAGATGCTGGCTTTCCGGGAATGCCTATGTTCTGGATGTAGGTGGAAAAGAATTCTTTGATAACGACAATTCCGGGAAGATGAACGAGTGGAAAAAGGTCGTTGAGCTTGTTAATAAAACAAAAAAGAAAAAGCCTCTTGGCGGCGTTATTGTTGTTGTTCCTGCAGACGCTTTAATAGCAGATAGCGAAGAGATAACCGTAAAGAAAAGTTCTTTAATGGCAAAGAGAATTTTTTCAATGGTGAATGACTTAGGAATGATTCTTCCTTGTCATATCGTTGTGACAAAGCTTGACATGGTTTTGGGCTGCGCGGAATATTTTGCAAACTTAAAGGACGAAGTAACCGAACAGATTTTCGGTTGGAGAAATACTGAGACTCAAGGGGATTATGATAAAAAAGCTTTTTCTAGCTATTGGAAGGAATTGGTCAAAAAACTGCGTGCTGGCTCTATTTCTAACATGCTGAGTGAAAAAATACATGATGCCAATTTTACTAAAGGAATAAACAGAATATCCATAACAAGTAATGCGTATTTGTTTGCGGATGAATTTGATAAATTAAAGAAAAACCTTTCTATATACCTGGAACACTTATTTGGAGATGATACCTGGTTTTCAAGTAAGGAAGATTTTATGCTTTCCGGTGTTTATTTTACTATGGCCCATGACGGCAGAGTAAGATTAAGCTCTGCTGTTTCTGAAATTACAAATAAGCCGGTCGATTCTTCACCACTCGTTTCTCCAGCAAAGCTTTTAAATCATTCTTGCTTTGTTAAGAAGCTCTTATGTGATGTTATTTTTAAAGATAATCAAAATTCATGCTATACAACTCAGAAGACTATAAAGAAAAATATAATATATTATGCAGGTAGTGTAATAGCCTTAGTATTAGCTTTCTTCTGGCTATTTTCTTTGTATTATAATCATGATAAACTAAGAAATGCTGTTCTGCTGAGAACTACAGAATTCAATAACATTATTAAGTTAGCAAATGAAAAGGCTATAGAAAATTCTCCTATTGTTGGAGAAGAAGCAGATGGAAAAGTTGTTTTTTGCGATTCATTACCAATGGCGTCCAGTTATATAACAGATTCCAGACTAAGCTTTTTTAACACATATATGTTAGAAAACAGAGCTTCTTATACTTTCCCAGGGTATTTTTTTGCCAGCTTATTTACCTTCTGGGATTTCTCTATGTCAAATTCAACAATGGAAGACTGTAAGCGTGCATTATTTACAGATATGGTTTTCATTCCTACCATGGAACTGTTCTGCAGACACGTTAATTCTGATGTAGAAAGAACAGAAGTATATAATGCCACTAAGAGACAAGCCATTTATGATTTAATAGAAATAGCTGCAAATAGCAATAAGAATACGAAGTTCTTACCAGATAATAGCAATATGTATGTTAAACTGCCGTTTGCTGCAATTCTTACACACCTGAAGCCTGATATTACAAAATACCAGCTCGAAATTTTTGGGATTGATGATGATGGAAAAGTAGAAATTTCAAAAAAGAGACTATACTCTTTGCTCATAAAACCGGAATTTGAGCATGCTATTTGGAATGCCGGCGATGAATTGTTGTCTAGATGGAAAACTCTGGATATTTATCCTGATTCTGGTTTTAGCGAAATATGTATTTCTAGTAATGCCTCTGCAAAATATAGAAGCTTTGAGGAAAAAATCAGAAATCTAGCCCAAAAGTTAGGTTCTAACTATTCTGATGATTATGTCAGCTTAGCAGAAATTGATAACTGTATTTCAAAACAGAGAGAACTGCTTCAGCCGTTGGAAAAATATTCCTCTGGAGCTTGGGTATCCAAACATCTAATGCCACTTTCCGGTGAATTTGTCATAAATCATTTGACTAAGGAATATGAAAATCTCTTAGATGAAGATATTGCTCTGTTGAAAAAATTATACGGAGAATCCTTAACTAGAAATTATTCTTTTAATAGCTTAGCTGAACTGTCAGCTCAAACACAGTCTTCAAAAGTCAAAAATCCTTTTATTGAACTGGATGGAACCCATACTCTGGCTAAAAATCTGATAGCAGAAAAAAAGAAGAATATGCTCGAAAATCGTGCTTCTTTTGCAAAAGATGGGTTTTTCTTTGCTGATCCAAACTCTAATACTGTTCCGCTTTCGAAAGCAATCAGCAGTCTACAGAATTTATCTGAAATCAAAGACCTTCCAAATTATAAGTCTGACAGAAATTGGCTTCTTGAAAATGAATTACTTAAGCTGGAAAAATATTCAAGCCAGAAGCAGGAAGCCTTAAATGACTATGCCGCAACTTTGCCAAAAACCGAAGAAATTGGCAAGTGTATTTTAGCTTATAAGAGTATATTAAAAGCTAGAATAAACGAAGTCAGGTATAGAATGTTTGAAGACTTTTTCTATTCAGCACCACAAAGTCCGGAAGGTTTTATAAACCTGGTAAAAGAAACATCAGACGGTTATCCTGATGGAATTCTTGGCATGAACCTTTATTTGGTTGATGAATGTTTTGGACCTATACAGGCTTTGCATGAATTTGACTATGATATAGGAAATAAAGTTAATTTTTCTAAATCTTTCTTCGAATACATGTTTAAAGCCAATATAAATACTGGTAAGGAAATTGAAGAGAAAAAACAACCTGAACAGCTTGAAGTGGCTTCAGAAACTAAGAGCATTATCACTTTAAAAAATCTGGACTATACTGTTCCTCCAGAATTGATACATGAGTTTGAAGCTTTCCATGCTGGTTTGAGTGAATATTATCGAAACTATATTTTTTATTGGGGATATTATATTGAAAACCACATTACCCATAATGCCAGAAACTGGAAAGAGTTAAAGGATAGTATTGCTCACCTGAATGCTAATCAGATTAATACTTTACTTAGTGTTGGTTATTCTAACTCGATTCAGGTAATCAAGAATATTCCTGATGTATTTCTTGATGATGATGGTCTGGCTTTGAAGCAGAAGATGATTGGCATATTATCTGCTAAGCAGCAGACTTTGTCACCTGATTTCCTGGAAATTTGCAATAGGAATCTTAATAACTGGGCTGCATTACCTGCAGATCCAAAAAGTGCCTATATTCACCTGCAGAATATACCTCAAAATCAGAAAAAAGCCGAATTTATGGCTGTCGCTAACAAGGAATCTATTGGCTCTATCGGTTGGTGGCGCCAGTTTGTCAATAATGGCATGGATATTTTGAAACGTGAGGCTATAAGAGGATTTAAGGATGACATTGATGAAGCATTGAATCCACAGCCAACTATAGCCTACAATCTTGATGGCTCAAGAAATAATGTTTCCCCGGCAAAAAATTTAAAGGTCGGTTTCCCTGTCTGTCGCGATACAAGAGTAGAAATGTCTATTGCTGACATGAGAAAGTTTGCCAGTTATTTATCTAATCTTGGTTTTGATAGCGAAGTTAAGTCTCATGAATCTGATGGTTTGGAACAGGGTGAAGAAGTAGTCATATACATGGAAGACGAGTTGGATAATGATTCTTCTGCCGAAAATACAGTTGATAGCTACGGAAGAATTTCTGGTTGGGCTTCTAAGGCTTTGACTATTGCTACTGTTTTAACAGAAGCACAGCCGGCAACATTCTCGCTGGTTCTGCCTCCGGCTTCTGTCCAGAGATCGCTTAGTGATGAATTTGGTCAAGGAAGAGTTCCATTGGCTATATACAAGTATCCTTACATATCTGTAACAAGCGGAATGGATTTACAAAGATCAGAAGTGCTGACTTCCGCATCTTCCAGAGACATAGAACTGGCAAAGGGCTTGCTTTGTGATACAAGCTTAGCTATTAAGATGTATACTTATTCTGATTCTGTCAGACCAGATGCCTTTATTGATGTTGTTGGCTCCTGGGCACCATTAAGACTTTATTTGCTGCACAAGAATAAATTGGACGCTAGCAAAAAAATCGTTTATGTATCTATTGTTTTTGAAGACCCGAACAAAGACAGATACATACTTTGGTTAGGATACAGATTCGGAACTGCTCTTCCATTGCCAAATGAATGGCCGACAATGAAAGATAATACTCTTATGCCTGGTATAGTAAAAGAAGTCTCAGAACAAGAAGAATTTCGTAAATTGAAAAATGGCCAAAAAGAAATGCCACAAGAGCTTATACTTGAAAATATGGTAAATCTTGATGTAGGCGATGATAAAAATGCTGTTACCATTCTTGAAGACAATGGTTCTTTAATAGAATCTAGGGAAGAAGCAGAGTCTGTTGCAAATGACCAGTCTGATGCCATGGAAAAAAAGCTATTGGATAATCAGGATTTCTATAAGACAAAGATTGATCAAACAACCTTAGATAGAAGACAATCTATTAAAGAAAAAATAGACTTTTTGCGAGATAGAGTAAAACAGTAAGGGTCACTTTTACAAAAATACAAAAATCCTCTTCGGTTTCTTCTTAGAAGAAATTAAAGAGGATTTTTCTTTTCTGAACGTTTTGAATATAGTTTAGAAATTATATTTAAATAATTAGGTAACGCTTTAATTAAATGCCATTAATAAAAGAAGAGTTGAGAAATTTGAAATCACATAATGAAATCCTATAATACTTATTCTCTGGCGTATGTTCATGGTTATAATAAACTTGCCTTTTACTACTAAAAACTATAGAATAATTTACACAAATTTAAAATAAACAAAACAAAACGGAAAAAATAATGAACGTAATTTATTTATCACCACATTTTCCACCTAATTTTATTGAATTCGTAGTTGGTCTTGCAAACAGAGGCATAAACGTTCTCGGTATTGGTGAAGACAATTACGATAATCTTCCAGAACACTTAAAAGAACATCTTGCTGATTACTATAAAGTAGACAGCATGGAAGATTACGAACAGGTATATCGCGCTGCCGCATGGTTCTGCCACAAGTGGGGCCACATTGCAAAGGTTGAATCCAATAACGAATATTGGATGATGCTTGAAGCAAAGCTTCGTGAAGATTTCAATATTCCAGGCGACAATATTGCCAGAACACTTCATATCCAGAAAAAATCAGATATGAAAGAAATTTTCCGCAGTGTTAATGCTCCTGTAGCTGACGGTGTTATTGCAAAAGACCGCCACACTCTCGATGAATTTATTAAAAAGCATGGTTATCCTGTTTTTGCTAAACCCGACCGTGGTGTAGGCGCTGCTGGCGGTTTTAAGATTGCAAATGACGACGATGTTCAGGATTTTTGGATGAAAAAGCCTGATTGCGATTATTTCGTTGAAGAATTTGTTGAAGGCGACCTGACTACCTTCGACGGTCTTGTTAACAAAGACGGAGAAATCGAATTCACATCTTCTCTCTGCGCTTTCAATAGTGCCTTTGATCTTGTAGCAAACAATGATGATTTGAGCTTCTACATCAACCGCAATATACCGGCAGACCAGGAAGAAATTGGTCGCAGATGCGTTAAGGCATTCGACCTTCGTTCAAGATTCTTCCATCTTGAATTCCTGCGCAAAAAAGACGGTAGCTTGGTTGCTATGGAAATGAACTGCCGCGCTCCTGGCGGATACACTGTTGACCTGATGAACTATGCTAACGACGTTAACATTTTCCAGGAATGGGCTAATATGGTTTCTGGTAACCATTTCTCTGAAAAATTTGAACGCAAGTATTATTCAGCTCATATTAGCCGCAAGGAAGGTAAGAATTATCTCCACGATAACGATGAAATATTTGCAAGCTTTAACGAAAAGATTGCTTCATATCAGATTCTGCCTCCTATTTTCGCAGATGTTATGGGCAACGAAGCTTTCCTGGTTAGAGCTGAAACCCTGGATGAAATCGTAGAAATGGTTAAGTTCATTCAGCAGAAGGCTTGATAAACAAATCGGAGATAACAGATGGCCTATTCCACATTAAACCTGAACCAGAAATTTGAATTACGCGGTTATACAGTTTTTTTTGATATTAACGATAGCATCATTGCTGAAAATATTCTGGACTGTCTTGACCGTGCAACAAGCAAATTTATGTCGGTTTTCGGTCTTAATGAAGAACCAAAGGTAACATTTTACCTGATGAATAGCCATACAGATGTTGAAGCTGCTATTGGCATTCAGGCTAAGGTCGGGAAGGCTGCACATATTGATTTCGCAACAAACACTATCTGTTTGATGCAGAATAATATAAGTGGCGCTTCCGCTGGTGAAATCGCTGTCAGGGAATTAGGCTATCTTTACTTCGATAAGAATGTTGGCGAACGTGAAATCCGTATGCGTCAGTTGAGAACTCCTTCATGGTTAAGAGAAGGTTTGGCTCTCCAGTCAGAATATATCGTCCGCCAGGATCAGTTGGAATTCCTTCAGAAGGGTTGGGAAGTCCTGCAGGAAGCTAAGAAAAATAATCAGCTTATAAAACCTGCTATGATGCTCAAAGATATAAATCTTATTCCCGACCCTAATAGAAGGCAGTTGGCTTGCTTTGAAGCTTATTACATGGTTAAGATGCTTATTACAAACAACTGTGACGGTTTCTTTGCAAAGTATTCTACTTTGATGAAAGCATTAGAAGACATGGAAGCTGAAGTTTGCTTCCGACAGATAACCAGTTTTGATATTGACAGATTTTATACAATGTTTGAAACATGGGTTAATCAGGCTAATGCTTGGGTTGCTATGGAATAAATGAACCTGACTAAGGCCGAGAAGATTACTTATTCATCACTGACTACTATTTTAATTGTCGGTCTGATGCTACTTATTGTAAAAATCGGAAATAATAAAATCGATAATGGCGTTATTTTACGTAATATCGATAATATTGCCAGATTCACAGATAAAACAAAAATTGAGAAAACCTATTATTTTAATGAGGCTGAAAGCAGAAATAAGCTTAATCTCAATAGAACGGACCTTCCAAGTATAAAGAATATTCCTTGTTTGAGCGCTCCTCTGGCAAAAAGAATTTTTGAATATATCTCTGAAAAAGGCCAGATTGCTGATTTGTCAGAGCTTTTAGAAGTGAAAGGAATGAGCAAAAAGAAGCTAAAACAGCTTGATTTATATGCCACTGTATTCGGTGGTCATGCAGGCTCAGCAGCCTGGGGAGATAAAATTAACCTCAATTTTACTAATGAAGATGAATTGGTCACTCTTCCCGGTGTTACAAAAAGTATTGCTGAAAAGATTATTAACTTCAGAAACAGCAATGGCGGTTTTCATTCTGTTGATGATTTATATGAAATTCCAGGTTTGAGCGAAAAAACAATTGGAACTTTCATAAACAGGGTCGAGGTTAAGTAAATGGAAATCTACGGTTTTGATAGAAAATCTTTTGCTACGCCTCTTCACAGAACCTTGTTGGCAGTTTTGATAGGTCTTATTATACTTGTATATTCTCTTTTATTCAGCAGAAACGTATTTGGCTTTATAAATGTAAACGTTTGCGAAGACCTGCGTATCGAAATTGTAAATGTAGGGCAGGGTGACTGTTCAATAATTAGGACACCAAAGGGAAGAACTATTCTTATTGACGGTGGGACCAACGTTTCAGTTAAAGAAGCTAGACAAATCGGCAGAGTCAGAATTCAGGATTACTTGGCAAGACTGGGTATTGATGAGTTAGACGCTGTTGTTGTTACTCACTGGCATGTAGATGATTTTTCCGGTTTGATACCTGTGTTGAATGAATATAAAGTTCATGCCATTTATGAAACACCAAACCTTTTTAAAAATGATTTGTATAACGATTTTGAAGAACTTTGCGAAAAGAAGGGAATAAAAAGAATAACTGTTCGTGCTGGTAATAATCTGGAATTTGGTGATGAAGTTTTTATTCAGGTTATAAATCCTGAAGAAACCTTTGGCTCAAATGTTCACTCAGAAATGAATGACGATTCGATAGTTCTTTTAATCAGGTATGGCAAGGTGCAAACGCTGATGTGTGCTGATATTGGCGAAGATGCGGAGCGCGAAGTGGTTAAATATAACAATCTGCTAAAAAGCCAGATTATAAAGATACCGGACCACGGTGCCGATAGAAGTGGTTATAGGCCATTCTTTGAAATGGTTGACGCTAAGGTTGGTATTATTAGCGTTGGTGCAAATAACCCATTCGGTTATCCATCTGTAAAGCACCTGGATTACCTTGAAGGAAGAGGAACAAAGCTATACAGAACAGACCTGAATGGTAATATTCATATTCGCGTCGGTGGAAAGGATGAAAATGATTTTAGAATTTCTGTTGACCGAAAGCTTTAATTCTATCTATACTCTAATATGAAAAATAATCGGAAAGGATAAACAATGACTGAATCTAAGATTTTTGATATTGATTTTAGTAAAGTCGAAGACCATGCCACTCAATGGGCTAAGCTGGCAGAAACCAACGAAGGTCTTCAGAAAATTTTGAAAGCTGTTGAAAAGCCAGGTAAGGCTATTATTTTCAGCCATGATGACCCGGATGGTATTACCTCTGGTCTTATTTGCAAAAGAATGCTTATTAAAAAAGGCTGGCAGGTTAAGCATTTTATGCCAGAAGGCTTCAAGCTTCAGCCAGAACAGTTTGAAAAGGCATTGAAGGAATTTCCTGAAGCAGAATGCGTATTTATGCTTGATAAGGGCACTGCAGATGCAGACGATTTTGTTTCTGAAAAGATGCCATGCTATGTAGTAGACCACCATCCTGGCGTTGTATTGCCAAAGAAGAATGTATACTTTAACCCGGGCGCAACTAATTATGTTCAGTGCTCTGGTTCTGTTCTTGCTCATGGTATTTCTGTTCTTGCAGGAACACGCGATGTATTTGATGACCTCCTTGCTTTAATCGGTCTCAAGGGTGACTGGGCTATCATGCCAATCGCCGGTGCTTGTGCAGAATTCGTAAAACCATTCTTCAAGAATTATGCTATTGATAATTTCAAAAATCTTTTTAAATTCGTTGAAGAACGCCCAACCATGTTTGATGCTTCTCAGCGCAAAGGCACAACCCTGATTTCACTCATCAGCGAAATTATCCACGGTTGTGGCGGTGGTGGATTCTCTTACTTCTATAATGATAGAGAACCAGCTCTTAAGGACGTTCTTCACCCTGATCTCTGTGCTGCAGCTCTTGAATCTGTAGCTGACAAGATTGATGCTGTTAAGAAGGTTAAGAACGCTGACGACTTCTTTGCTCTTCTTCCAGAAAATATTAAGACCCCGATGAGCAAGATTTGGAACTATTTCCTTGCTGATTGGGATAAAGCATCTGATATGCTGAATTCTTCTGTAAGAACCCTGAAGCTTGAAGATACTTCAATCTATCTGTTTGTTGGTCCAAAGGTTCCGTTGCTGCCAATGATAGGTTCAATTAAGCTCTTCGATCTTAAGGAAGCAGGTCAGGATAAACTTGCTCAGATTATCATGGTAAGCAAGGTTTCCGACAATTACACTCACGTATCTGTTCGCGCTACAGGACCAAGAGTTCATTCCGGCATGATTTGCAATGAACTTCAGGACTCTCTCAGAGCCAGATATCCGGAATCCAAGCAGTTCATCAGCGGTGGCGGTCATCCTGTAGCAGCAGAATGCACTGTTAAGACTGATAAAGTATCCTTCCGTCAGGTTCTTACAAGAGTTACTGAAGTATTGACAGAAATGGATGAAATGGATAAATTAGCTTCTAAGACTACTCTTAATGAAGAACAAAAAGCCAGAGCAAAACAGATTGGTCTGGACTACTTATTAAAATAAGGAAAGAATAATGTCATTTAAAGAAACAGATTTTACCGGACTTATTGGTTATCTGAAAGGCCTTCTTGCAACACAGAAGGACCCCATTCTCTTCAGAGAAATGGTTTCTAAGCTGGTTGAATTCTATGATCAGCTTCCTGTTTACCCAGGCATCGTAAATATGTGTCTTGGTCAGGCCCAGAAGGTTGTTGAACCAAAGGACCTCAAAAAAGGCCAGACTGTTTACATCACCACTGATAAAGGTTTTATTTCTGGCGTTGTAGCAAAGAAGGTTGATAGCAAGGTTGCTCTTAAAGACGTTGTTACCTCTGACGCAGTTAAGACTGTTGAAGTAGACGTTAAAAAGGTTGCCAAGGCTGTAGTTATCAATGAAAACGTCGTAAAAGAATTGTGGCCGTCTTTGGTATTTGACAAGGAGCAGAAATAATGAAGATCGAAATTAAAAAAGGCGATTTTTATCTTGTTAATGGTCCGGCAAAAATTGCTGTTGACGCAGGTTTAATTGAATGTATCGCAGCTCCTGTTGCAAAAGGTGAAAGCATTACCGTTCCTGTTGGTAAAAAGGTTCCAATGCTTGGCGTAAAAGCCTCCAAGGTTACTGTTACTGCTAAGGCTGAACAGGTAACAAAGATGGAACACAGCACTATTCCTGCTGAATGGGACGTTTTAGCTAATCAGATTGCTAAGGAAAAGAAAAAAGGCAAGCTTTACAAGATTCTTGTTCTTGGTGAAGTTGATACTGGTAAGACTTTCTTCAGCACCTATATTTCTAACAGACTTCTTGCCAAGGTTGGTAAGGTTGCTCTCCTTGATACCGATACTGGCCAATCTGACATTGGTTGCCCAGGCTTCTTTGGTATGCTTCTTCTGAAGAAACCAGAAGTTTTCCTTGCTGACTTGGAACCAGATCATCAGTATCTGATTGGCGCTCATTCTTCTGGCTTGCATTTTGTTCCAGCACTTTCTGGATTGATGCATATGCTCTATAAAGCAGAAGCTGAAGCTGATGCCCTTATCATTGATACAACCGGTTGGGTTCAGTTCGACGGTGGTCGCGCTATTAAGAAAGCTAAGCTTGATATGGTAAATCCGGACAAGGTCGTTCTTATGCAGCGTGGCAATGAACTTGAACATCTTGTTAAACATCTGCCAGCCGAAAAGGTTGTTAGACTTCCTGTTTCCAAGAAAGCTTCCCCAACATCTCAGATGGATAGAAAGGAACTTCGTGAACTTGTAAGCCGCAGATACTTCAAGGGTTCAAAGGAATTCAAGCTTCCATTCAAACAGGTATTCACTGATAGATGCTTCTTCAAGACCGGCACTAAGATTGACCTCAAGGGAGCTCTTTGGGCAGAAAAGCTTTCTGGCTTTGAAGGAACATTAGTATTTACTGATAAGCCTGTAACTGAAGCTATGAAGAAGAGCTGGAACATTCCCGGCATGATTAGAAATTTCGTTGTTGGTAGCGAAGAAGGCTTGCTTACTGCACTTCTTGATGCTGACCAGAACGTTCTTGCTGTTGCCAGACTTGTTGCTTTTGACTTCAAGAATGAAAAATTCGTTGTTCAGTCAACCTTCAAAGGCGACAAGAAGCTCATCAAGGGTATTCAGTTCGGTTCTCTTAAATACACTGCTGAAGGTAATGAAGCAGGCTTTATGGAACCAGGCAGCTTCTAATAAACATTAACTAAGCAAAATAAAACCCGCTTTCATTGAAAGCGGGTTTTATTTTTATCTTTTTATTTCAGCTTCGAGCTTCAAGCTTCGAGCTTCAAGCTTCGAGCTTCAAGCTTTGAGCTTTGAGCTTTGAACTTTCAGCTTCGAGCTTCGAGCTTTCTGCTTCGAGCTTCAAGCTTTCTGCTTCAAGCTTCAAGCTTTCTGCTTCAAGCTTCAAGCTTCAAGCTTTCTGCTTCGAGCTTCAAGCTTTGAGCTTTGAACTTTCAGCTTCGAGCTTCGAGCTTTCTGCTTCGAGCTTCAAGCTTTCTGCTTCGAGCTTCAAGCTTCAAGCTTTCAGCTTCAGTCAACCTTTGCTGAAATTACTTCTACCTGGTCAATCATAGGAATACCAAATTCATCAGTGGTTACAAAGCCTTTGATGTGCATAATGGTTCCCTTTGGATAAAGCTTTTGGGTTTTACCGATTCTGATAACGCCTGATGGGTCGGCAATCAAATACATTCTGTCGCCTTTGAGGGTGTGACCTTTGGCTAGAACACCCATAACACCAACATATTCACCCATTAACTCACTCTGATTGAGGATTATGTATTGGGCAGATACCATTCTTTCTACTTTCTTGGTGGCAATTTTAGTGGAAATTACACTGATGTATGGTTTGCCTTCGTGCATCATGACGGTTCCAAGAACATTTAATGGCTGCCAGTATGGAGCAAGTTCACCGGTTTCTTCATCTGAAGGCATAGTTCCGTTGCAATAAATACCTTTTTTATTGCCATCACAGAGAACCCAGTCGGAACGGCTGACAGGCGGTGCGCCAGGTGCGTTCTTCCATACTGAGAAAAAGCCATCAACAGATACATTCTTACCTTCAAAAGCAGTTGGATTTGCTATGATATCAGTAAGCTTAGTATAAACTTCTTCGGCAAACAAAGAACTGGTTGTTAAAACGAGGAACAAAAGTGCAAACATTAGCTTGCTAAATGTTTTATTCATTCGATTCTCCTTTTGGTATCTTTATATGAAAATATCACAGTATTAAATTTTTTACAACGGTAACAATACTTATATAATCTTTCTGAAGCTAGTATTTGACGCAATAAGCGATATGTGATAAATTATTGAACACTTAAAGCTAAAGGATAATCATGAACACTCCCCAATTTCCACTACAAGACCAATTAAAAGGATTTTCCAGAGCTTTATTTTCTACCTGGTTATATCACAAAAGATTTAATGTATTGTTTGATTGTGGTGAGGGAGTTGCTACTGCTCTGCAAAATAAAGTCTTCGGTATAAGAAGAATTTTCCTTTCCCATGGACACGCAGATCATATTGCCGGACTTGTAAACCTTCTTAATATAAGAAATCTTGGTGCAGGTGACCAGACAGCTCCATTGCAGATTTATTATCCAAATAACAATAAGCTTTTGGAATTCATGCTGGACTATTTGACTAGAACTCAGAAGGATTTATCTTTCCCGTTGGAATGGATACCTTTGGAACCAGGTCAGAGATTTAAGCTTGAAGACCAGAAGGGCTATATTTATCTTGAAACCTTCGAAACAAAGCATTCTCACAGACAACTAAGTCTTGGCTATAACATCATTGAAACAAGAAGATGTCTCAAGCCTGAATACGTAGGTATGACCCAGGCACAGCTAAATAACGTAATTTGGGAAAAGGGCAAGGATGAGATTGCTGAAAATATTGAAAAAATCATATTTTCATTTGGTGGTGATTCAAGACCTATAGATCCACATTCTATTAAAAATACATTATTCCTCTGTCATGAAGCTACATACATGGCACAGGAAGATGATGAACGTGATTTCCAGCAGCATTCCTTCCTGGAAGAAGTTCTTCTTAATGCTAAGGAAGCAAATGTTGAGACCTTGTTGCTAATGCATACTTCCTTAAGATACAATCTTGAGGAAATATTTGAAAGAATTACTGAGGCCAAACAGAGACTTGGTATAAATTACAAAATCATACTTTTGTATGGTGATTACTTCTTTGATACCGATGTTCCTTTGAGTCGCAGAAGCAAAAATAAATACAAAAATTTAAATCAGGAATGAATGTGAGGCACTATTATGTCAGACAAAGCTAAGATTCTTGTTATTGATGATGAACATAGTGTTAGATGGGCTTTTGAAAAAGCATTACAAAAGGCTAACTACGAAGTAGCATTAGCAGATAATGGCTTGAAGGGGCTTAATTTATATTACGAATTTAAGCCGGATATTACTTTTGTTGATATTAGAATGCCTGAAATGGACGGCCTTCAGATACTTGAAAAGGTTATGAAGGATGACCCTAAGGCATTGATTATTGTTATGACTGCTTATTCTGATATGGAAACAACAGTCAATGCAATGAAGCTTGGCGCTTATGACTTTTTGACCAAGCCTTTTAATATTGATGAATGTCTCACTTTGATTTCCAGAGGTCTTGCAGCTAGAAACTCTACAAAGATTGCAGAGCTTGGGGTTCAGGCTCCTAAGTCTAGTGCACTTAAAGGTAATAGCGCAGCAATGCAGGAAGTCTATAAGCTAATTGGTAAGGTTTCCGGTGAAGACGTCAGTGTTCTCGTATGTGGTGAATCCGGTTGTGGTAAGGAATTAGTTGCTCAGGCAATTCACCTTAATTCAAGACGTTCATCAAAACCATTCTGGCCTATTAACTGTACTGCAATCAGTGAAAGCCTCATGGAATCAGAATTCTTCGGCTATGAAAAGGGCGCTTTTACTGGTGCATTAACCTCAAAACAGGGGTTATTTGAATTGGCTCAGGGTGGAACAATATTCCTCGATGAAATCGGGGATATGAACCTTGAAATGCAGGCAAAGCTTCTTAGAGTTCTTGAAGAACGCGAAATCGTAAGAGTAGGGGGCAATAAGCGCATTAGCGTTGACGTTAGAGTTATTGCTGCTACCAACAAGGATTTGCGTAAACAGATTCAGGAAGGCAAATTCCGTGAAGACCTTTATCACAGAATTAAAGTTATTGAAATTAAGCTGCCACCTCTGAGAGAAAGAGTGGAAGATATCCCTCTGCTGGCTAGATATTTCTGTTCAATTCTTGCTGCCCAAAGAACCGGTGTTCCAAAGAGCATGTCAGATGAAGCAATAAGTATGCTTTGCGCCTATTCTTGGCCCGGCAATGTCAGAGAATTGCGTAATTCTATTGAACAGTCATACACTCTCAGCAGAGACCAGCTTATATTGCCGGAACATCTGCCAGTCGAAATTACCAAGGGTGCCAAAAAAACAAATACTTCTGAAGTTATAGCAGTAACTGCATCATCATCTGAAGCACGCAAAACAACTGTATTCAGTGCAAATCCTGAAACAGTAAATGTAATTGATGAAACTGAAGAAAAGCCTCAGTCTAATAATGTAGCTTCATCGGATACTCCTGAAGATGTAGCTGTTAGAATGCTGATTAAGCGTTTATTGGATAGAGCTCCTGATGGTGATGCTTATGCTTATGTTTTGGGTGTCTTTGAAAAGGAACTTCTGCTCCAAAGCCTTGACAAGCATAAGCGTAATCAGGTTCAGAGTGCTTCTCAATTGGGTATTACACGTAATACTCTAAGAACTAAGATGGAAAAATATAGAATTTAATGTTTCTTATGCTTTATAGAAAGGACGTTAATTTAAATGCCTATTTATGAATTTGAATGTAATGAATGCCATAAAACCTTCGAAAAGCTCTGCTCTATGAAGGAAGATTTATCTCAGGTTCCATGCGAATACTGCAAAGCAAAGAATGTTAAGAAGAAAATGTCTTCTTTCGCCACTGGTAATACTAGAAATACCTTGAATGTCGGTGGTGGCGGATGCGATTGCGGCCACGAACATTCACATTCTCATGGTGATGGTTGTTCTTGTGGTTCCTGCGGTTCTCATCACTGCTCTGATTGTCACTGATAATACTAAATTTGAGCATAAAAAAAGCACTTCCTGGTTGGAAGTGCTTTTTTTATGCCTTAATTATTACTTAGAACGGTTTGCCACAAGATGTGCAGTAATATTCATTGGCTGAATTCAAAGAACCACAGTGTGGACAATTCTTTGTCGGACCGGAGATTCTCGGCTTTGCGGCTGGCTGAGCAGCGACTGATGCTTGTGGTTGATTCTTCTTCGGATCTATTAAATCAGACAGATCTGGAAGTAATCCGCCGTCACTGGCTGGTTGTTCTTCTTTACCGATGAGGCTTTCGAGACTCGGTAGGTCATCTCCGCCAAGATTACCATAGTCCGGTAAACCAGCTGATGTGGCCGGAGCGGTATTCTGAGCAGGTTGTTGATATGCCTGCTGGAACAACATCTGCTGCTGCATGATTTTCTGGGAATAATCTTCAGTAGCAGCTTGAGTATTGCTTTCCTGAGCAGGCTGAGCCATCTGAGAATAATAGTCCTGTTGTGGTGCAGCTTCTGGGGTAGGTGTTTGAGCTTCATAGCTTTGCTGTTGAGCATAACTCTGCTGCTGTCCATAATTCTGAGGCTGGTTATAATAATCCTGAGGATTAGAATATGGGTCATAGCTGGTATTATTACTAGTAGAAGCCCAGGAAAAATCCGGGAACTTTTCTTTAATGGTTTCAATAACCTTTTCTGCTTCAACAGTATTGCCAAGAGCTTTATGGTTTTCCATCAAAGCTACATAATAATCAGAAATGTCTGGATTACACTTTATAGCTTTTTCAAAGGTCTTTACAGATTGCTGAGTATAAACCTGACGACTTATATATACGTCTGCAAGATATTTGATTGCTTCTGTATCAGCAGGATTCATGGAAATATATTTTGAAATATATTCCTGAGCTTTTTTGTGGTCAGCTTTCTGGGTAATATAGGTCTTTGCAAGGTAATTTATTACATCAGATCTGTTTTCATTCAGCTTAAGAAGACCTTCTATCTGTTCGAGGCCTATCATTGAGGTTTCACCAATTGCCAGAGCTGTTTCACCTGCAATACTCTTGGCTAGTGGAGAACGTGAATCCTTTTTAAGATAATCAGTAATTAAGCTATAAGCCTTTTCGTTTTCACCCTTCTTCTGTAAGGCAGCTGCATAAAGAAGAGTAACCAGCTTCATATTATGAACGTCATCTTTGGTATAACGTTCTTCAAGGAATTTGAAATTAGCTTCGTAATTACCGGATTCTTTAATCTTTTCAAGCTTCTGATTCTTGCTTTTTTCCTGAGCTGTTTGGATGATGTCTTTAATCTTTGGTGTAACTACAATTAAAATTATAATAATTACAAGATATACACCAAGCTGGTATTTTATAAGACGCAGTTTCCAGACTGTTGAAGAGGCTTTTGATTTAAATTTGTAATTGCTGTTGGCAACCTTTTCAAGTAAAGGCATCGCGAGGTCGTTATCACCTTTTGCATCATATTCCATACCCTTAGCAAAGTTGTAAAGGTTTTCGTATTGAGTCTGTTCGCTTTCAAGATTATTTACGATTTTACTGGCTTCTTCATATTTTTCTAGTTTTAAATAGGCTTCAGCAAGAACTTCTGAAATGGTAAGCTTATGTTCGGAATACTTTCTAAGTAAAGATTCGCCTAACTCAGTGCATTCATCATATTTTTCTTCTTTGTAAAGAGATTGAAGCTGTGCAAAGCTCTGAGTATATTCTTCCTGACGTTTCTTGGCTTTCTTTGATTCAGCTTGAAGCTCTTCTATCTTAGCTTTAACCTTTGCATCGGCAGGGAAAATCTTTAGTGCTTTCTGTAAAGCTTCAACAGCACCGTCGTAATTCTTTTCTTCTTCGTATTTTTCAGCTTCTTTCTTGGCAGCATCGAAACGCATTTCTTTTTTGCGCTTCAGTTCTTCTGCATAACTCTTTTCTTCTTCTTCCCGGTCTTTCTTTTCCTGAATTTCCTGAAGCTTTTCGGTTACTTCCTGATACTTCTTGGTTAATTCTTCATTTTCAGGGTAAACACCTAATTCTTCTTCAAGCTTGACAGAAGCTTCACTGTATTTTTCAGCTTTTATGAGACCTTCTATTTCAACCATGCTTTTGCTGATGTTGATTGTCTTTTCAAGCTGTTCTATTTTTTCTTCAATTTCTGATTGATGGGCACCAGGCTGCTTTGAAGCAGTTTTTAGGGTTTCCATGGCCTTTTCGTAATTCTTTGCATCAATTTCTGACTGGGCTTGACCCAATATTTTCTTTATTTTTTCTTCGCCACGGTTCTTTATTTCACGCTTTAAAGTATATAATTCATCATTCTGACTGCGTATTTTACTTGCATGGGTCAGGAAACTGTCGGCCTTGGCATAATCAGCATCACCATAGTAAGCTTTGGCAACATATACTAATGCAGCCTGCAGACTTTCATCATCAGCCTGATCAAGAAGGGCTTTGTTATTTTTTACGATGAAATCACCTTCGGCTTTTATCTTTTCAAATTCGCCATTCTGCCACCACTGTTCAAACAAAGCCAGCCAGATTTTTGTGCCGGCAGGGTAGGCATGGCATGCTTTTAGCTGATAATCAAGCTTAGCGGCAATCTGACCATTTGTGGAAGCAGTCTTGGCATAATTGATATAAATAGAACCTAAGGCCTTCTGAACATCAACTTCATTAGGATTAAGATTATGGGCTTTGACTAAGAATTTCTCTGCTTCATCAAGCTTTTTAAGTCTTAACAGACACTTTCCACCAAGAAACCAGCCTTCCCAGTTATCTGGTTCTATTTCTGTAGCCTTACGGAAATTTTCATAGGCTTTATCATACTGAAATAGATTCGAATAATCGTTCCCGGTCTTAATCAATGCATCAACAGAGCCACTCTGAGCATAAACAGATGTACACATCAAAATGGTGCAAACCAAAATTACTGCTATATAAGAAGAAAATCTGTTGTACATATTTATTCCCATAAATAGTTTAAACATTATTACCTTAACATGTAAATCAATTTTTTTAAAGCCCCTTTGTTAGTAAATGTAAATAAATGTAAATAATACATTGCTAACGATGCCATAACAAAGCCAACGATAGTAAGCAACCGCCCTCATCCGTCACAGCTACGCTGTGCCACCTTCCCCCCGCAAAGCTGGAGGAAGGCCTCGCAGGGGCGGCCTAACAACGCCAACCACGCCAACGACGCCAACTATACCAACAATGCCAACTATACTAACTATGCCAACAAAGCCAACAACGCCAACCACGCCAACGACGCCAACTATACCAACAATGCCAACT
>JAZRWI010000059.1:0-4585 GCA_045599645.1 Candidatus Avigastranaerophilus sp.
TATACATCCACTGCTATAAAATCATATCATAGCCCTTCCTCCTTTAGGGGGAAGGTGGCACAGCGCAGCTGTGACGAATGCGGGCTATTAAATCACCATTATTCATCCACTTTTATAAAATCTAAATGTCCTGCTTTCCAGCTTCCAGCTTTAAAGCTTTCTAGCTTCCCGCTTTCTCGGCCGATAGCTGATAGCCGACAGCCGTATGCTTCCCGCTTTCTCGGCAACCAGCAACAGCCAAAAGCTATAAGCGGCCTTCTTTTCTCGGCCAATAGCTAACCGCCAAAAGCTATAAGCGGCTT
Source organism: Candidatus Avigastranaerophilus sp. (assembly GCA_045599645.1). GTDB lineage: Bacteria > Muiribacteriota > Ozemobacteria > Ozemobacterales > Ozemobacteraceae > RUG334. The sequence goes on from JAZRWI010000059.1 coordinate 303, forward strand.
GCTTTTCTCGGCCAACAGCTAACAGCCGAAAGCTAAAAGCACATAAAATCACCCTTATACATCTATATCTAAAAAATAATAAAAAACACTTGAATAATGGGTTAAAAATTTTTATACTAAAACCTTACATCTTTATTGAGGTTGCATGATGATACCACACATGGATTTACAGACTCTCATTCCAACTAATGAGACTGATATTATATTAAGATTAGTTCTAGCACTATTATTTGGTGGACTTATCGGTTTGGAACGCGAATACCACGGTCAGCCGGCAGGTTTGCGCACACATATTATACTTTGTGTTGGTGCATGTCTTGTTATGTGCCTCTCTTTAACTCTTTCGGAACCTACCAAAGGCGATGTTCAGCGTCTGGCAGCACAGGTTATTTCTGGCGTCGGTTTTCTTGGTGCTGGTGCAATTTTTAAGTATGGTGGCGGTGTTAGAGGCTTGACCACAGCTGCTTCTATATGGACAACTGCTAGTATCGGTCTTGCAGCTGGCTCTGGTTTAAACTCTGTTGCAGGTGCTGCAACTGGATTAGTTTTGTTTACATTGATTATTCTGAACAGCTTTGAAAAGAGCTTCATTCATGAAAAAATCACAAGAACCATTGTTATCAAGGGCGCTGATCATCCAAGATTCCTTGAAGAAATAAAGACTCATCTCAATAGCTTTAAGATTGCTGTCAAGAGCATTAGCTTCTCTAAGGATGTTCTTAATAATCAGATTGAAGTTAAGTCTGTAATTAAAGTATTCAATGACCAGGATATGGATCTGATTATATGTGATATCCAGAAAATAAATGGTGTTGAATCTTTAAGTTGCTATAGTGAACTTAGTTGATTTGTTTTTAATCATGTTAATTTTGAATTAAATTTGTAAAATTAGTCTTCTTAGTATAGGAGACTAATTTTTATTTTGGAGATATTATGAATAAAATAATAAAATCCGTTGCTTATGCTATTTTGGCTACCTCTTTGTCTTGTCCCCTCTTTGCTGAAGAAGGAACAATCCGCTTTGCAAATGAAGGTGAAAAAGTAAAAATAGATGGTACCGAATACACATTGATAGAAGAAGATACCACCGCTGGTGAACATATCTATAAAGTCAGAGATGCTGGCAGAGATATGTGCTTACCTGCATGGGATAGTGCTGAACGCAGAGAAGGTGGCTTCTGCTGCGGTAATGAACGACCAGCTGTTCTTAGAATAATGATTAAGATTAAAAATAATCTGAATGAATTTATTAAGAACGACGGCGCATATTTCAAAGATGCAGCTGTAGTGAAAAGCGAAGCTTTTTCTCTGGTAGGTAGTAAGTTCACTTGCTATTCATACATGGATACAGTAATTGATGTCTTTTCTGCAGAAGGTTCTACAGAAGCTGAATTCTTTAAAACTAACAATCCTGACGTTGCAGAACATTTCTGTGGTGAAAAGGTAATCGGCCTTACCGAAGCCGAAGTTGCACAAAAGTATGGAACCGACGGAAACGGAAGAACCTATACTCATTACGGCTTTGAAGCAGGTGACACCTATGCCTGTTCCTGCAATTTTACATTCAAAGATGGCAAGGTTTGCGAAGTTTCATTTGGGGAAAATGATTTTACTAGAAACTATTCTGGTTACCTATGCATGAAACTTCCTGAAGCTAATATGCTGACTCGCGCTGTTTCTCTCGGTGATTCTGTTCGTGTTAGAGAAAAGCCAGTTGACGGCAATGTTATCGGAAAGGTAAATAAGCTGGAATATATATATGTTAAGGAATTCCAGACCCAGCCTGACAAATCTGTATGGGCTCACGTTTTAACACCGGCTTCAAACGGGGCATCCAGCATTGAAGGCTGGATGCACTCAGATTATGTTTCCATAAAAGACGTATCACCAAGTGCAAACTCCCAGCTCATTAATACACTGTATTACTATGCTCACGAAGTATTCCACGATAAAGTAGTCGAGTCTGATATTGGCTCCTATAAGGTTTTTGTTGATACGCCGAATGCTTCTCTGACTTTTGATAAGCTCAGTATAAAAATAGGTGACGATATTTCAACTCTTTCAGAATTGTTGCCAATTTTCAAGATGTGTATGTTTGATTGCCCTGAAAACATTGATTCGGACGACTGGGTAATAGTAGAAGATAATTTCAGCAAGGTTAAGCTTACAATACGCGTTTCCGACCATAAAATCACCAGTTTCGGCATAGAAGAAGGATACTAAATCGCTATCTTTACAAATATTGACATATCGTTTTTTTGTACCGCAATATCATTGTGATATAATCAGTATTAGTTAAAAAGCGTAGAGGTTTTATAATGAGAAAAATAACAAAGTTCTTATCAGTTCTTTCATTGTTCGCCGCTGCACAATCTGCAGTATTTGCAGGTGGAGCTTATGGAACTAAGCCTACTGATGGAGTTATCGATAAAGATAAGCCTGTAATTGAATCTTCTGAACAGTATAAAGCATATGCTTGTGAAGAAGAAAATGTTCCAGTAGTTTATTTTACTCGTGATATTTCTCCTGAAGGTCTTGTTAAGGTTTATAAGGCTATGGGCTGGAAACCGACCGGTAAAGTCGGAGTAAAGATGAGCACCGGTGAACCACCTGCCTCTAATTACTTGCGCCCGGAATTGGTTAAAAACCTGATCCAGGAAGTAAATGGCACTATAGTTGAATGTAACACTGCTTATGGTGGAAAAAGATCCAACAATGAAGCCCATTGGAATACTGCCAAAGAACATGGTTTCCTTGATATTGCACCATTCGATTTGCAGGATGAAGAAGGTTATTTAAGAATTCCTGTAAAAGGCGGTTACAATCTTTCCTTTAACTATGTTGGTTCGCACTTTGATAGATATGATTCTTATCTTGTTCTGTCCCACTTTAAAGGTCATCAGATGGGTGGCTTCGGTGGTGCTATTAAGAACCTTTCTATTGGTTTTGGTAGCGGAACCTCTGTAAAACGTTCGGGAAAAGGCTTGATTCACTCTGGTGGTCGCGCTGCTGATTCTTCTGCCTGGAGATTGACAAGAGGCGATAATAATCAGAGAAAATTCCTTGAAGCTATGGCTGAAGCTGCAAAGAGCGTTTGCGACTATATGAACAATGAAAAGGGTATAGCATTTGTGAATGTTATGAACCGTTTGAGTGTAGACTGCGACTGCAACGGTAATGCCCATGACCCGGATATGCATGATATAGGCGTTTTGGCTTCTACTGACCCTCTAGCAATAGATCAGGCTTGTGTTGACCTGGTATTCACTTCAAAAGACAAAAAGGAAAGCCTTGTTGAAAGAATAGATACCAGATTCGGTCGCCACACCTTGGAACATGCTGAAAAAATAGGTCTCGGCAAGGGCACCAGAAAATACCGCCTAATCTGCATAGACTAATTTTCACAATTTATAATCCATAAAAAAAATTCATAATGCAAATAGCATTATGAATTTTTTTAGCAGTTTGGCGACAATGTAAGCTCCTAGCTATTAGCTTTTGCCCGAGAAAACAGCAGCTATTAGCTGTTGGCTATTGGCTTTTAGCCGAGAAAGCAGACCGCTGCCAGCCATCGGCTCCCAGCTGCCAGCCGAGAAAACAGCCGCTGCCAGCTATCGTCTACCAACTGTCGGTCGAGAAAAATTCTCCATTTTCAATTCTCAATTCAGGTATTGGCAGCGAGTATGTCAAAGCAGTAGAAAAACTAAACAAATAATTATGCATTATAAATTATGAATTAGAGCTTGGCAGCGAGTAGGTCGAGCAACAGCAAACCCAATCTATAAACAAAAAATTCTCCATTCTCCATTTTCAATTCTCAATTCAGGTATTGGCAGCGAGTAGGTCGAGCAGCAGCCAAACCCAATCTATAAACAAAAAAATCTCCATTCTCCATTTTCAATTCTCAATTCAGGCATTGGCAGCGAGCCGGTTAAAGCAGCAGCAAACCCAATCTATAGCCAATCAATTATGCATTATGCATTATGAATTATGAATTTTATAAAATCATGCAGCATCTAACACCGCACCAAACTGCTAAAAAACACACAAAAAAATAAATTAAAAAATAATTAAAAAAGTTGTTGACTTTATTTTTTATGTACGGTAATATACACCTCGCCTTCGAGCGAAGGTAACAAAAACAGTTCATTGAAAATAATATCCGATGAAAAAACATCCAATTAAAGGTCTTTTTAATAACGATCTGGCTCAGAGATGAGTCAGGCGCAGTTTAAAAGAATCTATGATCGAGTGCTTAATAGGAGTAAATTGTTAAGAGCTCA
>JAZRWI010000060.1:0-34547 GCA_045599645.1 Candidatus Avigastranaerophilus sp.
AGTATTGAGCCGGAGTTCTTTCAAAATGATATGGTAACCATAAATAACAAAGGCGATGTAATGACTCTGCTTGTTCATTTAGGTTATCTTGCTTATGATTCTATGACAGGTAAGGTCCGTATTCCGAACAAAGAAATTGCAAGGGAATTTGCTTATGCTGTCAGTGAACAGAAAGCCTGGGGTGATGTTGCAACAGCCATAGGCAATTCAGACAGATTTCTTGACGCAATTTTAAATGGTGATACCGGTTTTATCTGCCATCAGCTTTCAGTGGTTCACGAAGAGGCTTCAAAACTGTCTTATAATAACGAAATCGTTCTGGCAAGCACAATAAATCTTGCTTTCTATACTTCCTTCCGCTTTTATACTGTTTTCAGAGAATTAGACTCGGGAAAAGGCTTTGCAGACATGGTCTATCTGCCAAAACCCGGCTGTCCCTATCCGGCTCTGCTTATTGAGTTAAAATACAATGAATCGACAGAGACTGCCCTGAATCAGATAAAGGGAAAACGCTACACCGGCCGCTTAACTCATTATCTCGACAACCTGCTGATGGTCGGCATAAATTACGACAAAGAAACGAAAAAACATACCTGCGTGATTGAGAAAGCATAATTAATGCACAATTCATAATTCATAATTCATAATTCATAATTCATAATGCATAATGCATAATTCATAATGCACAATTCATAATTCATAATTCATAATTCATAATTCATAATGCACAATTCATAATTCATAATGCACAATGCATAATTCATAATTCATAATGCACAATTCATAATTCATAATTCATAATGCATAATTCATAATTCATAATTCATAATGCATAATTAACAATGCACAATTTTTAATATTCTATAGATTTGGATGTATAAGTATGATTTTATAGGCTTTTGGCTATTGGCTCATAGCTATTGGCCGAGAGAAAACAGCCGCTATCAGCCGTCGGCTACCAGCTCCCAGCCAAGAAAAACAGATCCTCTCCTACACCTAGCCTTCCTCCATGTGGGGGAAGGTGGCACGCGTAGCGTGACGAATGAGGGAGCAGCACCAAGCCTGAACTAATAACATTACAATTTTTTTCGCCTTTCCTTCCTCTTTTGATGAGCACGGAAGAAGGCCTCGCAGGGGCGTGATACCATCAACCGAGAGAAACAGCCCACCACGCCCACCACGCCAACTACGCCAACCACGCCAACAGCCCTTTTTTATCACACCTTATATTCTCCAGATAATGCATATTATTTTAATTTATGCTATACTATCAAAAATAGTTTTGAATAAATAGGAGTAACAAACCCTATGGGTCGCTTTTTTGGAACTGATGGTGTCCGTGGTCTTGCCAACCGTTTCCCATTAGACGGAAACACTGCTTATCGTATTGCTCAGCTTGCTGCTAAGCATCTATTAGACAATCACAAGAAGCATGGAAGACCATTCTTTGTGGCAAAAGATACTAGACGTTCAGGTGATTTACTGGAACATGCTGTTGCAGCCGGTGCTGCTTCTATGGGAGCAGAAGTAAGACTTCTAGGGGTTATTCCAACACCAGCTCTGGCTTATATTACAAAAGAGCTTCAGGGTATGGGCGCTATTATGATTAGCGCTTCCCACAATCCTTTCCAGGATAATGGCATCAAGGTTTTTGGCCCAGATGGTTATAAAATCAGTGATGATATAGAAGAAGCCATCGAAAAAGACCTTATTGGTAACACAAAATACGAAATGCCAACAGGTGAAGGCGTTGGCGTCATCAATAACGACAATACTTCTGTAAAATTCTGGCTTAGCCACCTTTCTAAAGTTTGTGGCGAAAATACAAGCCAGAAAAGAATGAAGATAGCCTTAGACTGTGCTAATGGTGCGCTTTCTAACTGGGCTCCAAAATTTTTCTCGAACTTAGGTTATTCTGTTGATGCTATAGGAACAAATCCCGATGGTATTAATATTAACAAGAATGTCGGTTCTACCTGTATCAGTTCTCTTGTTTCAATGATGAAGAAGGAACGCTTTGATATAGGCTTTGCTTTTGACGGTGACGCTGACAGATTAATCTGTGTAGATAGCGATGGCGAAGTTGTAGACGGCGATTTTATTCTTGCTATCACAGCTAAGTTTTTGAAGGATCGCGATAAGCTTCCTGGAAACACTCTCGTAACAACCGTTATGGCTAACCTTGGTCTTGATCTTGCTATGCGTAAGCACGATATTAAAATTTTGAAGACCAAAGTAGGCGACAGATTTGTTCTTGAAGAAATGCTCAAGGGCGGATACGTTGTCGGTGGCGAACAGAGCGGTCACATTATTCTTACAGATTATTCAACAACAGGTGATGGTTTGCTTACCGCATGCAATATTCTTAGAATTTTGCGTGAAACCGGTAAGCCGCTCAAGGAACTTAGAACAGTTATGTATAAGCTTCCCCAGGTTCTTGTTAACATCAAAGTCAGGAACAAGGATTTTACTTCTGTTCCTGAAATCACTGAAAGCATCAAGAATGCTGATGAAGTATTGTCTGGTCGCGGCCGCATACTTGTAAGACCTTCTGGCACTGAAAACCTAATCAGAGTTATGGCAGAAGGCCCTGATGAAGCAGAAATCAAAAAGCTTGTAGAGGGCATTGCTAAGGTTGTTGGCGAACACCTTTGCTGATTTTGTCTATCATGAAACAGCTTTGCATTAAAAGGTGCCTGTCTGTAATACTTATTTCTATTTTATTGCTACAGCTCACGGGCTGCTGCAAAAAGAAAGCTAAAGTGACTACAGCACCTGTTAATCCTATAGTTAAGGAAACTCAGGATAATCGTGAAGCTGTTTCTGAAGAATCAGAGAAACTGTTAAAGAAAACTGGCTTAAATTATTCCGTTGATAGTGTAGCAAGAAAAATTGCTCCTATGAAGCCGAGCGGAATGGGTAGCTTTGAAACCCAGTATCTTAAAGGCGTTGGCCTCTTAGAACAGGAAAAACTGGCAGAAGCCTTATCTGTTTTCAAAGAAATTCTGGAAAGATATCCAGAGGGCGAAGAAGCTAGTGTGGCTGCCCTTTGTATTGCTGAAATCTATTTCAGAATGAAGAATAACGAAGGTGCCCTGAATCTTTACAAAGAAATAATAAAAAAATATCCAGGCACTCAGGCTGCTATGAATGCGGCTGAAGGAATCAAATACCTTGAAACCTTCGAACGCTATGAAAAGAACTATGTAGCCCCCGAGCAGGAAGACCGCCGCAGGAGGGGAAGATGACCAGCAAAAAAGCTTTTACGTTTGTTGAAATTCTTATCGCTACTTTCATCATTGGGGTAGGGGTTCTGCCAGTTCTTACAATGTTTTTAAGCGGAACCAGAACTATCGAAAGCGGTGGGGTTATCTTTCAGGTTGCCGTTGCTGCCCAGAATATCATGGACCGTGTCAGAAGCGATACATTTCTATGGGAAGGCATGCCTGTTCAGCTCGAAATTCCTTCCGATAAAGACCGTGGTTTGAATTTGCCAGGAGAATTAAAAACCCATTATAAAGCGAAAGCATTTTTACACATTGATGTAGCAGAAGGTCATACTGTTGCCAATTCCGGTGACAAAGAAGAAAATCTGTATCGCATAGACCTTAAGATAACATGGGTAGAAAACGGTATTGAAAAACAGTATACGCTGATGAATTACCGGGCTAATACTAATACCTTCAATTATAAGACTTCAACGAGGTTCAGATAATATGAAAAAGAAATCTGGTTTTACCCTCGTTGAACTTGCCATTGCTGTTTTAATCATTTCATGTATTTCTGTTGTTCTAATTATCGTTTTGAGAAGCAATTTAAATACCATGAATTTTGGCCAGAAGCATATGAATTTCAATCAAAAAATAGCTTTGGCTACCAGAAGGATGTTTTACGACCTGAAGTCTATTAATCCTATGATTTATGAAGATGGTCAATATGGCTATGCGGTAAAAGGTGAATCTATTGGTGAAGGAAAACCGCGAATGGTATTAATCAATAAGTATTCTGATGGTCAATACGAAATAGAATTTACCAGACAGGAAAATTTTGATCCATTAAGCTTATACAGAATCAAGTATTTCGTTAAGGATGGAAACCTGATTAGAGAAGAAAGAGATCCTTTTGCTAAGGTAAAGACAGAAGTTATTATGGAAAAGGTCACTTTCTTTGAAGCCGACAATGATTCTTCTGATATTAAGCAGATTTACGTGGCCTTTGTTGCCAGTGACCCGGAAAATAAAATAAAACCAGAAAAAATCGATTTTGCAGTAAGACTAGAAACTGATTTTGTCTGCGTTAAGAAGTTTGAGGATATAACAAGATGACTAGAAGAAGAAAAAGCGGCTTTATTGCCTTTGTTTGTCTGTTCTTGCTTGTTATATTTGCTCTTATGGGTATTGCCTACTGGTATAGTTCAAGAATGAACACAGATATGTTTTACATGGAATCTTTGCGTATAAAGGCTAAAAACTATGCTCAGGCCGGTGTAGAAACAGTAAAGATTAATGTCAGAAATAATATTAAGTTTGATAAAAACTTTGATATGAGCCTTGCAACCAATAATCATAAGGATTATAAAAAAGAGTTTGAAGATGGTGGCTTCAGGGTTATTTCAATAAAACCACTTGAGACGGATGGTATTGAATATCGAAACAAACCTCATTATGTTAAAGGAAGACTCACAGGCTATTTCGATGTCTGGAGCGTAAAGGTTGAAGGCTACACAAAGAAGCCTTCTGTCGTTGTTGAATTAGACACGGTAATACGTGTTTTCCACGAAAATGCTGTTTATTAACCAGGAGGGAGCATGAAAAAGATATTTTCAAAGCATAATTCTTTAATAACTCTCGCAGTTAGTCTGCTCCTGCTAGGGAATGCATATCAGGTCGCTGCGCAGGTTGCTGAGTCTTCTGGAAAAGTAAACGGTGACGTTTACGGCCAGATAAAGGTAATTGGCGATGTTGACGGTGATGGCTTCAAGGATTTGGTATTTGGCGGAACTGATGGTAAGGTTCATCTTTATTCTGCTGCTGGTAATGAAATTTTCAGACCTCCGTATTGGCCAGCTCAGCTTGACGCCCCCATTGTAAGCGATGTTGAAGTAACAACCTTTGGAGGCCCGACTAATATTCTGGTTACTACCATGTCTGGTGCTATTTTCTGCCTTGATTCCATGGGCAAGACAAAATGGGCTAATACAGATGCTTGTAAGAGTGAACATAGCAGCGGCATTGATAAGATTGATACTGTTAGAACATCTGGTCCTGTTGTTTTCGAGAACAACGGAATGGCTTCTGAAATAGCTTTTAGCACTAATTCAGGACGTGTTATGCTACTTGATTCCAACGGCGTAACAACTAAGGTTATTGATGCCGGAGGTGCTGTTGAAGGCGCGCCAATTCTAACTGATATTGATAAAGACGGGGTCATGGATATTGCTGTTAAGAATAACAACGGTAAAATGACCGTTATTAATCGTGGCACAAGCGAAACCTTTGAATGGGATGCTTCTAGAAGGGCAAATGACGGAATGTGGCCTTATTGTGCTGATGCAAGCGATATCAACGGTGATGGTATACCGGAATTTATAACCACTGACCCTGGCACAAGCTCAAGAGTTAGTGTCTGGAGCCATGACGGTAAGAAAATATCTGATTTCAATATTTCAGAAGGCTCTCATAGTGCTCCTCAGATAGCTGATATAGACGGTGATGGGGTAGATGATTTCATTATTGCTCAAGCAAACGGTGATGTTATTGTCTGCGATAAAACCGGAAAGGTTAAAAAGGGCTGGCCATATCGTTCAGGTCTCTCTATTATAGGGACTCCTCAGATTATTGATATTGACGGTGACGGTTATAGTGAAATTGTTTTTACTGCTGCAAACATTGATGGAAAAGAAGAAATGGCTGGTAGTGTCATAGCCTTGAATAAATCAGGAAAGGTTTTGGATGATTATCCGAAATATATTGGGAAGAGCTATTCCAAGCCAACTTTTGCTGATTTAGATAATGATGGTTATCTTGAAATGATTGTTGCTGGCGGTATTGGTTTTACTGGCAAGCAGATTCATATTTTCAGGACCAATGCTACGTTTAAGACTAAGATTGCTGTAATATGGCAGGAAACCTTGTATAAATGAGAAATATAGTAAAAAGCATTTTGTTGGTAGCTTTGTTGACTAGTGTTAATACTAGTATTTTGGCTCATACAGATGAGGATATTAACGGATTCTTAAAGGCTGGTAAATACTGCTACCAAAAAGGAATGCTTGATGAGGCTGCATTGGAATTTGAAAATGTGCTTATCATGGATAAGACTAATTTACAGGCCAAGCTGTGGCTTACCCAGATTTATATAGATAAAAAAGACCTTAAGCATGCCAGAAAGCTGCTGTCTGAAGCTTCCCTTGAAGCACCTGATAACAACAGGGTAAAGGAATTACAGAAGCTTTTGGGGATTTCCTATAAAGATGTTAAACCTGACCTGGTTGACCCGGTTATTGCAGAAACAATCAATGGCATTGCTTCTGCTACTAAGAGCAGAAAGTATGGTCTGGTAATTCCCGAAGATAAGGTTGTGGAAGAAAACCTTGAAAAGAAACTACTGACCTTTAATAATGAAACCTTCGATGAAAAGAACGAGGTTATACAGACAATCGAAAAAGCCAGGGAAGAAATTAAGAAAACCAGACTTGATATTAATAATTATGTAACAGACAAAGATAGCCCTTTGGCGCCGGTCTTCACTTTATATAATACTTATGGCATTGCAAAAGCTCTTGATAAGTATTTTGAAATGATTATGCAGGACCCGTCAATCGCTTCAAAGGATGATAAGGGGCTTATTGATGAAGGAGAACAGATTTATTCTGTCCGTTTTACAGAAAATGCAGACGATCTTGATGCCCGTTTTTATTATGGCTGTATAAAGTATGTTAACGGTGAATATGAAAATGCAGAAGAGCTATTAAAGCCATTCAGGACTAATCCAGGCACTTATGGCGCAAGGCTGAAGCCATTCTTTACCGGCCTGGATTTTTGGCAGGAACAGGAAAAGCAGAGAATCGCTGCTGCGAAGTATGAAGAAGAACAGCGACAGGCCAAGGAAGCCAAGGAAAAGAAGAAAGCTGAAGAAAAGAAGAACGATGTTTGGGAAATGGTTAAGAACCAGGGCTCAAACAAGGATGAAAATAAAAATGCTGACTTAGCTGCTGCCAGCGATAAGGCTGAAGCCAACAAGATTCATACCGAAGCTTATACACTTTATAAGAAGGGCAAGCTCGATGATGCTATTGCCAAGTTTGATGAAGCTCTGGCTAAAGATCCGAATAATCCTGAATTTAACTATCATCTTGGCTTAGCATGGACCGACAAAGGTCTTGCTGGTGATGCTTCTGCTTTTGAAAATGCAGTTACTGCATATCAGAAGGTCATAAGCGTGGCTCCTGACACAAAGCTTGCAAAGGACGCTACGGCAATGATCAATGATATTCAGCAGGCAAAGCACAGCCTTGGTGAAAGATAAGACTTATATCGAAACAGCTGGGATTGGGAGTCGCCAACGCCGCCAACGCCGCTAACGCCGCTAACGCTGCCAACGCCGCCAACGCTGCTAACCACGCTAACGACGCTAACGCCGCCAACCATGCCAACGCCGCCAACGCCGCTAACGACGCCAACGACGCCAACGACGCTAACGCCGCCAACGACGCTAACGCCGCCAACGCCGCCAACGCCGCCAACCACGCCAACCATGCCAACCACGCCAACCATGCCAACAGCCGTATTAAATCACACTTCTCCTCCAAACTGCTAAAAAATCAAAACGCCTATAACTTTATAGCAGTGTACACAAAATAAATAGATAGTTCGCTTAGTATATGCTATAATTTAAGGTTGAAAAGTTATAATTAAGTATATTCTAAGGAGTTCTATCAATGGCTAAGCGATTGATGAAAGGCTGTGAAGCTTTGGCAGAAGCAGCCATTCTGGCCGGCTGTAGATATTATTTTGGTTCACCAGTAGCCCAGCAGACTGAATTGTCTTCTTATCTTGCAAAGCATTTGACACTGGTTGGCGGCACTTATGTTCAGGCTGCAGATGAAATCTCTGCTATTAACATGGTTTATGGGGCTTCAGCAGCAGGTGGTCGTGTTATGACCTCTGGCTCCAGCACTGGAATGAGCTTAAAGCAGGAAGGTATTTCCGGTATTGCTGCTTCTGAACTTCCATGTGTTATCGTAAATACCATGTGCGGCGGTTCTGTTGCCGGCGCTTCTTGTCCTGCACAGGCTGATTACTGGCAGGCAACCCGTGGTGGTACACACGGCGACTACAGAAACATTGTTCTTGCACCGAATTCCGTTCAGGAAATGGCTGATATGGCTATTGCCGGCTTTAATTATGCAGACAGATTCAGAACTCCTGTTTTAATATTGGCAGATAGCATCGTATCTCAGATGATGGAACCCGTAGAACTCCCTGAAGCTCCATTAGACTATGATATGGATAGCAAGAAATGGTCTCTCGGTCTTCCTGGCACTAGCAAGCATAACAAGAATGTCTGTGCTTCTACGTTTACTGTTCAGGATGAACTTGAAGAACACAACTGGCATCTTTACCAGAAATACCAGGTTATTGGTAAACATTTTTCTGAAGAAAACAAAGAACTGGCTATTGAAGAATATATGTGCGATGATGCAGAAATAGTTCTGGTAGGCTATGGTATTATTGCCAGACTTCTCAAGACTGTTGTGGAAAAATGCAGAAAGCGCGGTGTAAAGGCTGGCCTTGCAAGACCTAAGGTTTTATGGCCATTCCCAACTCAGGCCTTCAAAAAGCTTGCTCAGAATACTGAAAAATTCATGGTTATCGAAATGTCCTGCGGCCAGATGGTTGAAGACGTTAAGATGGCTGTTAATGGTGCTAAGCCGGTTTATTTCTTTGGTAGAACTGGTGGCGCCGTTCCTTCTGATTTCGAAATCTTCAACGAAGTCAGCAAATTGGTTTGCTTAGACTGAAAGGAGAAAACGAAATGACTATGAATTTTCAACCAGATGCTTTCCAGACAATGATTGTGGAAGCTGTAAATAATACCAATCCCAAAGCAGGTATCGTTTGTGTTGCACCAGTAAGCTGCGGTGCTTTCATATATGACGGTTTTGATTTTGACTTCTGTCAGTCTGTTCCTGGCTGTGCCCCAGCAGTTGCTTCCGGTATCAAAAGAGTAAGACCGGATGCTTTGGTTTTTACATATCAGAATGCTGTGGATATCGCTGCTGCAGGCCTTTCTGAACTAATTCATGCTGCCAACAGAAGTGAAAATATTACCATTGTTTATGCCAATAATGGTGGAGCTGGTTTTGATGGCGAAAACAGCGGCAGAATCAAACTTTGTGAACTTCTCTCTGGTGTTGGTAACGCTGCTTATGTTACTAGGGTTGCTGCGACCGAAAAAGATCATACTGCTGCTATTAAGGCTATAGAAAATGCTTTCAAACTTCAGCAGAAAGGAAAAGGCTTTTCTTTTGTAGAAATCCTTTCTGTTTCTGATGATGAAGATGATCCAGAAAGCAAGGCATTATTGGCTGATTTACCAGTAAAGACCTTTAAAGATAATTTTGGCATTGAAAAAGCCTGACACTGAATAAAGGAGCAAAAATATGTCTTCAACTGTAGAAAGAGTAATATTAGCAGGTTTCAGTGGTCATGGTATTTTCTTTATGGGAAATGTTATGGCTGAAGCAGGTATGAGAGCCGGTAAGAATGTTTCTTTAGTTCCTTCTTACGGTTCAGAACCAAAGGGCGGACTCATTCACTGCGCTTTGATTCTTACAGAAAAGGAAATCGCATCTCCAATGATTACTGTTCCAGACACAGTAATAGCCATGAATAGAACTTCTGTAAATAAATTCAACCAGAAGATTAAAGGCGGCGGAATGCTGATGTATAACTCTTCTTTGATTGACCGCCAGGAATTTCGTGATGATATTAGACTTGTTGAAATTCCTGCTACAGAAATAGCTGCTGACTTAGGCGAACAGAAATATGCCAATATGGTTATGGCTGGCGCTTATGCTAAGTTTAGCAAGCTGATTACAATAGAAGAAATCGAAAAATCTCTCGAATATTTACTTAAAGATGAAGATAAAGAAGTAATCAAGCTCAATCTTGAAGCAATCAAGAAAGGCTATGGTTACGTAGAAGAAAAGAAATACATGTTTGGCCGTTATATCCATTCTGTATTCCGCGTATAATTTGGAGTTAATATGTCACAGTTACCAGAACTTATTAAAATCGTTGTGGAACAGCTTCAGGATAAGAAAGCTGAAGAGCTTGTTGTTCTTGATGTAAGAAAGCTAGTTAATTATACAGATTATCTGATTATTGCTACAGGTAATTCTGCTCCACATGCCCAGACTCTAGCAGATTCTGTTGGCAAACTCATCAAGAAGCCTGAAGAAGGCATCAAACAAGAAACTGACCCGACTTCCAACTGGCTGCTTATCGATGGCGGAGAATTCATTCTTCATGTATTCCAGCCAAATGCCAGAAAGTTCTATAATCTCGAAGACCTTTGGGAAGAAGCTGAAAGAGTAGAAATCTGATTCTATAATCATCTATGATTCCCCATTCTCGCATAATAGAATCGAATCTTTGTGGAACACTCAGCGATGATAATCGTCATCGCATTGAACGTGTTCTGCGTTTACGCCCCGGTGATAAATTTGTTATTACTGACGGCTGTGGGAATGAGGCAGAAGCAGTCTTGGAAAAGAATGGGCAATACAGTGCTGATGCATGGACAGAACCTGGCCGTGAACCAGATGTGGAAGTAACTCTTTTTGTAGCTATTTCCAAGGGTGACCGTCTCGAATGGATAATAGAAAAAGCTGTAGAGATGGGTGTCAGACGCATTGTTCCAGTAATTTCTGACAGATGTATCGTTAAAGATCCAAGCAAGGGAAAATCAGAACGATGGCAGAAAATTGCTGAATCAGCGATGATTCAGTGCGGTGGTTGTGTTCTTCCTGAAGTAACTGCGCCAATTAAGCTTACTTCAATAGCAAAACCTGGTGATGATGTATATCCGGTTTTATTACATGAAGAAACCTTAGATTGTTCTATTAAGGGCTTACAGGAAAACTCCTGCAAAAAAATATGGGTTGCTTCCGGTCCAGAAGGTGGCTTTACAGACGCAGAAGTTCAGCATTTTATTGATTCTGGCTGGAAAACAATCTGGCTTGGCAAGCGCCTTTTCAGAATGGATACTGCTCCAATATTTGCTATTGCTAATATAATAGCTCCACGCTTGTTTTAATTATTTACAGTGATTGAGCGCTTAAAATAATTAAAACTTATTTGTTCTAGTGATGGTATATATGTACAACCATAAGGGAGTTGCAAATGAAAAAGAATTTCTCTCGTGCACTATTGGTCGTAACAGCTTTAATGCTTATTAATAGCTATAATTCCAATTGTTATGCTTCACCATTTGATAACAATGAGTCTCTTTCTATTACTGATAAAATTTCAGAAGACTTTGATAAGCTTAAAGATAAAGCCAGCGTAGTAAAGGAAAATCTCGCTGAAGATTTTGAAGACTTTAAAGATTTTGTTGCTGAAAAAGCTGATAAGGCAAAAAAGAAAGTTGCTAGCGGAGCTAAGTCTGTTAAAAACTTTTTTGTTGGTGGTTATCAGTCTGTCACTAAGAAGATAAATTCAGCATTTAATGATGATGATTATCCTAGCTATATCAATAATGCTATTTTCCTGCCCGGTCACGAAAGCGAGGAAATGGTATGTCAGGGTATTGCATACTTGAATGTTGATGTTAAGAATGAATCAAATCAGGTAACAGGCAATTACGATAGATATATTCTTCTTTCTTATTATCCAAAGTCTAGCGATCAGCCATCTCAGCTTGTTGTAATCGATAAAGCCAATGCCAATGGTAAGGCAATAAGACGTTTCCCTCTGTATAAGAGCGAAGACAAGGCTTATACTGGCCACGCCGGTGGTATTGCGGTAGCAGGCAAATATGTATGGGTTGCTTCTGGGAACAAGATTTTTGCTTTCAGTAAGGATGAAATACTTGATTTTATAAATGAAACCAATGTTTCTGCTGCAGAAGTAAACGGAGTTCCAGATAGTTTCGATGCACTCCCGGCTAAGAATCTTATTTGCAAACAGGCTTATGGTGTAGATAGCAAGGCAAGCTATGTAAGCTTTGACGGAACCTACATCTGGGTTGGTGATTTCACTAAGAAATCTAATAGTTCTTACAAACCTATAAAGCATCATAAGGCTTTCAAGCGCAATAGTTGGATAGCAGGCTATAAAGTAGATTCTGACGGTATACCAACATCTTCTACTGAATACACATATACTGATGGTAAATCCAGTTATACAGTTCATAAGCCAGATGCAGTTATTGCTATGCGTGAATCTGTTCAGGGTATGGCAGTATGTGGAAATCATGTAGCACTTACTATTTCTTACGGTGCAACCAACTCTAAACTGGCTTTTTATAACAATCCGTTAAAGACTAGTGCTACTGAGTATTCATACAAGCCGGAAGGCCAGAATGAAACCTTTACTGTTGACGCCTGGGAACTTGAAAACAAGAAGAATTGGGTTAACACTGTAACTCTTGCAGCAGGTGCAGAAGATCTTGAATATGATGGCAAGAATCTTTATGTAACCTTCGAATGCTCTTCAAAGAATTACAAGCAGAAATGGATAAATATTAATCCAACCATCAGATTGACTGATGATTTCTACTTGATTGATGTAGATAAAGCTGTTGCTTATGATAACTAATATCTAACCCAATCTCTTATAACTACGAAAACAGAAAGCCCTCTCAACCAAGAAGAGGGCTTTCTGTTTTCTGATAATGCCGCCAACGGCCACCAGCTACCAGCTACCAGCCGACAGCCGAGAGGCAATACCCAACAATGCCAACAATGCTAACGCCGCCAACGGCCACCAGCCACCAGCCCCCAGCCGACAGCCGAGAGGCAATACCCAACAATGCTAACGCCGCCAACAATGCCAACGCCGCCAACGACGCCAACCAAGCCAACAACCGGTTTTCATAATACAGTCTGTAACTTTAGTTTACATAATAAAATTTATCTACAACATTCCTTTATCCCAAAAAAAAGACCCCAAAGTTTCATATGAAACATTGAGGTCTCTTATTTTTTTATTTATTAAGTTTTACTTTTGAGTCAAGCCACCATTGCGGCCATACTTAGCATGGGCGTTAGTGAATTCGTCAGAGGCCATAGCACCGGTAATTGAGATTTCTGCTGCAAGAACAGTTGCTGCAAGTATTTCTGCGAGCTTCTTAGCCTTGCCAGGACCAGTGCACTGCATGATTTCAAGGCATTTCTTCTGGGTTGGAAGTCTTGTGCCGCCGCCAACTGTGCCGACCATGATGTCTGGCAATGTTACGCTGACCTGAAGATCGCCATCTATCAGCTTCATATAGGTTGTTCCACAGGCTGATTCAGCAACACATGCCGGATCTTGACCACAAGCTATGTAAACAGCTGCCAATGGGTTGGCATAATGAGCTTGAACACCATAAGAGTGGGCCTGTAATGAAGTAATCATTGTTAATTCGCCTAATCTTACAATTCTTTCTGGGGTAGTGTGCAGGAACTGTTTTACGATGTCTGCAGGAATGCGGACAACTGCAGTGACCTTCTTACCGCGGTTTCTTGTGAAGTTAACAGCGTTAACCTTCTTGTCGCCGGAAAGATTGGATTCCAGGAACCAATCATAAATAGAACCGTCATAAGAATTGAGAATGTGTTCAATAGCTGCTCTTGTTGCTATTGTAGTCATATTCTGACCAGAGGCGTCACCAGTTGAATAAATGAATCTGAGAACCATCTGGGTGCCAATAGGATACTGTTCTATTTCAAGAAGCTTACCGAATTTGGTTGTGCCGTCAGCAACTTTCTTGATAGCTGTAAAGTTGTTGTCTATCCATTTACCGAATTTTTCAAGATTTGAAAGGGTATCAAATTCAAATACAGGTGTTCTGATAAGACTATCAGCAAGAATTCTTACTTCTGCGCCACCAGACATTGTGATGATCTGACAACCACGAGCTACAGATGAAACAAGTGCACCTTCAGTTGTTGCCAAAGGAACATAGAAATCACCATCGGCTTCATGGCCTTTTACCTTTAATGGACCAACAACACCGATAGGAAGTGTTACAAAGCCGGCAAAGCCTTCGATATTCCCAGAATATGCTTCTGGTTCATCCGGTTTTGGCAATGAAAAATTCTGGTTGTTGATGTGTTTTCTGATGAATTCCTGTCTTGCTTCAATTGCTTCCTGCGAATAATCCAGCAGAGGAGGCATATCGCCAGTGGAAGCAGTATCGGAACATGAGGTTTCGCTAATCTTGCTGGTATCAACGTGAGTAGCGAGGAATGAGAACAAATCATCGAAGGTTTCTACTGAGCTGCCAATTAGTTCCTTGAAGGAAATACCGAAGCGTTTTTCAAGCTTGAGCAGCATGGCTATAATGCCGAGAGAGTCTAACTGAATGAAAGAGTCAAGTCTTGTATTCAGCTTAATCTTCTGGTAGTCGGCCTTCAAAAAGTCTGCAATTTCTTTGCGGAATGCATCAAAAAGCTGTTCATTTCTTGGGGCTGAGCTAATCTTTTCTTCCTTTGGACCTAATTCTGCTGGTTTGTGTTCTTTGCCGCTTAATGCGTCTGCTAATTCAAAGCGCTTTACCTTGGCACTTGCAGAACGTGGAAGTGGTGCTCCAAGCATGAAGATTTTTCTGATTTTTTCTGGTTCTGGCCAATCTTCGGTTCTTGTGCGGATATCATTTTCAACAAAGGCAAGTACATCCTTAGCGTCTTTACCATCAAAAACGCCCTTACGTGGAACGAATGCCATAGCTGGAACTTCGAGATTATCAAGCATAATGCCGAAAATAGAATATTCTTCAGCATATTTCAGCATTCCAAGTCTTACTTCGAGTTCGTCAGGGTAAACATTTACGCCGGAACCAGAAATAATAACTTCTTTAGCTCTACCACGGATATAGATATTTCCTGCTTCGTCAATAGCTGCCAGGTCACCAGTCTTGAAGAAACCGTTATCAAACAAGCTCTGGTCTAATTCTGGCTGTCCATAAATGCCTGAGAACATTGTAGGGGAGGATACGAGAAGTTCGCCGACGCCATTTTCCGGGTTTGCAATCTTGAATTTAATTTCATCAAGTGGCTTACCAATAGATTCTGGCGGACAATTGTTATTGAAGATAATGCCAGCACAGGTTTCGGTCATGCCCCAGCCTTGGGAGATATGCATTCCCTTTGAGGCTAACAGCATTAAAGTCTTTGGATTTGGAGCGGCGCCACCAACAACGATGTTTAATGGTGGGAGCTTCAGATCAGGATTCTGCATGAATGTCATTGCTAGCAGGTCACAAAGTCTTGGAACAGCAAGCAGGAACTTGGACTGATATTTCATGATCAGACCAAACATTTCTGCTGGATTTAAAGTATTGCAGATGATTGTAGTGCAGTGCCAGAAAAGAGGAGCAATACCTGATTCTACAAGGGCAAATACATGGCTGAATGGAAGGATGGCAACAACTCTATCGCCAGCACAGCAGTTAACAAATTTTTTGGCTAATTTGGCTGCTTCTATAAATGCCTTATGGCTAAGCATAATTCCTTTTGGCTTGCCAGTTGTACCAGAGGTATACATTAAAGCGGCGATATCGTGTGATTTGGGTTCACGTTCTGCAGGATTATGGTTGTTACTGTTGCCTTTTATTAGAATTTCATATTCTTCTTCGAAAATGAATTTTGGCTTGTAGTCTTCAGGAATATACTGTGCGAAGCGCTGAGAATACTTGCGCATCATTATGATTGCTGCAGGTTTGCTATCTTCGATTACAGCCTGAAATCTATCTATGGCAGTATTCCCGTCCAATGGAACGGCTATTTTGCCAGAACCGGCAATACCCAAGAAAATAGGCATCCAAAGCAGATGATTTTCTGTAACCATGAGGATTCTTTCGCCTCTGGTAATACCAACTTTGGTTAATGCTTCTGCTATTTCTTGTGATTTTCCTTCTAACTGCTCATAAGTAAGCTTGGTTACTTTGCCAGCCTGTTCAAATACTATGGCATCAATATTGGCAACTTCGCTAATATTGGCCATTTTCAGTGTATCGCCAAACATGAGTATAGACTCCCCTGTATACAATTTTTCAGACATGAATTATATCAGAAAATACTAAATAAAAAAAGCCCTCTCTAATGGAAGATTGGGCTTTTTATTGATATTTATTAATTTTTTTCTACTAATAAGCCTTGCTTATCTGCTTTTACCCCTTTAGCAAGCATTAGTGTGTTACACATAGCCGGGTCATTGCATTGCATACGGCAGGGAACATATTCCTTTGAATACCCATGTATCCATCCGTCTTCAATGGTTTCCCACAAAATTTCAATCTGGCGGTCTTCAAATTTTTTGAAAAATTCATATGCATATTTTTGCCAAACTGTTTCAACACGGTCTGAACGTTCTATTTTAACTTCATTCCTGATTTGGTTGGGCATTACAGCAGCCGGAGTCCCATCACGCTGTGAATACCTGAAAATATGAATCTTTGAAAATTTTATTTCATCTAGAAAATTCAGGGTTTCTTGAAAATCTTCTTCTGTTTCACCAGGGAAGCCGACAATGAGATCTGTGGTTAATGCAGCATCTGGCATTGTTTTTCTTACGTGGTCTATTACAGCTTTGAAATCTGCAGTAACGTATGGTCTGTGCATGTCTTTCAGTATTTTATCACAGCCTGATTGAAGGGGAATATGAAAATGATGGCATGATTTCGGTGAAGTGGCCATCCATTCAATAAGTTCATCCTTCACTTCGATTGATTCTATAGAACTTAATCTTATGCGTTCAAGGCCTTCTATTTTTTCTAATTCCTTCAAGAGAGGAACCAATGAGGGCTTGTAATGGCCGACATGAATACCTGCTAATACCAGTTCTTTATGCCCTTCGGCTACTAGTTCCCTGGCTTCTTTTACTGCATCTTCAATAGGTCTTGACCATTCCGGGCCTCGCAGATGTGCAACTATGCAATACGAACAGAATTGACTGCAGCCGTCCTGAACCTTCAGATAAGCTCTTGTCATATCGCTTACTGGAATATGCTTAATTTGCTTTTCATTACAGCATTTTATATCAAGCGAAAGCGCAGACATCATTCTTTTTAATGATTCTTCATCTCCGTAAGGAAGCAACCAGTCTACTTCAGGAATGCTATCCTTGCGTTTTTCTACTAATCTGGCTTCACAACCTGCTAATACTATTTTTGCATCGGCTTTGTTGCGTCTTACGGCTCTGATTATCTGACGGGCTTTTTGTGAAGCACGACCAGTAACAGAACAGCCGTTTAAAATAAACAAATCCGGTTGCTTTTCACTTTCTTCCAGACCAAATTCTCTTAATTTTTCTGCTATTCTTTCACCATCATACTGGCTGACCTTGCAGCCAAGGGAGCGTATATAAAATGTTGTCATGTTAAGTCCTTTTCAATGCAGATTTTACCCCAAACCACATAAAATGTAAACTTAATATCCGATTCCTGATTTGTGGTATAATGTCTAAAATCTTTATTTGAGGCAAAAATATGAGTAATTTGGTAGATACCGTTAATAAGCTTTGCAGTGATAGTTACGAAAAGGCTGTTGAACTACTTGCCAAGGTTATTGCATGTAAATCATATTCTGGTAAGGAACAGGATTGCGCAAAGGTTGTAACTGATTTCTTCGCGGCCAACTCAATTCCTTGTTTTGTTGACTCCAGAGGCAGTATATTAGCTGTTTCTACTCCTTACTCAAAAGATACTTCCGTATCATCAGAAAATGCCCATGAATGGGTAAAACAGGTTTTGGCAGATGCCAAAAAGAATGGCGCAAAGATTCTTGTGTATAATGCACATATGGATGTTGTCACTGCTGATAATGCAGAAGAATGGACTGATGACCCATTTAAACTTGTTAGACGCAATGGGAAAATATATGGTCGCGGAACCTGTGATATGAAGGGCGCTTTGGCTTCTATGGCTTATTCAATGGTAATGAGCAAGAAGCTTGATGAAATCTTTGAAAGAAATATTGTTCTTCTTGGTTGCTTTGTTACTGAAGAAGAAGTTAGTGAAGGCATGGCTTTTAAAGATGTTTTTGAAGAATTTTCTTTAAGAGCTGATATGGTTCTTCTGGGTGAACCTTCAAAAATGCAGATTTCCAGAGGACAACGCGGCAAATTGGAAATGTGTGTTGAAACAACAGGAATACCATCTCATACCTCAGTCCCGGAAACGGCTGTAAGTGCAGCTTATAAGCTTGCAGATGTTCTTAAGGCTGTAGAAAAATTTGAACTTGATGAAAGAGAAAAATATGGTTTAGGGGCAGAAAACACATTGAAGCGAACCACCCTTGCTGTTGCTTCCATTGAGAGCTGGCCAAAGAATAGAAGCTTTGTTCCTGATAGAGCAGCTGCTTATGTTACAGGCAGATTAGCCTTAGGACAAACAATGAAAACTGTTTGTGAACGTCTTGAAAAATCTGAAAAGTGGCCAGAAGGAACAACCTTTGAACATTTTGTTTATCACGGTCAATCCTACAAAGGCAAGAAAAGTGAATGGGTTTCTGAGCACTCTGGCTGGGAAACACCAGTAGAATCTGAATTCTTTAAGATGACTTCAGAAGCCTATAAGGTTTTAACAGGAAAAGAACCTGTTCATAAAATTTGGCCTTTTTCCACTGATGGCGTTTATAGTGCCAGCAGGGCAGGTATTCCGACTCTTGGCTTAGGCCCTGGCTATGAAGAAATGGCTCATAAAATAGACGAGTGGGTAACCGAAGAAGATTTTGCTCTATCCTTCAGAATCTACACCTTACTACCATTCATGAAGCTATAAGTGCAATCCTCTATAGAAGTCGACCCTGAAAACTTTCTAAAAGCAAAAATATGCTTAGGTAAAGCAGAAGCCTACTACAACCGAGGCTAAAAACTCTGCCTTCCTGGCTGTTTATCCGCTCTCATCTATTTTCGTGGCTTAAAAAACTTTCTAAAAGCAAAAATATGCTTAGGTAAAGCAGAAGCCTACTACAACCGAGGCTAAAAACTCTGTCTTCTTGGCTGTTTATCCGCTCTCATCTATTTTCGTGGCTTAAAAAACTTTCTAAAAGCAAAAATATGCTTAGGTAAAGCAGAAGCCTACTACAACCGAGGCTAAAAACTCTGCCTTCCTGGCTGTTTATCCGCTCTCATCCTGTTATCCGTTGCTTTAAATTCTCCCCATCAACCAATACCAGGCCAAGCCTATCCATTCATGCATTGCTGCTCTGAACATATTTATGTTGTCATCAGCATAGACCGTTGTTCTGATATTATGCGACGGGGCAGGGTAGACCTCTTCAAAACCAGCTTTTTTAAAAGTGAGACAGGAACGGTAAATGTGACCATTGCTAGTTGTCAGAAGTATTTTATTGATACCCTTTTCTGAAAGTCGTTTTTTTGCATAATTAGCTTCTGTAACAGTTGTTATTATTTCATCGCTTTTGAAAATAGTAAGCTTGTCTTGTGGTATATTCAGCATTTGCGTTAGAGAAGCTACTGCATAATATTCCATGAACCCAAAGGTAGGGGAGAAACCAGTGCTGATATAAAGATGCTCTGCCTGCCCTGTTTTTAATAGCTCAGCTCCGTGGATTATTCGCTGATAGGTTGCATAACAAGGATCTCCTGCTGGGGTTGAACCGGAGGCTAGAACAAGAACTGCTGGTGCTTTTTGGGTAGAGTGCTCCATTATCAGAGGAATAGTCATATAGCCTCCTATTGGGAAAGCTATAATAATCAGAATAAATGCAAAAGCAATGCATGAGCCTTTTTGAAAATCGTTCTGGTGTTCACGTAATATCTTATTTTGGATTAATGAATTATCTTTAAAACAATATATAAATGTTGCTATAGCATAGATTATTGCAAAGAAGTAAGAAGGTACGATGTGCAACTGTCCAAAAACTATAAAGGCAATTAATGGAAGCAAAATGAATGCTAGTTTACATAATAATTTTGATTTCATTAATGCTCTATTTCCTTTGTCTCGATAATATATTGCAGCGATGGACAAATTTCCAAGACCATTTGGTTAGCTTAGTTCTTAATTCCAAGTGATTCTTTATACATTCTTCAAAGCACTTATCACTGAGAATCAGTCTTAATTCTTCTTGTGCTGCTTGATAAAGATCACGGCCTTCCTCCAGTATTTCTGATAACTGAGTATCTATAACTCTCTCTGGCGCGAAGTAATTCATAAACGTATCAGATAATATTGCCATAGTCAGATAACGGTCTTTTACTATTATATCAACATCTATTTCATCGCGAGAAAGTGGTGGGTTAAATTTTGTACTGATTTTACTTAGAATTTCATTACCAGGTATGGCAAGCATGAAGATGTGGGCTTGAAGCAGACGCTCCGGTTCCTTAATAAAGAGTCCACTATTCATACTAAATAACCGGTAATATAGATTTTGGCTTTCAACGCTTAAGCTATTAACAGGGATAATTTCTTCTGATTTGCTCATGTTGCTGTTTAGAATTCTAGGCAGTTCACTTATCATATCGTCTATTGCCCCAACTATTTCAGGGTTACTAAATGGGTTAATAGGCTTAGAATCAGGAGCAAGAATTATTGTTTTACTTTCACTGCCGGATAAGGTTGGTATTGCTTTAGAATGGCTATCTATGCGAATTTTAACATCTTCATCGGTAGGAAGCTTTCTAATTGGTATTTTTGCCTGATTCGGTTTATTTGTAAGGCTAGATTCAATAGTTTTGATTTGCCACTTGTTAAAGCCTGTTGTGGCTAGCAAAAGCAGAGAATATATAGCTAAGACTGTGGTGCTGCTGACATTACCTACGTGAAAATACATTCCTGATATAGATTTGGCATGCTCAAGAAATGACAAAAGGGCATCCAGCAAAATTGACAGGCCTGGAGATAAAAATATAGCTACTGGTATGGATATCATAGACAGAATAGCTATGAAAAAAGCTGTTGGAAGTATAAAAGTGAAGGTCCAAAGGATTAGCGGGTTAACAATCAATGCAGAAAGAGAAACTGTGCCGAATAAGTAGGCTACCATAGGCATTGTTCCTATATTTGCAGCAAAAGTTACAGCCAGATATCTTGATAATACATCTGGAACGTGAAGCCTTGATATTACATATTCGATAGGTTTGCGCAGGAAAATAATAGCTAACACTGCTATAAAGCTTAAAAGAAATGCTGCACTTTTCAATAAGGCCGGGTCATACAAGAGCATAATAAAAGCTGCGATTGATATAGGTCTTATCGGGGATGAAGATGATTCTAGGTGCATCACGCATGCTACAGATATATACATAATCAAGGCACGCCATACCGATGGGCTGCCTGCTGTTATTGTTGCATAAAATGTCAGCATAATGGCTATTAATACGCTTCTAGATATTGGTGGTATTTTAAACCAATGGAGTATTGAGGCTATGAGAAAAATCAATATCATTATATGCTGGCCTGATATTGCCAAAAGATGGCTGACACCAGTTTCTGTGAAAATGCTTTTGTCGGAAATCTGGGTAGTATCACCAAGAATGAACCCCATTATCATTGCTGCATGTTCTTTTTTTAATACAGAAGTCAAACCATGAATTATCTTGCCTTGGAGGGTCTTTGATACTGCAAATATTGAATTCACACCTGATTCAAAGTTAGTGAAGCTTGCTACATTGAAGGTTGGACGTTTATCGAAGTCTATGATTCGCATTGTGCCATTCATGGAATAATACTGTTCAGGATAAAGTCTTTCCCTGTTAACGGTACATTTGCAATTTACTTCAATAGGGAGGTTTATTTTCTGGTCATTCGTTTGATAGGTGATGTTATCGAATGTGTAGTTAATTTTGTTGCGGAACTGACTTGATTTCCCAGTATAACGACCAGACAATGTTCCTTCGGTATTATCTAATTGTAATAAATCTGAAAAATCTGTTTCTGGAGAGTATCTTACAGAACCATAGAACATTGAAGTGAATAGAGCTGCTATTAATAGGCTGATTGTTTTTTGCTGATTGCTTTTTAGAAAAAATGATAACACAAAAGCGCCTATGGAAAGCCCTAACCAGGCCAGGTATGAATCAGATGTAAATTTTTCAGATATCAGAAGGCCGGAAATGAATATTGCAACAAAAATAGAAAGTATTTCCGGATAGGAATTAAACAGCTTTGGAGACTTTTTCTTCATAAGTCTTTAATTTCCTGCTCGGAGGAATCTATTCGCACTCCAGCATCTTTTAATATTTCTATTTGGATTTGTGAAATGCCTTTTATTCTTCTCTGAAAATTCTTCCAGCTGTAAAACGGTGACAATTTTCTTTCTTCAATAATTGCATAGGCTTTTTGGCGGCCAATACCAGGACAGCACATAAGCTCTTCCATGCTGGATTCATTAATTATTACTTTGCTTGGAGATATTTTACCTTTTTGCTCTATCTCTATTATTCCTATGTCTTTGCTGTTTGGGGACATAGATATTTCTACATGGTTGTTGCCGTTAACAACAGCATCTTTTATAAATATGCGCTTGGGAGCGAGCGAAAGGTAAAAAATACCAGATAGCATGACTATGGCTATCAAAATTCTTATATGGATTTGTTCTGTTCTTTTCAAGAGAAGCAAATCAGGATGCCCCCGTCTTTGTTTTCTAATCTTATTTTATGATTTTGAATTGCCTTTTTGACCCATTTGAGTTTGAGCAATTCTTCTTCAGGATTGTCATTGAACATTTTTCTAGGAAAAACCTGCCAATGCCAACCACCTTTTTCTAATGCTATTTTAACACAATAAAAGTCTGGAAAACTATCTATAATTGTTTTTATTGATGAGATTTTATTGTTCGGGAAAAGCTTTACTACCGCATATATTGGAGCGAAAGGATATAGAGCAGCTGCTATAAGTGCTTTTTCATTAGCTTTTAAGGAAGAATGAGGTGAGGCTTCTTTTAATGCCTTCATGACTAGAGCCAGTGCCAGACGGGCAGATTTTCTTTTGGTTATATGATCTTGAGCTTGAATTAGTGCTTCTAACCATGGTGTTGGATTAAAGTCTGCGGATGGTGAATTTATTGCATCATGTAGCTTGGCAAGCCATTTATATGAAGGCTCTAGCAAAGAATCAGGTGATTGCTTTCCGGGATTTATGGCTGCTAATCTGCAAGCATCGGTGCCATATTCTGAGATTATTTCTTTATCAAATGGAAGAATGCATGTAAAGGGATTCAAAAATCCTTGTTGAATTGTGGAATCTTCAGACCAAAGCTGATTTACTCTAAGAATGATGTCTTGTTGTAAATCTGATTCAGAAAATAAAACAGGCCATTGTCTGACCTGTTTTTCAATAGACTGTGGATTGTATCGAAACGTCACTGTCTGAGTAAACTCCAAAGTAACTTGGTCTTTTCGTCTTCACCAAAAACTTGAGTTAAGTCGAAAAGCTGTCTTCTGGCTTCGCTTATTAATATTGGTTCATTAAAAGACTTGCCGCAGGCAATCAGGAAACGGATTTCGAATATTGTATAATCGTAATCGTTTGCTTCGAGTGCTTCATTAGCAACTTTTAAAGAATCCTTAACAAGCAGCTGATACTTTTCATTAGAAACATTTTCTTCGGTTAAGCAAGCTTTGTATCTTGCACAGAACTTTTCTGCTGCTTCAGCTCTAGAAATAAAATTAGCAAGTGCTAATCTGGTTTCTGAGTCGTCAACATTTTCTATTTCGTGTTTGGCATTAGTAATCCAGTTTCCAGCTGATTCTAGTTTGAACAGATTGTCATAAGCTTCTGACTGGCAAATTAGAACAATAGCTTCATTGACTTCTGCTTTTGTCAGATAAGTTCCTGTTGCTAATTCACGATAAAGATCTAATGAATCACAGAAGGTTGAACGAGCTTCAATGAGTTTAAGGTAAGCTGCTTCAGGTTGTTTCTGGCTGAAGAAGGTGAAAGCTTCTGCCCAAAGCTTAGTCTGGGTTTCCTGCATTTCTTTGCCGGAATTATAAGCATAACCAAAGCTTACGCCGCCTATTATGCCTATTAATACTATTATTCCGATTATAATGCCTACTGCACCGCCAAAACGGTTATTCTTATTGGTATTATTCATCGCTATCTAAATCTCCATCGATTTCTTCTTCAGTGTTTTCACCGGCGTCTGTTTCGGTAATAGATTCGTCATGACGCATTTCACGCGCCTGATTAACAAACCATAGAATTACGCCCTGAGCACCGGCACTACCATAAATAATCTGTTCAAGGAACTTATTACTTTCTGGGATATTGCCAAGAAGTCTGTTGGCACCTGCAAGAATATACATAACTTCAAAAACGCGTGACTGTGGAAGGTTTTCTTTCGGAATTCTGGTCCCATCTGGGAAGTAAGCATCATCAACACCTGTTGCAAGGTTGGTGATGTTCAGAAATCCTAGAGCTTCTTTCAGATATGCTGTTTCAAAGGCTTTGTATCTTGTTTTTAAATCCTGGTCTTCTGTTTCGTCATAGGCGTCACGGGCAGTCCAGGCACCAGAAAGATAAGTATAACCAAGAATTCTGTGATTGGCTTTTCTTGCTTTATAGCATATTGCAGCCAATTCCCATGAACGGATAGCTGATTCTAAATCGCCTTCCTTTTGAAGCTCATTGATAGGCTTATCTTTCTTTTTGATATCTACTGCAACTCTGTTTAATAAAGGACTTATCTGTCTGAGAATAGATATATTTACAGGGGTAAGTTCTTTTAATTTTTCTGATTCAACGTCTTTCCAGATCTGCTGACCATTAGAAGCGGCTCTAACACGATTGGCTGCTTCCCACTGAGATTTGTGACTTTCTAGTAAAGCATGTTTTCTGGCTTCTTCTGCTGTCATTGCAGGACAAAAATATTTGTCTTCACCAGCATAAAAACAATTTGGGCATACACAGACAGAGTAATAGCGAGGTTTTATTGCACCAAGATAAGTTGGTCTGTAGTCAATGTCACGCTTGTCCAGACTGAATTGTTTCTTCTTCAGATTATAGCGTGTAAACCTGTGTCCACAGATAGGACAGGCTATTTCTTTGGGTATGAAAAGTTTATCATTTATTGCCATATATACACCACTTACTAGATAAGGTTATAGTCACATTACAAAATACCGCAATTTTGGATAATCTGCAACTTTTGATTTGTTAATGAAAACTTTTATTTTAATGTTTCTATGTCAACACCAATCATTTCGCATAATTCAAATTCGTTTATAATTGGTTTTGAAAGCTGAATTGCTTTTGTTTTTTTTGTGGATGAAAAATCTTCACCCTCGAGAGAACCTATTACAAGATAGTCTGTTTTGACTGAGACAGAACTCTTCGTTTGGCCACCAGAGGACTTGATTAATTCTTCCAGTTTGCGTCTAGGGACGCTTGCTTCACCGGTAACAACAAAAGACTTACCTTCAAGCTTATTGTTTGCTTTGCTTGCAGCAAGCTCTTCTGCACTAGGTCCATGCCACCAGGCCTTAACTGTAGAAATAAAATTCTGGTTGTTGGGGTTGGAAATAAAGTTGATTATTCCTTGAGCTATTTTATCTTGAATACCTTCTATATTCTGTAATTTTTCAGGAGTAACAGCAAGAAACTCATCTAAGGACTGATGAACTGCTTTGGCTATACTTTCGCTGATTACAATACCAACATTAGCAATACCGAATGCGGATATAAGTCTATATAAGGGCTTGGCAGAGGCATTGTTTATGCTCGCAATAATCTTTGAAGCCGATTTTAATCCCATTCTATCTACAGAAGCTAATTGGGTTTCAGATAGCTTTAATATGTCTTCCGGTTGAGAAATCAGATTTTGTTCTAATAAACGGTCTACAAGCTGTGGACCAAAATTTTCGATTTCAAGCTGGGTGATGAAATGGGTAGTTCGTCTGGCTTTAACACCGAGACATAATTCATTGTCACAGCGGGCTATTGTTGATGCGTCTTC
Source organism: Candidatus Avigastranaerophilus sp. (assembly GCA_045599645.1). Taxonomy (GTDB): domain Bacteria; phylum Muiribacteriota; class Ozemobacteria; order Ozemobacterales; family Ozemobacteraceae; genus RUG334. The sequence goes on from JAZRWI010000060.1 coordinate 26,138, forward strand.
TTCGTCCTTAGTTACGGTGATTTTACCACCGCATGCCGGACAGAATTCAGGAACCTGTATTTCTTGTTCCTGACCGGTTCTTTCTTCTTTTACAGGTCCAACAACATATGGAATTATATAGGCTGCTTTTTCTACAAGAACTAAGTCGCCTAATCGAATATCTTTTTCTCTGATCTGGTCTATGTTGTGAAGACTAGCGCGGGAAACAGTTGTTCCGCAAAGCTCAACCGGTTCCAGACAAGCTACCGGAGTAAGCTTTGAACGACCTACCTGCCATTCTATGTTTAAAAGTCTTGAACGTGCTCTTTCCTGAGGATATTTATAAGCAATGACCCATCGTGGGGCTTTAGCTGTGGTTCCGAGTTCTTCCTGCTTATCAAGGTCGTCTATTTTTAATACAACACCGTCTATATCGAAGTTTAAATCTTTGCGAAGTGTATCAACTCTGGAAATAAAATTCTGAACATCTTCAACATTGTTACAAATTTGGATTTCCTGATTGAGCTTGAAGCCTTGTTGCCTTAAAAATTCAAGGGCTTCTGAATGCTTTTTGAAACCAAGTTCCTTGGCTTGGGCTATGCCGTAAACCATGACACCAAGCTTGCGTTGTGAAGCCACATTTGGGTCAAGTGATTTTACTGTACCTGATGTGAGATTGCGGCAATTTTTAAAGGGTTCAAGGCCTTCGGCAATACGTGAATCGTTTAATTCTTTCAATACTGAGCGAGGAGTGTAGATTTCTCCTCTTACGTCTATGTCAAGCTTGCTTGAAATATTGAGCGGTAATGATTTAACGGTTTTTATATTGTTAGTAACCAGGTCGCCTTCTATACCGTTGCCACGAGTTGCACCGTTTACAAGGATACCTTCGTTATAATTGAATGAACCAGAAATACCGTCTATTTTCAATTCTGCTACAACAGGGAATGGACTGCGGTTTAGGAGTTTTTCGCAACGAGCTATCCATTCCATTATATCCGGTAGAGAATATGAATTTTCTATACTCATCATTGGAACTCGGTGCTTTATAGATTCAAAGGAAGTTACAGAACCTCCTACGCGCTGTGTCGGGGAGTCAGGCGTAATTAATTCCGGATATTGTTTTTCTAAGTCTTCAAGCTGTTTTAAAAGAATGTCGAACTCTTTATCTGAAATTTCAGGATTAGATTCTACGTAGTATAGATATTCATGCCTGCGTATCTGCTGTCGTAAGGATTCTAATTTTTCTTTTATTTCCTGCATTTAATCTACCACCGCTGTGTTTATATATTGAATGCCATTAGTTGTTCCAATCCAGAGTATATCGCCATGAACCGCAAGTTTCCTGATTTCTTCAGACTTTTCACCTGACAAAGGAGAAATTGTCTGTATCTGGTTGTTGCGAAATCTTGCTAAGCCCTTTGCTGTGCCAAGCCAAAGCGAATTTTTATGGTAAACCATAGTGTTTATCTTGGAAGATGGAAGTCCGTTTGGTTCAGTGTAACTGATTGATTCTCTTGAAAAATCATATAACTGTTTCAATGAGGTTTTTAATAAAATTAAACCAGATGGGGTAGCAAGCCATATGTTTTTCCCGTCAAATGCAATATCATTAATAGGTCTTGGGATATTGGTCTTTGTATGTTCAAGATTTTTCCAGACTGTAGGATTTGCAGCCGGATACTGGATATTCCAAATACTCAGGCCACTGTCATTTGATACTGCCAGATACTGATTAAACTGTATAAGGTTTGTGCACCAATCGTTTTTTAAACCATTGTTAGTGCTTACGGTTGTTAAACAATCAATCTGGTCGTTGGAATTTTTGAAAACAACACCTTTTGTTGTTGCAAGCCAAAGATTACTGTTATCCCACAAGATAGACAGTATAACATTGGAAGGAAGAGGATATTGGTCTGTTATATTCTTGAAACTATCATTTTTGCTAAGCTTGCAGAGTCCATAAAGACTACCTGCAAAAATTTCGTTTTGTAAGCATTCTATACATTCTGCTTGTGGAAAAGGAAATTTACTGTTCTGCTTTGTATAGGCAGTGAGTTCGTTGCTGCTTAACTTGTAAACACCGTTATTGGTTGCCAGCCATACATTCCCTGAATGATCTACTTTAATATCGTTTATTGGTGGGGTATTAATTGGTTTGCTGAATGGAACAATAAGATTTTTCTTGTTTTTGGTATTTGCTGCGCTTTGAACTGGAATATTACTTTCGTTAGCGTTATTTTCTGAAGAGATCTGCGATTGTTCTATTTTTACTGTTTCTGGTGCTGAATTTCTGGTTATTATTGCTAACAATAGGATTACAACAATAACAGACAATGAAATTATTGTTGCTTTCTTATGGGTTAAAAAGAAATCTTTGATATTATAATTGTTTATTTTCATTTAAAACAAACCCTCCAAAGAAACTGGGATTGCTTGTTTTTCTTTGATTATTGCTATTTCGGCTGGTCTTACCTGATTACCATAATTGTCAAAACCGCCTGAACCGATGATACTATCCCATCCGTGACAGGAGGCCAGACTTTCTCTGAGAGACTGTTCCTGATTGTTGGCTGTATTTCCTAACGCAAAGGCGAGAACCATTACTGATTCATAGCCAGTAGCAGCATCAGCATCTGCTTGGCGGCCATATACTTCCTGAAATGAATTTAAAAAGTTGTCTGACAATTGGCCACCAGCTCTTGGATTATAGGGCAGGGTAGTTATGACACCTTCTGAATGTATTCCGGCTAATTGCATGAATTCACTGGAATTACACTGATTTGCACCAATTATCAGGTTCTTGAATCTCATTTCTCTAGCCTGCCTTACTATTAATGCTGATTCTGCGGCTGGAGCAAGAATAACTAAGGAATCCGGGCGTGATTTAAACAGTTCGGCAAGATGGGTTTTAAAATTTACAGTTCCTTTGCTGAAGGAAACACTGCTAGTTATTTGTTGATAATATTTGGCGCTGATTTCAGAATATTTTCTGGCGCTTTCTTCACCGTAGAGTTCCATGTCATAGATGATAGCCGGACGTCTTATATCATAACGGCTGCTGGAATATGACGAAAGAATATCAAATTGATGCTGGTCATCTGTTATTGTTCTGAAAGTGTGAGTTGAAGCTTGAGCTATTTCAAAATGTGTGCATATGCCTGTAATAAACGGGATCAGAGCTCTCTCTGATATATACTGGATTTTTCTTGTTTCTTCTGAAGTAAAACCACCTAGTATAGCTTCTGATTTTGAATTATAGATAAGGTCACGAGTTGCTTCTGTAACATCATTGGCACTGCTGTCCTTAATGTGGAGTTCAATCTTGCGGTTGTTTATTCCACCTTGATTATTTATATGCCTGATTGCCAGGTTTATTCCGTCAAGATGATTCTGGGCTCTATTCTTGAAATTGCCTGATAACGGCAATACTACGCCTATGTTTATATTATTGCTCTTAAAATCTATTGAAAAGCATAAAAGAAGAAGTAATACCGGGATTACCATCAGCTGGAAAAAATCAAGCTTATGAAAGAAGCGTTTAATGTTTTTTGTTATTTTTTTTAAGGTAGCTTTCATACGCAGCTATTCTTTATATAGGTTAGTATAAGTAGGAAAAGACCGACATAAAGTGCTAAGCCAAAGAAATACAGCAGAGCAAAAAACAGAAATGGAAGCTCTTTTAATACTTTATTGAAGAATTCGTTTTCTACTTCTTTTAGAATTGGTTCCATGTTGGAAAGACGGTCAAACAAAAAGAATACTATAGCGCCTAATCCAAAAAAACCTACGGCAAAACCGAACCCGGAGGCAAATAATGGGGTGTATTCGTTGTGGGGGGCTGTATTGTATAACCAATAGGCTACACCAAGGCTCAATGCCAGCGAAAAACAGAACACCAGCGAAGCCCAGAATAACCACTTCCAAACAAATTCTTTCATCTTACTTTGCCCCAAATATAGATATATTTTTATACCACAAGCAAGCCATAAAAAGCAATAAACATAAAAGTTGTGAAAGTTGAACGCCATCTTTGAATTAACTGAGACGACTCCTAAAAGTATTGCTCAAAATAACAATAAATGATACTTTAATCTTAGGTGAATTACATAATGATGAGAATAATCAAAAAACGGGCGTTTACATTGCCAGAGCTGTTGATAACTATTTTGTTATTGGCAATTCTTTTTACTCTCGGAATTATTATGACGTCTGGTTTTGACCAATCAAAGAAGCTTAGAGATTATAGCGTTGCTGTGGCACTGGCCCAGCAGGCATTAGAGATTGCCCGTTCCGCACCATTTGAACTCCTGGACGATGAAAATGCCGGTTCAAATAGTGTTGAAACTGATTTTAATTCAGTAAACGGAGATAATGATCTTATTGTTCCTGATTATGATTCGGGTTTCGCAAAGTATCATAGACATGTTGAGATTAAGGACGTGAAAGCAGCTACAGACAACCAGCGCTCCATTGGCCTTAAAACTATAACTGTTACTGTTGAGTGGAATACAGATAAGTCTGCTAAGAAAGAGAAATTCGTAGTCTCATCTTCTATAGCTGATATTAACTAAAGGCACTTATCTATGAAGAGAAGATTTGCTTTTACCATAGTAGAAATCTTGGTTGTTGCACTTATTATGTGCTTCATCCTTGGTTTTGCTTATCAAATTTTCTTCTCTCAGACAAGAGCCGTGACTCAGAGCATTGATGCTTTACAGACAAATGAAGGCTTCAGGCGTGTTTTGGCTTTCATGGGTGATGATATCCGAGAAGCTACTAGAATTGTTAAACCGACGCCAATTCCTCTAGACCAGGTCAGCTCACTGGAAACAACTTCTGGCTCAATAATGATAGTGCAGAGTTCAGAAATAGATCCTAGAATATCCTTCGACAGCCCATTAGGTGGCCAGATTTCCCAGATATCTACTATTGAATACGAACTGGAACCAATGAATAAGCCGGGAGAAGGTGAACAACCAGCCAGCAGTGACGGCCCAATAAGATACAGATTGGTAAGAAATGCTCATGTTGAAGAAAAAAGTGGTGAACATAGCCGCCAAAGGCAGGTTATTGCTGATAATATTAAGGAATTGATTATCTACAGAACTATTCGCAAGCCTTTTAAGGCTGTTAATATTGAATCATCAAGTGATAAGCTGATTGAACAGATTCCTTTAAGTGAAGCAGGAACAGGTAATAGTCTGATCCACGTTAAGATGGTTATAGAAAGACATCGTAATGACAACGAAAAGGATAAAGAAAATATTTACACTATTACTATGAATACCAGTTTCTATAAACGCGGAAAAGAGATATTCATACACCCATGATTAAATATATTAGAAATTCAAAACGAGGCTCTGGCTACTTAATAGTATTGGTCTTTGTATCTTTACTATTGATTTTCTTTTATATTTTTGGAAGGGTAAGAAGTGGTCACCATCAGCTTCAATCTAAGGACGTCAGACGTTTTGTTGCTTCTAATCTTGGGGAAGCAGCCTTAAACTGCATTGTTGCAGAATTAAATGCCAATAGAGCTTATAATACTCACCGTTATTATTCTGTAAAATCTGCTAAACGATGGACTTCACCGGTTAAAAGCCGTGATTCCCTCATTGGAAAAATGGATAACATGACGCTTAATGGGGTTAAAAACGGTATTTATGGCGGTTTTACCGATTATGGTGAATTCAAGGCTAAGTTCGCTCAGAATTTTGGCTCTAGAGAAAATGCTAAGACAAGAGCCCTGCGCGAATCTGAAATGTATACTAGAGCCGAAATAGTTGTAAAAGTAGGCGGTGGCTGGGGCATAAAGGAAGAAACCTATAGAAAGATTACTGCGCTTCTTGAAAGAAGATACCCGGCTGGCGAGCATCTGTTGTTTGATGGTGAAATGCTTGATATCGGTGCTCTTGGGCCATATGAAAAAAGAGAAAACAAGCTTAGAGGCGGCAGACTTTATGGACATAACTGGATAACCTTTAATACTGCTGGTGGAGCTTGTAAGGGCTCAGAAGTGGTAGAAAACGAAAAAATTGAAACTCCTGGACTTATAAGAGCTTTGAAAGACACTGATTTGCAGTTTTCAAACAAAGAAACACATAAATTAACAAATAAGAATGATTCTGTATATGTTAGTGATTTCGAAGATTTTGATGGATACATCGTTGACGGACCACATGGTGCTCACCCCATCAAATTTACCAGATTACCTAAAGAAAGAATCAAAAAAACTGCTACAAATAATAAAACCTACGGCTTAGTTCTTGATTCAAAAACTTCACTTCCTGTAAGCAATTACAAGAATCCATATGATCCAAATACTAAATATTATGATTTGGATTTTAAAGATTATAGAGTAAAAGCTGTTCCAAGAGATGATGAGGACAAAAGAACTGTCAGAGCATCTTCTAGTGAGGATGAAGCCCTTGGTGATGAAGAAGAGGAAGTTGATAATATCGACTCTGCTGACTCTGATGATCCTGATATTATTAAAAAATTATCTGGCAGAAAGATTCTTATTTATTCTGAAGTGCCACTTAGAATATGGGGATGTCCTGATAAGAGCATAACAATATATAGCACTAAGGATATTGTTATTGCCGGTGATTTTAACCAGAATCCTGCTACATGCCAGATTTATAAAGATAGTTATTACTCTGATTATAAGAAGACACTTAAAAATGGTAAGGACAATAATAAGGTTGGAGCAATGGTAATGTCTGAGGGACGTGTCTTCATTGACGTTTCCAGACCAAGTAAATTCATTAAGAATGAAGTTAAACCTTATTTCCTTTATTGCCTTGCCAAGAGCATGCATCCTTCTACAATTGAAATTGAAAATGAATTAAAGAAGATTGTCTGTTCCGCAGAACCCGAAGATAGAGATTCCATACGTGGTGTTTCCAGTTCTGTTGGGGAAGATGGTATGCCTGAGCCTAGATATGGCACGATGGCTTTTTTATATAATTATCCTGAGATTAATTCCAGTGGAAGCTATTTTGCTAATGTTGAAGATCTCCAGATGTTTTTTATGCCTGGTGGGAATACATTAGATCCAAAATTTGGCATCAAAGACAGTAAGGCTCGTGATGAAATACTTGAATACATTAAACAAGCTGTTAGAAGTGGTGGAGACTTAACTGTTGACGAACAGGATAGAATTTTTGAAATGGCTTGGAAACAGGCTATGATTGAAGAAGAACAGGAATTTGATCCTGGGTGTGGAGCTGCAGGTCTTATTTCCGGACTCTTTGACGAAGCATCAAAAGATGCTAATGATGGTCTGTATATTCCAGAAATAACAATCAATGCTACTTTAATTAGCTCATGCCGTAGAGCCTCTGAATGGCGTATTGGTAACTCTGGTAAGAAATCAAAGGATGAAATTGGGAATCCCGAAGATTATCTGAAGAAACCAGGATTTATTATTCAGAGAATTTACGGCGGCGATATAAGAATAGGTCGGGCAGAACCTGAATATTTCGTCGACGGTTCTAATAGTGGCAATAATATTTTGAGAAGAAGAGTCTGGGATAATACAAATCTTGCCAATAGGGATTTTAAACCATTGGAAGCTCCTGCTGTGCATAATATTTTAACATTCACAGAAGAACAAATCTCAGCTAAAGAATACAATAACTTCAAATAAAACAGGCAAAAAAAAAGGCCACACTTCTATGAGGTAGCCTTGATCAAGGAAAGGAATGATTGAAGACAACTGACGAATAAGTCGTGCAGTGTTGCCATGTTATATGCAATATGTGTGCCAAGATTTAAAAATATTTTAAAAAGTTTCGGGAAACTTTCTAAAACTCAGTGGTGGTGCTGAAAAGAATTTTACAAAAAGTATTATGCCGTGCATAATTGTGTGCATTATTGATAGATGTGTACTATTTAACCATTATTTTTATTTGTTGTTTTGAATATTTTTTAATCAAAACCATATAAAGTGTTCAAAAATTAAACAATGTCATAAAATAAGGATAAAAAAAGACCGCATATTAAATGCGGTCTTTCAAAACTCTATCTTCAGTTTTCGCTTGGAAGATTGAAATTGTCTGGCAGCTGAAGTGTTGAAATTGCATGCTTGTAAATCAACTGCTTCTTTCCTTCTGATTCCAGAAGAATGACAAATGTGTCAAAATCTAAAACTGTACCTTGAATCTGGAAACCCTTCATTAAAAAAATCTTAACGGCTTCTTTTTCTTCTTTGAGATACTGAAGAATATTGTCTTGAATATTAATTGCTGGCATTGAAATACCTCCGTTTTTATTTCTAGATGACATTGTATATAAAAAAGCAAATCTTTGCAAGAGTAGACTTGCTTTTTTATTGACGATTATTTTGCCGCAGGTAGAAGTTGTCTTATCATTGGTATGAACAATTTTATTCTACTATTTAACAAATCGACCTTTTGGCTTAACC
>JAZRWI010000061.1:0-53008 GCA_045599645.1 Candidatus Avigastranaerophilus sp.
TGATAATGCCACTGCTATGAGAACCTACCGTGAAGCAGACCCGAAGAATTATGTTCAGAACTGGGATACCCCAATTATGGTAGTTACTGGCGAAAACGATTTCCGCATCAGTTATACGCAGACAATGCAGGCATTCAATGCTGCTAAGATGCGCGGTGTTCCTACACGCATGGTGCTTTTCCCAAGCGAATGTCACTGGGTTCAGAAGCCTCAAAACAGTATTCTCTGGCAGCGTGAATTCTTCCGCTGGCTTGACCAGTGGCTAAAAAACTAATAAAAGCAGAAACACCGGCAAATCATATAGTAACCGATATAAGATTTCGATACTCTAAGGACTTTCCCTATTGCTTGCAATGGGGAAGGTGGCTGCGAAGCAGACGGATGGGGCAACAAACCTAAGTTCGAAAAAGCATCGCTACATAGAAAAAGAAGTGTTTTGCAACTATAGTTAACGGCAATATCGTCTATAAAATGGAATAAGAGCTAAGAGTCTTTTCTATAAAACAAAAAGAAGAATTAAATCACAAATTAGAGAAGGAATTTCTCATTCACTGATATTTTAGCGAAAAATCTAAGACATTCGCTCATTTTTTAGTGAAAAATTAAAAATATTCGCTAATATTTTAGTTGTAATGGTCTTGGTAATTTTGTAAAAAATAGGTTGTTAATCTTTTAGGGTGTTTACGGGAACAATATGAACACCATCTTCTGTAGTATATGCAGAACCTGTTGCAGTAAGAATCATTTTAAATACAGGGGCGTGATTCCCCTCATTAATAAGTCTATTCTCAAGAAGATTAAGACGACTTCGACCGTAATTAATCAGACTTTCACCGCCAAGTTTTATTTCTATGATTCCATATCTTCCATCTTCCAGATGAATAACAGCGTCACATTCTAAACCGTTTGAATCACGGTAATGACGGACTTCACCACCAAGAAAATCAGTATAAACAGAAAGTTCCTTTACTGCAAAATCTTCAAAAAATAAACCAAAAGTTTCAGGATCATTAATAAAATCGCTTGGAGAAATATTCAAAATATTGGTTGCAATCGAAGTATCCACAAAATGCCGCGTCGGAGTGGTGATTACGCTGGTTTTACTTCTGAAATTTGGATTCCATGCATCAATATCCTTTATTATATAAAGGTCTTCCAGAGCCTCTTTATAAGAATCAAATGTATCTGGGTCAATACCTCTGTCCTCATGAGAAGAAATATCATCTATCAGAATTTTTCGCCTAACTTCCGAAGAGATGTTTCTCGCATAGCTTTTTAACATTGTAATAAATGTAGATTTTTTCTTGTTTCTGAACTTTGCGTTCTTGTTGTTTTCGAACTCAAACAATGTGGAAACATAATTTTTTGTTACCCTTAGTGCCTTTTCTCTGCCCGCCAAAACAGAAAGAGGCCAACCTCCCCGGCAAATATAGAACGCAATATCTATCAGATTATTTCCTTCATTGGCGTAAAACACCTTCTTTTGTCCATCAAACAATGCTTTTAGTGAAACCGCCCCAGTAGATTCGCGCGATTCATAAAGAGACAATGGCCTCATCATAACTGAAACAATACGTCCAGTTCCTGAATGATATATTTCTTTTTTATCGGCGGGTGTAGAACTTCCCGTAAAAATGAACAATCCAAATTTTTTATCGCTGGCATCTATGGCTACTCTAGCTTCATTCCAAAGATCTGGTATATTTTGCCATTCATCAATCAATCTTGGTGATTCGCCGATTAGAATATCAGATGGATTTGCTTCGCCAAGCATAATTTTAGCTTTTGTATCTAAGGAAAATGAACTCGAAGCAAATAGCTTTGAGGTTGTTGTCTTTCCACAGAATTTAGGTCCTGTAACAACAATAGCCCCGGAAGTTTCAAGTGCATTTTTTATACTCTTTTCAACATAACGCGTATAATACTCCATGCTATCTTCTCCCACCAACCAATATAGCTTTCACAAAGTAATCTAGCAAAATTTTCCCTGATTTGCAATATTTAAAATTCCCTAGTTTGCAATACTTAAAATTCCCTAGTTTGCAATACCCTATTTTATAGCAGTGGATGTTGAAGTGTGATTTAATACAGCTGTTGGCGTTGTTGGCACTGTTGGCATAGTTGGCGTTGTTGGCACTGTTGGCATTGTTAGCATTGTTAGCATTGTTAGCGTTGTTAGCATTGTTAGCATTGTTGGTGTTGTTGGCTGTTGTTGGCTGTTGGCCGAGAAAGCAGGACAAGCAAGTCGGCATAGAACATAACAGGATAACAGAATCTTATTGAGTTTAAGTGTTGTGTAAAAATTTATTTTTTGATATGTTTACATTGAATTAGTTGTTTTATCAGGAGGTGTTTGATGAGTTCTAATAAATTTAATAAAATTTCAAAATATATTAAAATTGCTTATTTGAGATGGCAGCAATATTGTAATTCTTTATAAGAGATTGCTGTGCCATCTAAGAATTCATCAAAAGGTGAAGAAATCCAAAATGATTTCTTAAAACTTAAATTTTCTGAACTTGTGAAATTTGATGGTGGCAGTGAATTTTTCTTTGATTCCAAGGATTATTGGCAGCATTCAACGGGTAAGAATAGTCCTAGTGGGTTTGCTATAAAGGTTAGGAAATTATGAAATTTATAAATTATTTTTTGCTTTTATTTGTTTTATTCTGTAATGTAGATATTTACTGTGAGACCATTAATGGTGTTGATATTCCTGATGATTTGGTTCACAAATTAGAAGAATATAGGCAGAAATTGCTTTTTGATAGTGGATTAGGTTCTAGAACGCGCTTAGACTATTCTGTAAACGAACTGAATGAAATATTAAAAAAACAAGTAGCATATGATGATGTTTGTTTTTGTACTGTTTGTGATATATATTTCCCGATAAATTCGAAATCGTTTTTTATTTCTAAAAATAAGACTAAGTCTTTCTGTATGGATGGTTTTCCCCAACATATACGTTTTTGTTTACCACCAGAATGCCCTTTTTGTAAGTGCTTTTGTCTTAACGGGGATTATGATTATGATAATTTAAAAGAATTATATTATAATATTTTTTGCAGTAATTATGAATTTGCCTGCCAGCGCGATAATCCTGCTGAAAAGTATATATATGTGTTGGAATGTCTTAATAACAAAATTACAGAATATCAGAAATTTAGCATACTATATAAGTTTGCGATTTGTTATAACCCCAAAAATAAAAATGAAATAATATGTAATTCATTAATTGAATTAGAGAAGTTTTTTGAACGCAGTAAAAATGGACAATGCATCAGTGAATTAAAATTTACAGATTATTTAAGACGAATAGATATCTATAGGCAAAGTGGAAAATTTGAAGTAGCTTTAAAGTATCTTTCCGAGTTACAAAATCTATCTGAAAAAAATGAGAATTCCAAAGACTCATATTCGATATTATTATTAAAAAAAGAAAAAGCATTGATTGATGAAAAAAGTCTAGAAAGAGCGTTAATGCCAGTCAGCAATATCTATATTGCTGCTATAAATGAAAATATAAGTGTAAAAGATTTTAAAACAAAAAAAATTACGAAAGAATCTGCTGAACAACAAGAACATTTATTAGAGGCTATTAAATTAGCTATAGCAGAAAAAAAAGATGATTGGGTTAAGTATTTGTGCAAATTATGGCCTGAGGTCATATCGGCAAAAGATTATTACGGTAATACTATTCTTCATGTTGCAGCCAAGCTTGGTAGTCTTGAGACTGTTAAATTTCTGTTGGCCCATGGAAGTGTCATAAATGCTTTGAATATGCAAAATCAATCTCCAATATTCTTAGCTATTAGGTATGATAGGCTAGAAAATTTTAATTATTTGTTAGACAATGGAGCAGATTTAAAAATAGTGGATTTTGAAAATAATACGCCTTTGCAGGTTGCTTGTATTGGTCACAATCATAATTCAAAGCTTATAATAGAAAAATTATTTAATCTATATCAGAAAAAAGGAATTTTAAGACCAGATGACATACAAAATTGCTATAGCACGATAATTTCGTGCAGTAGTAAAAGTATACTTGAATTTTTTAGAAAAATCTCTAATGTTGAAATAAATCTTTCAAAGATAGAGTTTAACAGTTTTGCTGATATTGATATTATACCCGTAATAGCCGAATTAGATGGTGCTGAGGAATTTTTATACGAAGACTTCTTTAATGCTTTATTTCATAAAATCAATAAACACATTGACGTTTATAAATCAATAAAATTATATGATAAACTCTTTTCAAGATACCAGAAAGATATATCACCTATGTGAAATATAGAGATTAACTACTGTAAATTCAGAAGCCTCAGAACAGTATTCTCTGGCAGCGTGAATTCTTCCGTTGGCTTGACCAGTGGCTAAAAAAATAGTAAAAGCAGAAATACCGGCAAATCATATCGTAATCGGTATAAAATTTCGATATGATTTGCTTTTCAAAAGAGAGAATTTGTCCAATGTTACTGTTATAGATTAAGTTCTCTCGTATTCGATCAGACTATTCCAGCTTCATTTCCCTGTTTAGGCTTTCAGCCTTCCGCTTAAGTTCTTCTGTTTCCTTCTGTAGTTCATTGATTTCTTCCATAGTTACAGGCTTCATCAGTTCTTTGTATTCTTCGCATTCACAACCGTTTTTGGCAGCTTTTACAAACCATAGAATGCCTTCGTCAACTTTATCCTTTGAAATACAGATTCTGCCCATATCAACCATAGCCGGTCCATAGCCCTTGTTGGCAGCCTTCAATGTCCAGTATTCGGCTAGTTCTTCACGTCTTGGATTTCCACTTCTACCACCATCATGATACATCAAACCAACAAAAGCAGCGGATTCACCAGTTGGGTCACAGAAATAACAATATCTGAGCATATCAATATACCCAAGAAAACTTCTTTTCTCTGCCCTAAACAGAGGATCTTTAAAATACATAATGAATAATATCATAAAAGCCATGAGAACAAACAATAAACCCAACATAAACAATCTCTTGAAAAACTTTTTCATTACCTACCTCTTTAGCAACACTTCAGACCATATTATAGCATTCCTAATTCAAACACTGGAACTATTTTTCTGATTTGCACATGGGGGAAGCAGAACCAAGTATCTACCAAATAGGCGTCAGCCTAATTCATACGCGAAGCATCATTCATTAGATTTTCGGCTGTTTATCCGCTCCCATCCTGTTATCCGTTGCTAATTGTTTTCAGCTATGTAACAACCGCATAGTTGAAACTTACGTAGGTAAAGCAGCAATCACCTAATGCCGAGGCTTAAATCTGGTCTGCCCGGCTGTTTATCCGCTCCCATCCTGTTATCCGTTGCTAATTGTTTTCAGCTATGTAACAACCGCATAGTTGAAACTTACGTAGGTAAAGCAGTAATCACCTAATGCCGAGGCTTAAATCTGGTCTGCCCGGCTGTTTATCCGCTCCCATCCTGTTATCCGTTGCAGATATCGGATTGATCAGAATACTCTCACGGTGATTCGGGAAACGACACCATCGGCTGTTTCGACGGTGATTTGGTATTTTCTGTCGACGGTTATCCAGCTGCGAACTGAATTGTCCTGGAATTCATGATAATTTTCAAATGGGACAGCATCAGCTTCTTCCATGTAGTAAGCGAAGTTCTTGGCAGCAAAAATATCGTCACCGATGCCAAGACCGCAGAACCTGTCGGAAAATCTATTTCCCGGGGCAGTATATTCAATAGAATAGAAGGCTTCTCTGCCTGCATCATCAATAGTGTATTCTATTTTGCAAGTATCAAAATACTTAGTTGTAATATCGTAGATGTTTTTGCCGGCAACCACAGAATTAGGAACATTATTCGGGTTTTCAGCAAACCATTTGCAATATTCAATAGAGTCATTAAGACATCTTTCAAAGGAAGTGCCTATAACACCAGGTCTTACGAATTTTCCGTATACCCAGCCAGTTACGCCTGTTTTGGTAACAACTTTAACCCAGTTATATTTATGGCCGAGTGTTGCTGTTTTCAAAACCATTACTTCAGCCATGTCAGCGCCGTCGTCAACATTGATTTTGCCAACAACTTCACCATCTGGAATGCTTTCACGGATTTTTACATTGTTATAGCTGCATTCACCTTTAGTGCACCAGCCTTCGGGAACAGGAGTATAGCCCCAGAAGGATTTCAAGCCGGAAGCTATGTGTTCTGAAGGTTCATATTCGTATGCAACTTCGGTAACAATATCATCTTCAGTGTAGAAATAGATTCTTTCGTCGTCAGCACTGGAATTTAAGTCGCACATGTTGTGCATGTATCTGCTACCATTGCCTGCTGTGGTTCTGACTCCATCACCGAAAATATCAATGACATCAGAGATGTTCATTCCAATTAAATCTATTCCGGTCACAGATTCAACCATAGCCTTGTTTTTGCTTTTAAAAAAGGTCAGGCGGTCTGGAGAAAACTGAAAAGCATTACTGCTGTCGTAATATGTCTTAATATTAAACTGTTCCTGACTGCCCATCGGTGAGGAAAGCAATATAGCCTTGAACCATTTCACACCCATGACCTTCATTGTAGATTCGCTGAAGTTTCTGAAGAGAAAGAAAAGCTTAGCAGCTTCAGATGTTGAACGTGTCATGATTTCATAGCATGGGACATCGTCAACAAATACTACGTTTCTTTCCTGCCCTTTAACAAAGGCTCTGGAATATACTATATTATCAGCGATGACAGCTTCATCATCCTGGGCAAAAGCAGGGAAACAAGCACTAATCAAAGCAGCCACAGCCAAAGTTTTCAGTTTAATATTTTTCATAGAACACCTCACCTGAGAGTTCAGTATAACATAATTCGTAATGATGAATCTAGAAACTTGGTGCTTTATTTAAAGGGCCGCTGCGCTGGAGGGCGGCCTTTGGCCTAGAAGGGCGGCTCTTCGGGCCTAGGAGGGCGATGCCAACAATGCCAACAATACCAACGATGCCAACAATGCCATCAATGCCAACCACGCCAACGACGCTAACAATGCCAACAATGCCAACGATGCCAACAATGCCAACAATGCCAACAAACAGATTGGAAGATACCGCTTCTAATCTTTATACCCTTTTATTTAACACAAAAATATGCTACACTATCGCCCATGAACACACAAACAAGAAAATTTGTATTGAATACATTTGGTTGCCAGATGAATCAGGCTGATGCCCAGCGCATGCGCGGCATCCTTCTTCCAATGGGTTATATAGAAACCGAAAACGAAGAAGAAGCTGATTTAATCCTTTTTAATACATGCAGCGTCAGACAACACGCTGAAGAACGCCTTTTCGGCAGAATCAGATCACTTGCTCCATTAAAGCGCCAGAATCCAAACCTCGTAATCGGTGTTTCCGGCTGTATGGCCCAGAATCACAAAAGCGAGCTTCTGAAGCAGCTTCCAATGGTTGATATAGTATTTGGTCCCAATGACATTAACCAGCTTCCACAGCTACTTGAAGAAGCTGACAGTAAGAAAAAAGCCCTTGGCAATTTCGCTGGCAAAGGCACCTTCGAAGGTGAAACAGCTGACGGAATCGTTCTCACACGCCCATTCTCCGCAATGGTTAATATTATCCGCGGCTGCACTAATTTTTGTGCATACTGCATCGTTCCTTATGTAAGAGGGCCGGAAATCAGCCGTCCTTTAGACGAACTGTTGACCTATATCAAGGATCTTGCCAATAATGGCGTTAAGGAAATCATGCTTCTCGGTCAGAACGTAAATGTTTACGGCAAAGACCTTGGCATGAAGGAAGGCTTTGCAACACTTCTTGAAGAAATCGAAAAGATTGATGGCATCAAATGGGTTCGCTTCCTGACTTCTCACCCGAGAGATTTCACAGAAGAAGCAATTAAGAGAATTGCCAAGCTAACAAAGGTCTGTGAGCTTTATCACCTCCCCTTCCAGGCTGGTAACAACCGTGTTCTTGAAGTTATGCGCAGAGGCTATACCCGTGAACGCTATCTTGATTTAATCAGACAGGTCCGCGAAAACATACCTGGTGTAAGCCTTAGCACAGACATCATCTGCGGTTTCCCAGGCGAAACCGAAGAAGAATTTGAAGAAACAATCGACCTTGTAAAGCAGGTCAGATATGATTCTGCTTATATGTATTACTATTCTCCAAGACCTGGCACAAAGGCTGCTGCCATGAAGGAACAGCTGAGTGACGAGGTTAAGAAAGGCCGTCTGGCAAGACTTATCGAAGTTCAGAATCAGATTTCCAATGAAGAAAGCCAGAAACAGATTGGCAAAACCGTTGAGGTTCTTGTAGAAACCTGCGCTTCACGCTCTGAAAATCGTATGCTGGGCAAGACCCGCACCGGCAGACCTGTTGATTTTGAAGGCGATGAAAGCATGATTGGTAATTTTGTTAATGTAAAGATTACTGCCGCTCGTAACTACACCCTCTCTGGAGTAATAGTAAAATGATATTGCTGCATACCTGCTGCGGTCCCTGCTTGTCAGGCTCTTACCCTATTCTTGAAGCAGAAGTAGGGAAAGGTCAGACCGCAGTTTTCTGGGAAAATCCAAATATTCATCCCTTTGTTGAGCATTACATGAGATTGCAGTCATTTATTAAGATGGCTCAGATTTATGAATTGCCCATAATTAAGGGTGATATTGAATATGGACTTAATCGTTTTCTTGAAGCATTGAATGGTCATTTCGGATCAGAACGCTGCGCCACCTGCTATCGCCTTAGACTTGAGGCAACAGCCAAGGCCGCCAAGGAACACGGATTCGATGAGATTTCCACTACCCTTCTTATAAGTCCATACCAGAATCATGAATTACTGCAGAAGGTTGGCAATGAAGCAGCTGAAAAATATGGTGTAAAATTCCATTACACAGATTTCAGACCTGGCTTCAGAGGTTCACATGAGCTTGCCAGGAAATATGAATTGTATCGTCAGAAATACTGTGGCTGTATTTTCAGTGAGCATGACAGATACAGGGATGACAAAAAGCATTACCCCTGCTTATTAGAAGACTGATTAATAAAAAATAAATATAGATAAACGGAGGCAAAAATGAATAGAAGTTCTAATTATTTACTACTTCTAGCTTTGTTTTTCTCTTTTGCCTTCTCTTCTATATCACAGGCTGCATTAAACAAGGAATCAAAGGTAATCCCTTTAAAAGAAAGCGATTATCGTAAAGAAAATATTGGTCCAAAGAAAGCAGTAAAAAAGGTTCAGACAGAAGAAAAGGCTTCTGCAGCTAATTCAAGCAGTGCTAATTCTAGCAGTTCTCAAAAAGCTCCAACAGTAAAAGCCTCATCTTCAATAAATTTAAGCAGTTCAGAAAGACAGGCAAAGGCCAAAGCTTTTTTCGACCAGATATCCTCGAAGTCTGACAAGACAAGTGCAAAGACAGACTCCACTAATACAGCAAAAACAACTGACGCAGCATCAACAAGAGCCTCCGTTCAAAGCAGTGATGCCTCAACCAATGCTGATACATCAAAGACAGAAACTGCTGATTATAAGCCGATTGCAACTAGAGCTGCTACAACTGCTTCCAAACCTGTCATAGCAAATTCATCAAAAAACAACCTGACTACTGGCAAGGTAACATCCAGCTCTGCGATTAAGGTTGTTCAGCCCAAAGCTTCAACAAACCAGAGCACAGCAGTAAAAGCTTCTCAAAGCCAGAATACAGCAAACAAAGCTACTCCCAATCAATCCACAACAGTTAAGGCTTCGCAGAGTCAGCCTGCAGCAACCAAGGCTTCACAGGCAAAAACAACAAACAGCAAGCCAGCAGACGTTAAGGCATCTCAGACTGTTAAAAAGCAGAATCTGAATGTTGAAAGAACCCCTAGAAAAGAACGCATAAAAGAGCCTGACATACGCGTAAAGCTAGGAAGCGGCACATATTCAGACGTAAAAGTAAGTTTCCCAAACGGCGGGCAGGTAGTAAATTCCAAGGGTAAACGTGTAAAAAGCTTGAAGGCTAATGAAGAATTTACCTGGACTTCAAAAATAGAAGTAAAAGAAGAAAAACCGCAGAAGGGCAAAAAGAGCAAGAAAGCCAAAAAGCCTGAACCACCGAAGTATCTTAACGAAACTCTTTCCTTTAAGCCGAACAAAAGTCTTTTTAAATTCAACGGAAATGAATATCGTGGTTCCATTGCAATTAAATTCACTTCTTCAGGTGCAACTGTTGTAAATATCGTAAGCCTTGAAGATTATCTGAGGGGTGTTGTTGGTAGTGAAATAGGCGCCAGTTCACCAGATGAATCCTTAAAGGCTCAGGCTATTATTGCCAGAACCTATGCCTACTCACATAAAGGCCGCCACAGTTCAGACAATGCAGACATCTGTAGCACAACCCACTGCCAGGTTTATTCTGGTGTAAAGGCAGAGCGGGCAGCAGTAGACAGTGCTGTAAAATCCACTAAGGCCTATATTTTAACTCACAACGGCACTCCTATCACTGCACTGTATTTTGCAACCTGCGGTGGAATGACTTCAAACAATTCAGATGTATTTGGCGGAGCGCAGCTTCCATATCTGACACGTGTAAAATGCGATTTTTGCACCAAAGGCAGTAAATATCGCTGGAATCAGGAAATTTCTGTTCCTCAGTTGCGTGCAGCCTTAGCAAAGGAAAATGTAACTCTTAGTGAAGCTTATGGCGTAAAAATTGAAGCCCCATCTCAAATGGACAGAGTATCATACATGGTTTTCCAGACAAAAAATGGTGAGCAGAAAATAAAAGGCACCACAGTAAGACGTATTTTTGATCTTCCTAGCACCACATTTGTTCTTGGAAACAAGTCAGAGGTCACCAATATTATTGCTTCAGCCAAGTCTGTTGCCGAACCAGTTAAGCCAACAAAATACAAGAATTATTCTAATATAATGATTAATGGTTTTGCTAATCCTGAGGTATCACCAAAGCAGCTATTAGTGTATTCATCCAGCGGTCTGGTCAGGGCCAGAATACCATCAGACGGTTGGAAATGTATTTCCTATAATTTCAAGGAAGCCACCGATAGTAAAGTCTCTGCTTCTCAAGCGTCAAAATCCAAAAGCATGACTTCAATAGCAACACCGAAGCAGTCAAAGGCTCTGAAGCCAATAAGCCAGATAAACCTATTTGGCCGCGGTTATGGTCATCAGGTTGGCATGTGTCAGTCAGGTGCTATTGAAATGGGTAAGCAAGGCTGGAACTACAAGCAGATTCTTGCCCATTACTATCGTGGGGTCGCTCTTAGAAGTCTTGGCTATTAAATTTTGTTCGAAATGTAAATTTTTCAGACAAAATTAGTAATAAACGATTATAATTTAAGAATAAACTTGATAAATTTGAGATTATTTATGTCATAATGACAAAAAAGCTTAATATTATTAAGTTTTTTCTAAACAAAAGTCGATAGGAAACTGACGAGTAATTTATTTTATGTCGAAAGATTAACATTTCGACACAGTTTGGAGGAAGACAATATGGGTCTCAGCTTTGGGTCGAACGGTATAGCATGCGGTATCGATATAGGTACCTCTGCTGTAAAAATAGTACAACTCAAAAACAATCCTTCCGGACAACCTGAACTGGTAAACTACGGCATGATGCCATTGCCACAAGATGCAATGTCTGAAGGCTCCGTCGGTGATCCGATGGCAGTTGCAGAAGTCATCAAGGAAATTATCAAGGCTAAGAAAATCAAGACAAACAGAATCTTCGCTTCTATATCTGGCCAGAACGTTATTATGCGTTTCACTAAGCTGCCAGTAATGAGCCCAGAAGAACTTGCAGATACTGTAAAGCTTGAAGCCGAACAGTATGTTCCTTACTCAATCGATGAAGTAAGTGTAACACATGCAGTTCTCAAGACTGTTGAAGAAGAAGAAGGCGAAGGCGGCGGAAAATATAAGATTCTTCTTGTTGTAGCACAGAAGGAACTTGTTAATTCCTATACTGACGTTTTGAAACAGGCCGCAGGTAAGGTTGAAGTTGTAGACGTTGATACTCTCGCAGCAATCAACGCTCTTGAAAACTCTTTTATGCAAACCGCTGATTCACAGGAAGGCGGCGAAGTTGTAGCAATCATCGATACAGGTGCAAGAACTACCAATATCGCAGTTTTGAAATCAGGTGTTCTTGAATTCACCCGTAACATCCCGATTGCCGGTAACCAGATTACTGACGCCTTGAAAGACAGCCTTAAGATGGAATTTGAACAGGCTGAATCAACAAAGATTTCTGAAGGTTCTATTGGTGCAGAAGCAGGTGACAACGAAATTTCTGAAGTTATTCAGGGAACAGTAGAAGAACTTGGTTCTGAAATCAAGAGATCTTTCGATTATTACAAAGCTCAGTCTCGTGAAACTATGATTCACAGAATTATCCTGTCAGGTGGTAGCGCCAATCTTGGTGGCTTCAGCACATATCTAATGAATGAAATCGGTGCTGATGTAAACCTTGGCAATCCACTTGAAGGCATAGCAATCAACGTTGAAGACACTGAAGAACTTTACAATAACCTTCAGCAGTTCACCGTTGCTATTGGACTTGCATTGAGAGGAGTGACTGAAGACTAATGATTAGAGTAAACCTACTAACCGAAAAACGAAAAAAATCGGTATCAGTTGTTAATTACCTTCCGATTTTCTTTGTAGTTGCAGTCCTCGTTGTTATTGGTATCGGCTGGGTAGCTGGTCAGGAATACATGGCCACCTACAACGACGAACTCAAGCAGGAAGAACAGGATCTTGACTCTCAGATCAAGAAGCAGAGCTCTAAGGTAAGTGAAAAAGAAAACCTTAGAAAGAAGAGCAACAGCCTTCAGAACGAAATTAACAGACTTATCCAGCTTTCTGGCGCTAACCTCGTTCAGTGGTCACAGACTCTCAGCTCTTTAACTTCCCGTGTTCCAGAAAAGACCGTTTGGATAACCAACCTTCGTATTGACTCTGACAGACGTGTTCAGATTACAGCTTATTCTTGTAATGAAGACGGTAAGGAAGAACCAAAAGAAGGCGGCGCAAAGCTTACCAAAGGTATTCAGAAATTCATCGAAGCTCTCCTTGGTAGCCCATACTTCCAGGAAGTATTCTTAACAAGTGCAACCAAGAACATTTACGAAAAAATGCCAGTATGGAGATTTGAAATCAACTGTCGCTTAGCACGTGAACTGGCAGCCAAGTCGGAGGATTAATATGAATAACTTTGCAACAGCCTTTATAATAAGCATACTTCTTGTAATATGTGCAGGTGTTGGCTTCTACTTCAGTGAAGTTGAAGAAGTTCTCAAGGAAAAAGATGAACTTATCACCAAGATTGAAGATCATAAGCAGGACCTTGAAAGACTTAAGAGTCTTGATAACGATATCAAGAAGTTGAAAGACAAAATAGCCAAGCTCACAGAACAGAAGAGCAAACTCCAGACCGAATCAATTCCTTTGAATACTGTAGTACCAAAGCTTCTTGATTCAACTGAAACCATTGCTAACAAGTTCAATGTAAAATTCCAGGATATCAGAATTTCTCCATTGGTAAGAGCTGAAGACTGGTCTGAACTTCCAGTTGAAATGACTATACTTGGCACTTTCAACAATGTCAGCTGCTTCCTCAATGTAATGGAACAGAGAAAGATCATCAACCTGGCAGCAGGTTCAATGAACGTATCTGTTTCATCAGAAGTTGACAAAGATTCCAAGAGCCCAATGCTCAGCATTACTCTTAGTGCAAAAGTTTACATACTGAGTTAAGAAAGGAAATAAGCAATGCGCAGATTAACATCTCTCAGAGCCCTGGGAATCATCTGTATGGCTGGTTTCCTTATGGCTGCCCCACAGGTATTCGCTCAGGATGATGATTTCGGAGTTACCAGTGGTGCTGAAGAAAGCACTGAAGAACAAGCTTCTAATGCAGACCGTCCTGAATCAGAAATCATCGAAGAACTCTGCAATAAAATGACTCGCGAAGGGGACGAAAAGATTCCTCATCGCCTCAATTACGATAGCGCTAAGAAGGCTTGGACAGCAATCGTAGAAAAGCCAAAGAAGGACCCTTTCAGACCTATCGTTGAAAAGAAGGTAGTATTACCTCCGGTTCGCAAGGTTCAGGAAGTTAAGCCAGTTGAAAAGCAAAAACCAGCTGCACCGCCAGTAAAACCAATTAAGATTTTCGTAAGCGGTATCGTTGGTAACGAAGGCAGTCGTCTTGCATACGTTAAGTTCGAAAATGAAGAACTAGTTCTCTCCAAGGATCAGATTGTAGAAGGCAAATTCAAGGTTGTCGATATCTACCAGGACAGAGTAGTAGTTTATTCTAATAAAGAACAAAGACGTCACACCTTCAAGATTGGCGGCGAAGACGCCAAAGACTGATTAACTCGTCCATAATAGAAACCCATATTGTGAGCCCCCAGGTTGAAGAAATCTGGGGGCTCTTTTTATGCTTATTTGCAAGCTCTTAAACCAAATTCTTCATTTAAAAAAAATATAAAAATATTACAAAAAAAGGTTAAGGAATAAACAAAAGGTGTCGATGAGTCTACTGTCATAGCTATAAAACAATAGCTTATGCCACATTATTCGGAAATTACCGTTCGGAGGTAAGAAAAATGAGGTTCTTGGGTAACACCAAAAAGAGAAGTAGAACACTTCTATTGTCCGCTGCCCTCGCAGCTGCGACTTGGTTCCCCGGCGCAGTTATGGCCGAGGACAACATTACTCTTGATTTCCGTGATACTGACATTCGTCAGATCATCAAAGTCATTGCACAGCAGTCTGGCACAAACATCATTGCTGAAAAAAGCGTTCGCGGTCAGGTAACCGTTAAAATGTCTGACGTTTACTATGAAGAAGCAATGAATCTTATTGCCAAGACCAATGGCTTTGCAGTTCGCAAGATTGGTAACACCTGGATTCTTGCAGATGAAAAGAAGCTCGTTGAAGCATTCGAAAAAGGTCTCACAATTACTAAGAGACTTCAGTATGCTAAGGCAGCTGACGTAAGCAAAGTTATCTCTACTACAATCAAGAAAGACATCAGAGTTGCTACAGATGACCGCATTAACGCAGTTATCGTATCAGGCAGCAAGGAACTTCTTGATGAAGTAAAGAAGCTTATTGAAACAATCGATACTCCAGTTCATCAGGTTATGATTGAAGCAAAGGTTGTTGAAGTTCAGACAGAATCTGCCAAGAAGATTGGTTTCAAGTGGCAGGCAGGTTCTTCTGGTTCTGGTTTGGAACAATTGGACGCAGGTGTTCCGATACTTTCCACAAAAGAATACTTTGCTCAGAATCCAGATTCTGGCCTTTACCAGGAAGCATTCTCAGGTCAGCAGGGTGAAATATTTGGCTTAGGCGATTTCTACAGAGAAAACCTCCTCTTCAAGGCTACCTTCTCTTGTCTTGAAACACGCAGTGAAACCAAGACACTCAGCAATCCAAAAATTTCTGCTGTAAATGGTCAGGAAGCCAGCATTACAGTCGGTGAAAAAGTTATTTATCCTGGCGGCGCAGACCAGCCACCAAAGGAAAAAGATACTGGTATTAAACTCAAGATTACTCCACGTATCAACGACGATGGTTACATCACAGTTGACGCCGAACCTGAAGTTTCTAAGGTTACTCAGTGGTCTAACAATGGTACTTATCCTATCATTGGTACACGTTCAGCCAAGACTACAGTTCGCGTAAGAGACGGTGAAGAAATCTTGATCGGCGGTTTGATTAAAGATGATGAAAGCAAGGAAAACAACAAGATTCCTCTGCTTGGCAATATCCCGATTATCAAATCACTCTTCAGTTACAAGGGTAAGACTGGTTCTTCTCAGGAACTTATTATCCTCATCACTCCTCATATCATTGCTCAGAGCATCGAATCTGCAGCTCCAACTTCTTTGCTGCCAGAAACTAACATGGCTCCAGTAGCCCAGTTCCAGGCACCAGCAGCAGTTCAGCCAGCAGGCACTATCGATGACTCCTTCGACAATGCTTTTGATACCTCATTCTAATAACTCCGAATTTTAATAAGCAGGGGGCGGGGCTCCGCCCTGGCCCCTGTTTTTTAAAATCGAGTATATCAGGAGATAGCAGAAGCTAATTCTAAAGCAATAACAGATTCAACAACTACTGCTGCCGCAGTGACAGCTTGCACATCAGAGCGATAAAAATCAGGCTTAACAGCCTTCCCTGTTGTTAAATCAACAGAATCAACCTTACTATTTGCAGGTAATGGCTTCATATAAAATTTAATTATCAGTGGCTGACCGTTAGTTACGCCACCCTCTAATCCACCTGCTAAATTTCCAGAACGGGTATAGCCCTGTTTTTCATCATAGATTATTTTATCAGCTGCATTTCCCTGAAGCTTAGATATTTCAATAGCATTGCCTATTTCAACGGCCTTAACAGCAGGGACAGACATTATTGCAGCAGCAAGCCTGCCGTCTAATTTCCGATCATATTCTACATAGCTACCAAGTCCGGCTGGCAGGCCAAAAACAATAACGACACCACTTCCACCCAGACTTGTATTAGCTTCATTACATTTATCAATAAGCGCTTTCCAGGCAGGAACCACATTTTTATCAGGTGTCAGGAAATCATCTCCAACAGTCTTTATAGCAGCTTCAAGTTCTTCATAGGAAGCATCAGTATTTATAGCTGCGTCAATATCACCAATACTTGAAACCATGCACAGACTGCGTATTCCCTTACTTTTTAGCAAGGCTCTTGCGGGAACAGACACAGCAGCTCTTATTGCAGTCTCACGAGCAGAGGCTCTTTCCCTGACATAACGGCAGTTATCAAAGCCGTATTTAAGCATTCCAGCCAAATCAGCATGGCCAGGCAACGGAATATTTATTTTCCCTGAATCAGGATCAGAAGCATTGAAGGGAGCCATGTAATGCTCATGGTTAGGATAATCAGCGTTCCTAATCATTAAAGCAATCGGGGAACCTATGGTTTTACCATTTACTATACCGGATAAAACTTCAACCTTTTCTGGTTCTAGCTTGCAGCGCTTCCCTCGGCCATAGCCGGCCTGGCGTTTTTTTAAAACAGCAGCAAAATCTTCTTCATTAATTTCTATTCCAGCAGGCATACCTTCTAGAATAGCTGTTAAAGCTGGTCCGTGAGACTCCCCGGCAGTAAGATAACGAATCATAGGAACCTATCCCCCTTCTTTAGTTTTATTATAACATGCTTTATAAAAAATTATAATGAAAGTTTAGATTCTAAGCGGACTAATCTAGTATTGCAATAAGAAAGCTATTTAGGATATAATGCTTTAAAGACTTAAACATTTTCGGAGGGTGATATGAATATTATTCATGCTTTACCATTAATCCTTGCTTGTGCTATTGCAGCCCCGGCTACTGCCAATGACAGTAAAGATTTCTATATTCCACCGGAAGCAATGGGTAAACAGTTGATTCTCAATTCTCATACAGAAAAGACTGTTACCTTCCGTTTCAATGTAAACCCGCTTATCGGCAATGCAACAGATGTTAAGCTCACAGCCAAGGTTGTTGGCAACCAGGACCTTGTTCCAGTTCCAAATGTAGCAACCTTCACAACTATCGCTGAAGGGCAGAGTGCAACTCTTGACTTTGTTCTTCCAATCACTGAAGAACAGGCAAAAGACAAGAAATTGAAAATTCAAGGCACTGTTGAATATCTTCCAGATTACGAAAAAATACTGAACGTTGTTAAGGAAGATGCCAAGAAGGAATATACAAATTCTTTGGGCAAAGACAGACTTATCTATACAATTGAAGACGCTCAGACCAAGAAGCTTAAATCAACTGAAATCATCAGATTTGATCCGGCTGACGCCACACCAAGTAAATAAGCTTTATGAATACATTCAAAGTATCAAGTGAATTCATACAATCATTAGGTAATGATATAGACAAATTAGCCAGCATAGCTACTTTGCATAGAATCAACTGTCTGGCAGGCCTGAAGTCAGCTAATCACGGCTGGCTTGGCGCTTGTTTCTCAAGCATGGAAATCCTGACCTGCATTTACCACAGATACATCAACAACCCGAAGCTCCCAATGAGCTTACGCGGCACTGTTTATTTATCAAAGGGTCATGCAGCAATGGCTCAATATGCCATTCTGTCCAGCTTTGATCTTTTCACAACCGATTATCTTGATAGCTACAAAAAAAATGCTTGTCTGCCGGCCCACTGTGACCGCAACACTCCTGGTGTTGATACAGACAGTGGTTCTCTTGGCATGGGCTTGTCTAAGGCTATTGGCACAGCCATAAGTAACAGAGACTGTGGCCGCAAAGACCCAATCTTTGTTTTGATTGGCGATGGCGAATTACAGGAAGGTCAGGTTTTCGAATCACTTCTAAGTCTTAGAAAGCATAACCCTGGCTATATTGTTCCAATCATAGACCGCAACCATTTACAGTCTGACAGCCAGACTAACGATATCAAAGACGCTCGCAACTGGGCTATGGTTTTTGAAGGAATCGGATTGAGAGTCAGAGAAGTGAACGGTCATTACCCAGAACAGATTTGTGAAGCTATTGATGCAACTTTGAATGACCCAAGCCCTTCAATCATTATCGCTTCTACAGAAAAAGGCCATGGCACTAAGCTGACAACAATGCAGCGCAACATTCCACGCAGAGCTGGTATATGGCATGGTCAGATTCCTACCGACTCACAGTATATCGAAATGCTCGACGAGCTCGTAGAAAGCGCCAATAGTCAGGCTTTGTTATTCAAGTATGACGAATACAAAAAGAACCTCAAATATGTTGAAACCAAGCCGGTTAAAAGTTCCATCAAGTCTACCGGTCAGGCTTTTGCAGATGCGCTTCTTGAATTAGGAAGAAACGATAAAAGCATTTACGTATTAGATGCCGACCTTGAAAAATCCTGCAAGCTCACAGACGTAGCCCTGGCTTTTGACGAACGCTTCATTGAAGTGGGAATAAGCGAACAGGATATGTGCTCTATCGCAGCCGGTCTTGCTCTCGGCGGCAGAATACCTGTAGTGAATACCTATGCTTCCTTCTACAAACGTAGTCTGGACCAGATATTTGCTGTTATCACAGAAAAGCTGCCGGTAATATTTGCAGGCCATTATGCAGGCGCAGACTATTTCACAGACGGCAAAAGCCATCAGTCTATTACTGATATAGGTCTGATGCGAACTCTAGGCGACATAGAAATTCTGGAACCAGTTGACGAAGAAACAACTACCCAGATGCTAGAAGCCACTGTCAGCCGTATGAAGAAGGAATATGCAGAAACTGGTCATGCAAAACCAGCTTACATAAGACTTCACAGAACTCCATGCGATGATGATTTCGATATGCCATACTGCTTTGATAACGTTGGCATTTTTAAATCAGAACAGCCCGATGAAGAAAACAGATGCATCGTATTCACAAGTGGTCCTCATACATTAAGTGCAGCACTTGATGCCATTGACACTCTGTATGATGAAAATATCGCCCTAGATGTTATCCCTGTTTTACGTTACGACGATTCAAACAAATTCTTAAAAAATGCTATTGCACGTTATAAATACGTATTCACCTTTGAAGACCATCGCCGTGAAACTGGTCTTGGTGGCTTTATAGCATCACTTGGCTTCAAGAATCCTGTAAGAATCGGTTGTCGCAATTACTCTCAGTCCACAAGAACCCTGGACGAAATGCAGAAGAATCACGAAATCACAGCAGATGAGCTTTGTGCTGTAATACGTAAGGTTACTAGCTGCAAAGATCATAATTAATCTGTTGGTTTCTAATGATGGCCCGATATAATAGCGCTTACTCCAAAAACAATCACTGGTTCGCCAGAAGAGGAGGCATAGCAGCCATTATAATCGGGTTTCTTCTTTTAGTCTGTGCAGTAGGCGGTTATCTGGCATATAGAAGCATCAGCACTAGATTAAACAGCGGTAAGCAACACTCAAAGTCAGAAACCAAAACAATTTACGCTTCTGCCGAAAAGAGACATGACCGCCTTGAAGCATACGAAACCCAAACAAACACCAAAGCTCCAGTAAGCCCCAAAGCTACTACTGTCCAGGTGCCTCCGAAGCAGCAGAGCGTCAGTCAGCCTAATTCCAAAAGCAACGGAAAAGCTTCTGCAAAACAAGAAAAAGCTCCAGTTCAGACTAAGACTGCTGCAGCAACTCCACAAGCCCCTACTCCAAGCAAATTTGTATCACCTTCAAGAGAATGGCAGCCGATCAGCCCTGGTCTCAGAGAAGCTACAAACAGATTCAAGAACCTGGTTTATGGCGGAGCACCAGTAACCAAGCACGCAGTAACAATTCTTGAAAACACTCCATATTACTCTGCATATAGCGAAAGCAAAAGAAATCCGCTCTGGGTCGGCTACTATCTCAAGGCTTTCAAAACCAATGGAAGACTGCCTCGACCAATGGGATTCATAACAGATTACAGAACTAAGGCCAAGGTTGACCAGAAGGTTTATGCAAGAACAGGATATGACCGAGGGCACATGTGCCCCAATGCAGCAATAGCCTCAAGATATGGCAAACAGGGACAGATTGAAACATTTCTCATGACAAATATCTGTCCACAGAAACCAGAATTAAACAGAAAGACATGGGAACGTCTGGAAAGGCTCGAAGAAGCCTATGCCAACAAATTCGACGGTATTTACGTTTTAACGGGCCCGATTTTTGACGAACATGTAGAAATTATGAATAAACAGGTAGAAATACCTGATGCTTTCTTCAAAATTTTGGTTGATGAAGACAAAGGTAAAATAAGGGTTCTGCCATTTATAGTTCCTCAAAAGGTAACAGGCAAAGAAATACTTAACGAATTCTTAACAAGTGTAGATGAAATAGAAAAACGGACTGGTCTGGACTTCTTCTCTTCTATGGATAAAGAATGTGAAGCCAAATTGGAATCATACGTTCCTGGCAAAACAATGTGGAATTAACGCATTATTTATTTTCCCATAAGAATATAGTGAATTGATAATACCCAAACAGCCAAAAGCGTGATATAATATTTCTACACTCAACTTTTGGAGGAATCGGAACAAATGTCCATTCTTGGTAGAGAAGCCATTTTAAAAGAAATAGAAAAAGGCACAATTAAGGTAGAACCATTTAACGAAAAAATGCTTGGTCCAGCCAGCATCGACCTGCACCTATCAAACGCTTTCCGCGTATTTGTTGCATTGCCGGATGCTCTTAACATGACTGCTGACCTTGATTTTAAGGCCGCTACAAAGGGTATCGTAATTCCAGAAGGCGGAACTCTCACCGTTCAGCCAGGCCAGACTGTTCTCGGCATTACACAGGAAAAAGTAACTCTTGGTGATGGTATCTCCGGTTGGCTTGAAGGCCGCAGCCGCTTTGCCCGCGTTGGTCTTCTTGTTCATATTTCTGCATCCTTCATGCAGCCTGGTATTTGCAACCATCAGGTTCTTGAAATCTCTAACTTCGGTCCTATCCCTCTGAAGCTAATCCCTGGCACTCCAGTATGTCAGTTCATTTTCCAGCGCTGTGAATGTTCTGGTAAATATTCTGGTGTATTCTCCGGCCAGACTCCAGAAAACTTTGCTCAGGGCTGATAAATAACCAGACTTTTTAGATAAAAAAATACCCTCTCTTGCGAGAGGGTATTTTTTTATCTAATTATTTCTTAGCTAGCTTCTTAGCTGGAGCTGCGCTCTTAGCAGCTGGCTTTTTGGCTGGGGCTGCTTTCTTTGCTGGGGCTGGCTTCTTTGCTGCCTTTACTATTTCGAGGTTATCAAGATTGTGCTTTTCGAATTCTTCTTCATACTTAGTCTGAATCTTGGTAAACATTTCAATCTGGGCCTTAACACTAGCTGGAACCTTACCGTCCATCTGTCTGTCGATGTCGCGGTCAGCAAGTCTGTAGATTAATTCTTCCCAGAAGGTTGCATCATCGTATTCTTCGATAAAGTCGTGAGCCTGAGATTTATCTTCCCATTCTTCGCTTGGGAAATAATCTTTGCAGTCTTCATCGAATTCAATCTGCTTGGTCATACCATTCTTGTATGCTTCAGCGTAGATTTTCTTTAAAAGATCTGTATAAGGATCTTTGCGTTCATCATCTTCAACATCCTGAGAGGTAAGAACCCAGTCAGCAATATTCAAGAGTTCGAGAAGTCTTTCCATTTCTTCTTTTGTGAAATTCATCTGCATAATACAAGCTCAACTTTCTTTTATTTTTCTTCCTGCAGCTGGCGGCGAAGAATCTTACCAACAGCTGTTTTCGGCAAACTATCCTTAAATACGATTTCTCTCGGAACCTTGTAGTTAGCAAGATTCTGACGGCAGTAAGCTATAATTTCCTTGCTATCGGAAGTTACACCTTCCTTGAGAACGATAAAGGCCTTAACGATTTCACCGCGTGTTTCGCTCTTAGAACCGATTACAGCAGCTTCCTTAACCTTCGGATGTCTGAAGAGAACTTCTTCAACTTCTCTTGGGTAAACATTGTAACCGCCACATATAATCAAATCCTTTTTACGGTCAGTAATAAAGAAATAACCATCTTCGTCATAGTGAGCAATATCACCAGTATAGAGCCAACCGTCACGAAGAACCATATCGGTTTCAACCTGATGGTTATAATAGCCGAGCATTACCTGCGGACCTCTGATACAAAGTTCGCCGTTTTCCCCTACGCCAAGTTCTTTAATGCCGTATTCAACGTCAACGATCTTTGCATCAGTGAATGGCAAAGGAATACCGATTGAACCAAACTTGTGAGGACCATCAAGTGGTGAAAAGTGAGTTACCGGGGAAGCTTCACTCAAGCCATAGCCTTCTGAAATCAAAGCACCGGTCTTTTCTTCGAAGGTCTGCATATTTGCGACAGAAAGAGGTGCCGAGCCAGATACGACAAGCTTCAAGGAAGAAAGGTCATAATTATCGATATCACTCTGGCTAAGACAAGCATTGAAAATAGAAGGAGCAGATGGAATAACAGTAATCTTTTCCTTCTGGATTGTGGACAAAAGGCTTCTTGGGCTAAAGCGTGGCAATGGAGTCTGACTTGCACCATAAATAGTTGGGAACAATATTGAAGTCATAAGACCATAGCTGTGGAAATATGGAAGAACGCATACAAAAGCTTCTACGCCATCACTTAGATATTTTCTGAACATAGCGCAAACCTGATATGCATTAGCTACAGCATTGGAATGAGTAATCATGCAGCCCTTTGAAACACCAGTTGTTCCGCCTGTATACTGAAGGAATGCCAGATCTTTTTCTGGTTCGATAGTTTTGCAGGTATAGCCCTGATTTTCCCTTAGCAGGTCAGACCATGGGTGGATTCTTGGATCTTCATAATTCTGTTCTTCGTTACCCATCTTTATAACAAAAACATCTGTTATTTTGGTCTTGTTAAGAACAGCAGATGCCTTTGACAGCAACAAGTCACAGGTAATAATCATCTTAGCGCCGGAATCTTCTATCTGGTGCTGCAATTCACCTTCAGAATAAAGCGGATTGGTCATAACACATGTACAACCACCACGAACAACGCTCCAAAAAGCCATTACAGTTTCTGGTGCATTAGGAAGGAAAATAATAACTCTTTCCTGTTTTTCCAAGCCATAAAGACGAAGACTGCCTGCAATCTTAGAGCTGATATTGTCTAATTCCTTAAAGGTAATCTTACAATCGTCGGTCTTAATAGCTAGCTTATCAGCAAATCTACTTACTGATTCTTCTAAAATTGTTGCCAAAGAACCTGGTTTAATAGTGTTTTCTTTAACCAGCGGGAAATTATGGACGTCGGTCCAATGTCCAGTAATCATTAACGCCTCCGTAGTTCTTTAATAAGAACAAAACCATTTTAATAGATAATCAAATTAAGAGCAAGCACGAAATGAATAAAAATATTGACTTAATTAGTGATTTCAAGTTATTGTAGGCACATAAAATTATTTGGTATCAGCCAGAAGGAATATTTAAAATGTCTGAAGAAAAAAAAGTTGTAAAAACTAACGATTGGGTTTTTGTTCACTATACAGGAAAATTTGAAGATGGTAAGGTTTTCGATTCTAGCCGCAGTGGTTCTCCACTAGATTTCGTTGTAGGCGAAGGCGGACTCATTGAAGGCTTTGAAAAAGGCGTTATGGGTATGGCTATTGGCGAAAAGAAGACTATTAAACTCACTCCAGCTGAAGGCTACGGTGACTACGACGAAAAGGCTGTTTTCGATGTTCCGATAGAAAATTTTGGTGAAAAGCCAGAACTTGAAAAAGGTATGCAGATTGTTGTAACCCCACAGGATGGTCAGGAATTTCTGGCAACTATCGCTGATTTCAACGACAAGACCGTTAAACTTGATACTAATCACCCATTAGCAGGCAAGGTTCTTATGTTCGAACTCGAAGTAATGGACATTAAGCCAGCTTGTGAAAGACCACAGCATACTTGCAGCGGCTGCTGCGGTTCCTGCGGCGGAAGCTGTCATTGATTTTAGGTATTAGGTGTTAGGTATTAGGTATTAGAGGACATTAGGACATTAGGACCTAGGACCTAAGACCTAAGACCTAAGACCTAAGACCTAAGGTTTTAGGTTTTAGATTTAAACTTGATTTTTGAATTATTCCTCCTAACGTGTATTTAAATATGACTGGCAGGTCAATTCTTTTATTATACACGTTAGGAGGTTTTATTATTTGTTCATCGCTAAAGCTAAAATGAACCACGCGACTATCGCGTGGTTTTCTTATACAATAAGAAGCCTCTCTTTAATGGAGGCTGTCCCAAAACTAGAAAATTGTAAAAATCCTGATGTACAGTAGACTCCTAAAAACCTCCCTTTTTAAGGGAGGGTAGGGAGGGTTTTGATTTTAGAAGGAACTTGTTTTGAATGCATAAAATCGAGTTGTTAGACAGCTTCTTTAATGGAGAGGCTTTTTTATTGGTCTTAATTATGGATAGTTACTTTGCGGTTTAGCTTGGAAGCCCAGCTTGCGGTTATTAACGAGCCACTTGTTTCAGAACTTGGTATCGCAACAACAACGTCAGAAATTGCAGAAATCAACCTGTTTCTTGTTGGGAAAAACCCCTTCTGAGGCTGAGCCCCAAACATCAGTTCTGTAATTAAAGCGCCGTGTCTGCATATTTCTTTAAATAATTCACGGTTTTCCTTTGGATAAGTTACGTCTAAGCCGTTGGCCAGAATAGCCATTGCATAGCCATTGTTTTCAACAGCTGTCTGTAAGGCTATTGTATCTATACCAGCAGCCCCACCGCTAACTATAACAAAGCCCTGTTTCATAAGCTCCTTTGTTATTTGTCTGGCATATTCCTGTTTTTCTTCAGAAGTGTGCCTAGAGCCAACTACCGCAGCGTATTTATGTTTTTGAAGCCTAGCCGTAGAAAAAATAACAGGGGGTGGTTCACCCAAATCACATAACTGTTCGGGATAACCTTTCTGGGAATAGTAATAAGCATAATATTTTTCTTCACTAAGCTTTTTGAGAGAATATTCTATCATTTCTTCACCAGAATTCTTCCCTTTGCTTACCTCCAGCAGCTTTCTTTCATCCGGCTTAACTAAAAGCCATTCTTTTAAAGCTGTTGTAGGAAGTTTATAATCGGACAAAAGCTGTTTAAAACCGGCCGCCCCTACCCCTTTCATACGACTAAGCCTGATAGCTGCCTCTACTTCTTTTGTATTGTCCATTCTTTTACCTCCATAATAGTAATCATTTGACGCAGGAAAGTTAGACAAATATTTTTGTTAAGTTTCGTAAAGATTCACTATATTGACTTTTTGAATTTTTAATGCTAGAATTGCCAAATCAATTTCACATTAAAGGAGATTTCTATGGCAGAGTTAACATTTAACGCTGAAGTAAGAAACAAAACCGGTAAAGAAACATCTAAGAAGCTCAGAGCTCAGAAGCTCGTTCCAGCAGTTGTATACGGCAAAGATATGAACCCAATTCATTGCACCGTAGCAAAAGCTGATGTTGAAAAGCTTCGCAGAGTAAATCGCAATGCTTTGATCGACTTGAACCTTGGCAGCGACAAGCACACTGTTCTCGTTCGTGAAGCTCAGAAGCATCCTATTTCAAATGAATATGAACACGTTGATTTCCAGGCTGTTCACATGGATAAGCCAGTTAAAGTTAACGTTGATTTGGAATATGTTGGTAACCCAGTTGGTAAAAAAGATGGTGGTATCTTCACTGCTCTCGTTAAGTCAGTTAAGGTTGAATGCTTACCAAACAAGATTCCTCAGGTAATCAAGCTGAACATCGATGCTCTCGGCACTGGCGATTCTCTCCACGTATCAGACATCGAAGCTGGCGATTTCAAGATTATCACCAACGCAAAGATTGCTCTTTGTCAGGTATCTGCTGTTAAGGAAGAAGAAGCAGCAGCAACTGACGCAACTGCAGCAACCGCAGCAGCTCCAGCAGCAGCTCCAGCCGCAGCTCCAGCAGCTAAGGCCAAGTAATCTTGGTTACTATCAGAAAAAGATAGGCAGTATGGTCAAAGCAATCTGGAAACAGGTTGTTTTGACCATATTTTTATGTTTTAATAATACTAACGTAATGATTTTTAATCAGGAGTGAATTGATGAGTAGTACATTTGAAATCGGTTCTCCCATTGTACATCCAATACATGGTGCCGGAGTTTTAAAAGACATCACCCAGAGACAGGTAAGTGGAAGACTGATGAAATACTACGTAATAGATTTCCCATATAGTGATTTAGGCCAGGTTATGGTTCCGATCGATATGGCAGAAAAGGTTGGACTACGCTCAATTTACACCGCCAAAGAAATAGACGAAGTTTTTGAAGTTTTAAGTCAAGCCTTCACTGAAGCTGAAGAAGAAGAAAGCAAAAGCTTCCACCAGAGATATCGTGAATATTTAGACAAGATACAGAGTGGTGATTTGGTTCAGGTTGCTAAGGTATATCGTCTATTAACTAGAAGAAGTATGCTTAAGCCGTTAGGCACTAAGGATAAATCCCTTTATGAAACAGCCAGACAGCTATTAAGTTCAGAAGTTGTCTACTGTAAGAATGTTGGCGAAGAACAAGCTGGCAAAATGCTTGACGAAGCCATGGAAGACATGATTTTTTAATTCATAATGCATAATGCATAATTCATAATGCATAATTCATAATGCATAATTCATAATTCATAATTCATAATTCATAATTCATAATGCATAATTCATAATGCATAATTCATAATGCATAATTGATTGTTTAGCTGACGCTTTTAGGGTGTTTCTGCTTTGCCAATCCGACTCGCTGCCATTACCTAAATTGAGAATTGAAAATGGATAATGGAGAATTTTTTGTTGTTTTTTACCCTTCTTCTTAGAGGCTGTCTAAAAACTCGATTTTATGCATTCAAAATAAGTTCCTAACCCCTCCCTACCCTCCCTTGAAAAGGGAGGTTTTTAGGAGTCTACTGTATATCGGGATTTTTACAAATTTCTAGTTTTGGGACAGCCTCCAAAGAGGAAGGCCTTGCAGGGGTGCTAACCCACCAGCCCCAACAATCCTCAGTCCCGACTGTTTTTTACCAAAAATAATTCTCAGACTTTCTTATCAATTTGCCGAATTTTATTAAAGAGAAGGCAAATATGAAGAAAGACTTAAATTTACTACTAATAGCTCTACTACTAGCAGTATTTCTTCCAACCTCCAGAGCCTATCTTGCCAGCAGTATGGAAAAGCCATACATGGAAGGCGGGATTGCTCCAATAACTGGAAGAAACACTGAAGTAAACTTCTATTCACTGACTAATAACTCAGGCCGTGAATACGCTTCCTGGATAAAGGATGGCCGTGCTTATTTGAAGAGAAAAGAATATGAGCAAGCTATCTGGGCATTCAGAAAAGCAGTCAAGCTTAGACCGGCTGCTGAAGAAGCCAGATTTCTTCTTGCCTGGACATACGAAACGCGTGGATTGGAAGGACTTCCCGGTGATATGACCAACTGGGATCGTCTTGCAGAAAACGAATATCTTATGGCCATTGAAGTTGCCGACCATCTTCCATCACGCTTCAATTTAGCAATTTTACAAAGACGTCTTGAACGCTACGATGAAGCAAGACGCAATCTCGAACATATACTTTTAGTGACTGAATCTCCCAGTATGCGCAAGAAAGCTTCCGCAGAGCTGCAAGCATTATTCCATCAGGATGTCCGCCCTCGCGGTATTTCTAATGAAGTCAAGGATTGGAGCAAGCAATGAAAAAAGTCTGTCATAACGATAACTTAAAAGCATTATGCCTGACATGCTCGCTCTGTCTTAGTGCAGCATGTTCGGCAATAGCAGCAGAACCTAACATAGAAACCAAGCTTTTCCAGAAGATTGAAGCTGCTGGTGGTATCAATAACCTGGAATCAGTTAAGGACGATATCAAGCGAGTCCTAAAGCTTAATCCGAAACACACTGGCGCCACATTCTATGCCGGCCAATACTGTTTTCAAAAGGGTGATTTTACTAACGCCGAAAAATTCCTTACACGCGTAACCACTGATCCTACATATGGTTCAAAAGCCAATAGTATTCTTGCAGACATCAGACTCAAGAAATACAGTAAGCGCTTTATGGGCACACTCAGAGTTTATCTCACAGGAGAATCCTTTGCTCAAGCCTTACAGCTCTGCGAAGAAGCTCTCTTAGATATGCCAGACAACAAGGAATTGTTATTTTCTGCTTCCTATGCTTCCTGTATGCTTGGGAAGAAGGATCGCGCTGAAAGCTATGCCGAATTATATACAGCAAGAACTGACAATCAGGAATTGGCTGCGGAATTAAAAACCTTAGTTGATGCCTGGTTCACCGATGATTTTGATAACCAGCTTGCTATAGAAAAATTCCTTTCTTTGAAAAATAAGCACTTATTAACGCCTTTTGTTAAACGCAAGATTAAGAAGCTGCTTATTTCCAGCAAGTCAATTGATAGATATGAAGATTTTATCAGGAATGAAGCTGCTCAGCCCGGCGCTGACAAGGATAGTCTCGAAAGAGAGCTTATTTCATTCCTATTAGAGCAAAACCAGT
The DNA here is from genome assembly GCA_045599645.1 of Candidatus Avigastranaerophilus sp. Taxonomy (GTDB): domain Bacteria; phylum Muiribacteriota; class Ozemobacteria; order Ozemobacterales; family Ozemobacteraceae; genus RUG334. Next base: position 29,051 of record JAZRWI010000061.1, read on the forward strand.
TTAATAAAGCCTTAGCCTTAATCAACAAACGGCCTGTCGAATCTCTTGAAGACAACCTTTTGTATATTCAGGCTCTCTGCGCTACAGACCAAGATATGAAGGCCCTTAATACAGCCAGGCATCTTATGAATGTTGCCCCAAGAGACCTGAGAGTTTATAAGGCCTGGGTTGAAGCCTGGATAAGCTATACCGATAAAAACAAGAAAATGCCTGAAGGCAAGGATGATAGCGGTAAAACCTATGCAGAAACCATTGAGCGTCTGTTTGAGCTATTACGTCCTGACAAGCTTGTAACTCAGGAACCTGTATTACTGTTAGATATGCTTCGTTTAGCTAATTTCAGCAGTAATGAAGCGCAGTGTCAAAGACTGCAGTTAGAAGCAGCCAAAATAGCATTTGATGATGAACATGAAAAGATTCTGCTAAAGACAACAGACGAGTTAGTCGCCTTTGAGCACAGTAGAATGGCACTGAACATTCTGGAAAGTGCCGTCAATCAGCTTCCAAACAATTACAACATTGCTTTGAAGCTAGCTACAGTTTACATGGAAACTAACCCGACTGCTGCCATTAGAATCTGCGAAGAAGTCATGGAACAGAATCCTGACCTTGTGAGGGCCTTCACCACCTGGTGTGACGCCATGAACATGGCTCATCGTGGAGGTGAAGCTGTTTCAGAACTTGTTAAACGATTAGAAGATAAATCTTTGAATGAAATTGTCCGACGACAGCTTAATTCAAAGCTTGAACAATTGCGAATGGAAGGCAATTCAGATACTCCATATACTGCCACTCCAAAACGTGAAGAGGGGCAAAGCTATGGTGATGAGCCTGTTAGCAATGAAACTAATGACGACGATATTCCGGGGGAAGAGCTGTTGGATGAAATAACGAAGTCTGACAACGAAGGTGTCGAAACAGAAACAGAAACAGAAACCGACATCAATTCCTTCGCTCCACCCCAAGAAGAGGAGGAATACGACGAAGAACTAGATTTCTAAGTGTCTTGATTAGTTTTGAACTGAAAAAAAATATCCCAAATATATATCCCACTATCAACAAAGGAGACAGCATGTTAATCGAAGTATTCACTAATGGCAAGGTTATGATCGACGGTATGGATGCAGGCAGAAGTTACAAAGCAGAAGACGCTCTCTACGACTACCTCACTAATCCGGCAGGATTCCTTGCAGCTAAGAAGAAAAGCAAGAAAAAGAATGCATAATATATAAAAAGGGCTGAACTCTCACGTTCAGCCCTTTTTTTATTTTAGCTTTATTAGAGCTTAGTCTGGATATATTTGCTAAGAAGTTCCCAGGCTTCCTGGCCTTTTATGATATCCTGAAGTCTTGCAAATGTATTTTTTGCATCTTCTTCGCGATTCAATTTTTCAAGAAGCTCACCCTTTGTGCAGAGTGCAGGTGGGTAATCAGGAGTAGCAGCCAGAACAGCTTCTATTTCCTTTAAGCCTTCTTCATACTTGCCAAGCTGGAGCAAAGCGTCACAATAATTGTTGCGGGCCTTAGAATCATCGGGGCGGTATTTCAAGGTCTGAGCCCATTCAAAGCCGGCGCCTTCGTAATTCCCCTTATCATAATAGGTATTGGCAAGATTATAGTGATAGTCTGGATCGCTTTCGTTAAGCTCAATAGCCTGTTTGAATTCGTCAACAGCTTCATCAAACTGGTTGGTCTGATGATATGCAAGGCCGAGATAATGATGGGTATCAGCAGCATCAGGACTAAGTCTAGAAGCTTCCTTGAGAGCCTTGATGGCTTCTCTCATGTATCCGCGCTGGAAGTAGTAATAGCCAAGATTGAAGTATGCATGGTCGAAATCTGGGCGTGATTTGATGGCGTCTAACCATTTTGAAACAGCCTTGTCGTAATCACCAATCTTGTAATAGGTATTACCAAGGTTATAAAGAGCCTTATAATAATGAGGATCAATGCTTAAAGAAGCCTGATACTGTTCAATAGCCTGATCGTAATCACCTTCGCGGAAGAAGAGATTACCAAGTTCTTTCAATAATTCAGGATTATTTGGTTCTGCTTTTATCTTAGAAGTCAGTTCTTCAAAGGACATTGCCATAATCGCCACCTCCTACCTTGCGTCAGATATACTCTTTAAGAATATTAAACAATAATTAAGGTTATATTGTCAATAGATGGAATCCCTCTTTGAGAAAGATAGTAATTGTGTTAGTATTTATAAAAAATCAGGAAATGTTGAGAAAAATCATGAATAATAAAAAGGGCTTCACGTTTGCAATACTGCTTCTATTCACTATAATAAGCTTTTTGCTTGTTTTCTCTGAACGCGCTGACGCAAGAGCCGGCGGCGGTCACAGGTTCAGTGGTGGATCTTCTCATAGTAGTAGCTTTGGTGGACATTACAGCAGCAGTAGCAGAAGCTCACATCATAGCAGGGCCCTCACACCAGAAGAAATAAAAGCATTTAAAGACTTTTTTAAGAATCATTGGTTTTTCTTCTTAATGGTAATAATGCTGCATATTCTTAGCTTGCTTACAGCCTACAGAAGAACAGGCTTAGGCGAAGATGCAGAAGACCGTAAGTATTGGTGGATTTTACCAATAGTAATGTTTATTTCCCTGCCTTTTGCCTGGTTGACTCCGCTATATCTGTTGTTTGAAATAAAATTCATCATAGACGACATAAAACGCGGCAAATTTATGTCATTCATAGCCTTAGAACATGAAGAAATCAGGGAATATATGGAAAAGTATGCTGCAGAGAAAGCAGCTAACGCAGCAGAAATGCTTGCTGAGCTACAAAGCAACGATCCTGATTTTGACTTTGAAGCCCTTAAGCCAAGAATAGAAAAAGCTTTCCTACAGATTCAGGAAAGCTGGTGCAATCGTGATTTAAGTAAAGCCGAATGCTTCCTTGCAGACGGAACCTACGAACAATTTCAGATCCAGATTAATCAAATGATTGCCAACCATGAAAAAGATGTGATGGAAGACATAAAAATCAAATCCATCAATTTGGAAAAGGTTGAAAGCAAAGCTGGTTTTGACGCAATCTATCTTAGCATTAGCGCCACTGCTACAAATTACCAGATTAATGACCAGACCCAGGAATTAATCTCTGGAAGTAAGTTTAGTCTGGACAGCTTCACAGAAATCTGGTGCTTCATGCGCAGAAAAGGCGCAAAGTCACTTAACAAGAATGGTCTCATGGAAGGCTTCTGCCCGAATTGCGGTGCTCCAATTGAAGGTTCAAGACTTTCTAAGTGCAAGCACTGTTCTGCAGTTCTTCGTTCCGGGCAGCACGACTGGGTTCTCACCGGCATAACACAGTTAAGCGAATGGCGTGATACTAGTTCCAATGCAATACTCGGCATGAGAGCCTTACTTGACGAAGATCCTTCCTTCAATATTTCAAATGTGGAAGACAGACTGTCAGTCATGTTCTGGAGATTGAACGAAGCACTTAATAAACAAAACGTTGACCCAATAAGAAAGGTTTCCACCGATAGCTTCACAGAAAAATTAAGCATAGAAAAAGCTTTGGATAAATTCCCGTTTACAACTAATACTGCAGTCGGTTCAATAGAAATAGTTGGTGTATGCAAAGAAAATGGCAACAATGTTCTTCTTGGGCAGATAACCTGGAGCGGTTACAGCAGAGTATCCTGCACAAGAATATACAGAAAGAGCATTTTCAAGCTGATAAGAGCAGAAAAAGCCAAAACAGATGAAAAGACCTGCTTCTGCAATTCCCATTGCCCGAATTGCGGCGCACCTGAAACCAATACTGGTAACAATGTATGTGAATACTGCCAGACTGCGGTTAACAACCATAAGGTAGAATGGATGCTCGACGATGTATTGCCGTCAGATAGCGACAAGGTCCAGGATTATCTTGCTATGGCAAATAATATTGAACACAGCATGCCTGCCGAAAAACCGGAAGCTTCAGAAAACATGCAGTCGGGCTATAGCTTTGACCTCAACGCTCTTGACTACATCTCCGGCACAGACCTGCTCAGGCTTACAATAGCCATGATGCTGGCAGACGGTATAATAGACCAGAGTGAAATGGACATCATCAACAAGATATGTGAAATGAAGCAAATCTCTTGCGATAAGCTCAAATCATATATCGAAGAATTAAGAAGGATGTCAGATCCTGTTCAGTATGCTTTGGATACAACAGCAATCAAGATGGATGAAAATCTTCTCATACTGTTGATTTTGATAGCCACAGCTGACGGCAGCATCGCCAACGAGGAAGCTCTCATGCTTCAGAAGCTTGCTGACAGAATGGGTGTTCCTCACAACATACTCAACAGAACTATCAATACAATATTAGAAAACCGAAATTAAAAAAGGTCTTGTACTCAAAACAATAAATAAATATAATATTAAACAGAAAAATCTATTTTAAAGAAGCAAAAAATGAATAAAAAGGTATTCTGTTTAATATTATGCCTTTGTATGGTGCTATTGCCATCGGCAATTCATCATGCATTGGCTGAGAATTCTGTCGATAGTTCAAATAAAATTACAATTAAAATCTGGGACTTTCCAAGATGGCTCGAAAGCGAAACATCCTTAGACAGATTCACCTGGATAACCCGTAAGATAAAAGAATTCGAACAGCTTCACCCTGAGGCTGACGTTGAATTAACAAGACTTACATGGCAACGTGGTAACGAAAAGCTTAAAATCGCTGCAGTCAGCGGAAATTACCCGGATATTGCCCCCGGCACCATACCCTTGCTTTTCATAAAAGAAGGTCTGATAGAGCCAATCAATGACTACCTGACTGAAGAAGACCGAAAGGACTATTTTCCAGGAGCCTTAGGCGCTTTTACCGTTAACGACAAGATTTATGGCTGGCCCTGGTATATGGGTGGTCAGCTTCTCTACATCAACAAAGAAATGTTTGCTTCTGCCGGTGTAGAACTGCCCGTTGATGGCCGCTGGACTACAACTGAGTTTGAAGCCAAGCTGCAACAGCTAAAAGTCTATATGGCTGATAAAGCGGCAAATTTTCCACTGGGCCTTTACTTTCAGAAGGATGAAACAGCTAATCTTCCATTTTTGCAGGCATTTGGCGGTGAAATAATTACTAACAAAGGTGAATACCAAGCTGATCAGCCAGCATTCATAGAAGGCATCAACTGGGTAAAGCATCTGCGTGACGAAAAGCTTATTCCAGCAGACAGTGGCGGAAGAACCTCCAATGACATTTGGATAGCCTTTGCACGAGAGCATCGCATGGCAGTTGGGGCATTCGGTCTTTGGGGAATCAAGGCATTAGATGATAAATTTAAAATGGATTACGAAATAGTTCATTTTCCAACTTCAGATGCTTCCAGACCAAGCAACGCTTACATAGGCACATCCGGCCTATATGTTTTCAAGCATGAAGACAAGCAGAGAGTTGCATTAGCAATGGCCTTGGCTAAGTTTTTAACAAATGCTGAAAACCAGAAAGACCTTGTAAAATACACTCAGTTCCCAACCAGAGCCGCAACAGGTGACATTTATGCTTCGAACAAGCATATGTCTGAAGCCCAGAAGGTTCTACAGGAAGGCTGTGCAGTATTTAATGACAGCCGCTGGCCACAGATAGACGAAGAATTTGAAGCTAATATCCAGCAGATTCTGCTAGACAAGCTTCCGACAGAAGATGGCTTAAAGAAAACCGGTGAAAGCGTTAAAAGAATTCTGTCAGTCGAAAACGGTTCAATTTCTGGTGATATACAACAAAGCAGCATATTTGCCAAAACTGTTGCAATTATATCTATATTGGCCCTGATTCTGGCTATATGCTCAAGACAGTCACACCTGATCATGGTAATTCCGACAATAAGCATTATTGGTCTGTTTCTCTTTTACCCGCTGGCAGACGCATTATTACTAGCCTTCAGAAGTTACAGAATTGGTGAAGTCGGCGGAGCGACCCTTGAAAACTTTGTCAGAGCCTTTCAAGACCCCAAATTCAATAAGGCCTGCTTCAACACGTTTATTTATACAATTACAGTTGTTCCTGCTAACACCCTCACAGCCCTGATTGTAGCCAGCCTTATCTATGGAATGAGAGGTAAAATCAAGTCGTTCTTCAGGGCAGCCTATTACCTGCCTGGAGTTGCTTCTGTTGTTGTTTTGACAATGGTCTGGCGTTATCTGTTCAATACCGAAGTTGGTCTGTTTAACACAATTATCATGGCCCTTGGCTTTGAACCTGTTGGCTGGCTTACCGACCCTTCTGTAGCCTTTGCTTCAGTAATTATTTCAAGCATTATCAAATCACCAGGCGGCTCAATGCTTATTTATCTTGCTGCCATGGGTAATATTCCCTCTTCTCTCTATGAATCTGCAGACTTAGATGGTGCGGGAGCCATCAAGAAATGGTGGTATATAACGGTTCCACTATTGCGTGGCACCACAACCTTCCTGCTTATCACAGGCACTATATCAGCTTTACAGGTTTTTGCCCAGGTTATGATGCTTACAGATGGCGGCCCTGGCATCTCAACCCAGGTTGTTGTTCACCGCGTTTATACATCAGCCTTCAGAGACTTTGACTTTGGCCTGTCTTCAGCTATGGCCCTGATACTCTTCATAGCAATCATGGTAATCACCCTTCTTCAGAGGAAATTCACAAACAAGGAGGTTGAATACTTAGCATGAAAAAAGCACGTGCAGCTTATATAACCTCCCTTGTCATTCTAATCACAGGTTTGATTCTTACCTGCGGTCCGTTGGTCTGGATGCTTATTACAGCATTCACTTCCCCTGAAGACCTGGCAGCTACCCCACCACGCTATGGCAAAATTTCATTAGAAAACTTCAAGCTGTTATTAGGTGCTGGGAATATTATCAGATGGTCCTTCAACTCCTTTGTCGTAGCGGCCTCTATCACCCTCGCCCAAACCCTGTTCAACTCCCTGGCAGCTTTTGGTTTTGCTGTTGGAAAATTTAAGGGCCGTGAAAGCCTGTTTATGCTGCTTCTTGCTGCAATGATGGTTCCTGGTCAGATTGTCATGCTTCCACTTTTCCTGTTCATGGCTAAGTGGGGTCTTGTAGACAGCCTGTGGTCAGTCATTTTGCCCTCTATGGCAGCTCCCTTCGGAGTTTACATGATAAGACAGTATATGGACTCTATCCCTGTTCAGCTCTGTGAAGCAGCAAGAATAGACGGTGCAAGCGAATACCAGTTGTTCACTAAAATATATTTTCCGCTCTCTAAGCCTATTCTGGCTACATCAGGCATTTTCACCTTCATTACAGAATGGAATGCCTTCCTATGGCCTTTGATTACATTAAATACAGAAAAATACTACACACTCACAGTAGGTCTCTCAACTCTTCAGGACCAGCAGATTACAGATTACGGTCTTCTTATGGCTGGTGCGGCATTATCAGCAATACCTATGGTCCTGATATTCCTTCTTTTCTCAAAACATATGCTTGAAGGAATGCGTAAAGGAGCTATTCAATGACAAGCTATATCAGCGTAGATTGGGGCGGAACAAATCTTAAGGGAATTGTCTGCTCAAACGGTGAAGTTTCAGATATATTCGAGCTTCCCTCCGGGAATATAAGAACCAATCAGTAATAAACCTTCTTAAAGCAGCTATTACGATTCAAATAAGGAGAAATCATGCAACAGGCATTAACAGAAACCAGAAATCCTAGAAGTTTGTATATAGACAGAGTAAACACAAGAGACGCAGTAAAGGTTTTTCTGCAGGAGGACCTTGCTATACATAAAGCCATTGAAGCCTGCCAGGCTAGCATTGCCAAAGCAGCAGATTTTGCTTACGCCTCTCTTTCAAAAGGTGGACGTCTTGTTTACATAGGTGCTGGTACTTCTGGCAGATTGGGAGTCTTAGATGCTTCTGAATGTCCCCCGACATTTGGTGTTCCTAACGACATGGTTATTGGCTTGATTGCTGGTGGTGACAAGGCTTTGCGCGACGCCATCGAAGGTGCTGAAGACGAAAAAGAAGGCGGAGTGCGTGATTTAAAGAGTATTAATTTTTCAAAGAACGATACTGTTGTAGGCATTACTGCTTCCGGAACAACCCCATACGTTGTTGGCGCTTTGGAATATGCAAAAAGCCTGGGTGCCAATACAGTGCTGATGTGCTGCAATCCTTACGGTGAATTATTCCCGGCAGACGCATTAATCGACATGGCAGTAGGCCCGGAAGTAATCGCAGGCTCAACAAGACTAAAAAGCGGAACAGCCTGTAAAATGGCTTTGAACATGATTTCTTCCATAGCAATGATAAAGCTTGGCAAGGTTTATGAAAATCTTATGGTGGACGTAAAAGCAACCAACAACAAGCTCAGAAAGCGCGCGCTCAAGATAGTCATGGAAGCCGGCAGAGTTCCAAACTATCAGGCAGAAGCCATTTTAATAGACGCAGAAGGCAACCTGAAGGTCGCAATTATCATGGCCAGACTGGATGTAGATGCAAAGAAAGCCAGACAGATACTGTCAGATGCTGGTGGATACCTTTATAAAGCCTTAGGAGAAAGTAATTACCTATGAAAAAAGACCTGACAGACGAAGCCGTAGTTGCAGACTACATCAAGAATCCTCCAGTAGCCTGGTGTGGAGCCAAAGGCTTTGAAGGCGCTGATAAATACCGCTGGAACAGGAGCATGCCCCAAGACGCCTGATCCCCCTCTACATAAACCGCTGAAGGTGGCACGCGCAGCGTGACGGATGAGGGTCAGTTTTAGCCCTTCCTCCTTTAGGGGGAAGGTGGCACAGCGAAGCTGTGACGAATGCGGGGCAGTTTTAGCCCTTCCTCCTTTAGGGGGAAGGTGGCACAGCGAAGCTGTGACGAATGCGGGTCTTTCTATTCCCAATCGCGAATTTCTTTACAAATACTGCGTTTTGGTCTAAAATACTTGCGTTATGAAAAAAAGCCTGCTTCAAGATATATTAATAGTTCTGGCAATCCTTGTTGTCAGCGTTGTCAGCTATTATTACACTGCTATGAGCAATAATAGCAAATCACTTTCATCTCTCAAAGATGAAATCGTTTTGCTATACACAAATGACGTTCACTGCAGTGTAGACAAAAACATCGGTTACGCCGGTCTTGCAGCCTATAAGAAAAGTATGCAGCGAGCAGGCAAGAACGTTGTCCTCATCGACTGCGGCGACTCAATACAAGGCGAATACATAGGCACAATCAGCAAGGGCGATTATATCGTTGATATAATGAACAAAACAGGCTACGACCTGGCAGTTTGCGGTAATCATGAATTCGACTACGGTATGGATGCCTTGAAAAATGTTATAAGCAAATCAAAAGCTAAATACCTGAATTGCAACATCACCTATTCAGGCACAAAAGAAAACGCACTTGCCCAGACAGCATCTTACACAATAATGAACTTCGGTGAAACAAAAGTCGGTTTCATCGGCGTCACAACTCCTGCAACAACCAACACCTCAACTCCAGGCTGTTTTCAGGAAGACGGCAAGTTTGTATATGACTTCAAAAGCCATAATTCAGGCGCTGACCTGTTCAACTTTGTTCAAGCAACTGTTGATGCTTGTCTGAAGGATGGCGCCAACTATGTTGTAGCCATTACACATCTTGGCGTCGGCAACGGCTATGAACCGTTCACTGCTACCAGATTGATTTCCAACACAACAGGCATTAATGCAGTTTTGGATGGTCACTCACACAGCACAAATCCATACATGGTTGTCCAGAACAAAGAAGGCAAAAATGTTGTGCTTTCTTCAACCGGTGAAAAGCTTAAATCCATTGGTCAGATGACTATTGGCCCGGAAGGCATTAACTCCGAACTTCTTACAACCTTTGGCGGAAAAGACCAGGAAATCACAAAGTTCATCGGTGAAATAAAAAGCGCCTACGAACACGAACTGAGAAAGGTAATCGGCACCTCCGATACTCATCTTTCCTGCTTCAACGAAAGATACGTTAGAATCATACGTAACCGCGAAACCAACCTCGGCGACTTTATTACAGATGCACTGCTTGCAGCTACTGACGGTGACATAGCGGTATTCAACGGTGGTTCAATAAGAGCTGACCTTCCAAAAGGTGAAGTCACTGTAGGCACTTTAAATTCCATCAATGGCTTCAACAACATGATCTGTAAAACCAAAGTAACTGGTCAGGTTGTTCTTGACATGCTTGAAATGAGCTATCGCAAGACTATGCCAATGATAACCAATGACGGTAAATGGTCTATTGGTGAAAACGGCGGCTTCCTTCAGATATCTGGCGCTAAATGCACTATAGACACTAGCGTTCCATCATCTGTAATCGTTGATGACAACGGTATGTTCGTTAAAGTCGGTGAATGGCGCAGAGTTCAGGACGTAATGGTTAAAAACAGTGAAGGCAATTACGAACCAATCGACCCGGCAAAGCTTTACACAATAGTTTCTACTGACTATTTGGTAAAGGAAAGCGGCGACGGTATAACCCAGCTCACTGGTCATGAACTTATATTAGACGATACAATCTCAGCCACCCAGGCTCTTATTGATTATTTCAAGAGCTTCAATGGCAATCTCAGCCGCTACGCTCAACCAGACGAAAGAATCGTAATAAAATAAAGCCTTTGGCAACCTCTTCAGAAGCTTGCCTGAAACAAAGCTTCACCTAAGTTAATTATGAGATTGAAAAAGACAATAAAGCCCATCCTGTTTTTATGCTTAGCAATCGCTTTGTTGTGGATTTTCCGCGGTCTCATACTTCCATTTATCTGCGAAGACCCTCTACCAATATTAAAAAAACATTTATCAAGCGGTGGTGCATTAACAGACCGCAACGGCAGACTATTAAGAGTAGTAGCCGATGAACGTGAGGCGCTTTCAGTTTATATTCCACTTGCCAGTCACACCCAGGAACTCATTGATGCTGTTATATTAGCCGAAGACAGAGGTTTCTACAGCCATTACGGTGTCTCCCCTACATCAATCGTGCGCGCAGCCTGGCAAAATGCTAAGAACAACCGCATTATCTCTGGCGCTTCAACTATTACCCAGCAGCTTATCCGCGTAATCAAGCCGCGCCCAAGAATAATTTCAACCAAGATTTCAGAGGCCCTCATGGCTCTTCGCCTTGAGCAAAGCCTTTCCAAAGACGAGATTCTTGAATGTTACCTGAATTCAGTCTCTCTTTTCAGCAATGTCTGTGGTATTCACGCCGCTTCTCTCTTACTGTTCGGGAAAAGCCCATACATGCTCAATCTTGCAGAAAGCGCAACTCTGGCAGCTGCTATCCAGGCCCCTGGCCGCTTCGACCCTTTCTCTAACAAAGGCAATCTTGCTCTTGCCAAGCGCAGGAACTGGGTTCTGGCCGAAATGCTCAGATACGGCAAATGCACACGCGAACAATATAACACTGCTATAAAACAGATTATTCCAAACTACAGAAGAAAGCTTCCCTTCAATGCCCCACATTTCTGTGATATGGCATTAAAACAGGACGGTAAGCCTGTAGGTCTTGTTACAACTACTATAGACCTTGATTTCCAGAACAAGCTTTGCGAAATATTAGCAGCACATAAATCAAGATTATTCAAAAGCGGTGCAACACAGGCATGCGGCATGATTGTTGACGCCAAAAGCCTCAAACTGCTTGCCATGCAAGGCTCCTTTGAATATGGCCCTATCAGCGCCGGATTTAACAATGGCTGTCTCGCCAAACGCTCTGGCGGTTCAATCCTGAAGCCCTTTCTCTATGCCCTGGCTTTTGAAAACGGTTACTATCCATCCTTTATTATTCCAGATACAATGCAAGTTTTCAAATCACTTCAGGGCGATTACAATCCCGTCAATGCCAATAGAAAGTCCTATGGTCCAGTATCTATCAGACTTGCACTGGGAAACAGCCTCAACATCTCTGCCGTAAAGATTTTAAATATATTGGGAATTAAGCGTTTCTACGATTTCGTAGTAGACTTAGGCATACTAAGGTTTGAAGAAAAAGCTGATGAACACTTCGGTCTTGGGCTAGCCATCGGTAACCCAGAAATAAAAATGTTTGATCTCATTCCAGCCTATGCAATGCTTGTAAACGGTGGAAATTTCACAGAGCTCAGTTGGAAACCCACAGAAAAAAAGGAAAGCCGCAATATCATCACTCCTGAAAGTGCCTGGATGATTTTTGATATTCTAGCAGACCCATCAGCAAGATTGTTTACCTTCGGTAATCCTGGCTGCTTCAAAACAGAAACTCGTTTTATGATTAAAACCGGGACAAGCACCAACTACAGAGACAGCTGGCTTGTAGCTGGAAACGTTGACTACATAATAGCTCTGTGGGTCGGCAATTTTACTGGTGCTCCCACAAGAAACCTCAGCGGCGCTGTAGCCTGTGGCCCTATTTTCAAAGATATTGCAGATTTTCTTGAAAAGAAATACCGCTGCATTGAGCCCAAGAAGCCCGATAAAGTATTCCAGCAAAAGGTTTGCTCATTCTCTGGCAAGCTTCCTAATGGCATTTTTTGCCCACTTACAGGCAGCGATTATTTTGTTGAAGGTAATGCTGACCCTGGCATTTGCACATTCCATAAGGGCGAAGGCGAATATCACACTCTTCCAACAGCCTATGCAAGCTGGCTGGAACACCGCAAACTTCTGACAGACACAGACCCTTACCAGCTTGAAGAAGTCAGAATAAAAAAAGACACTTCAGTAACTAATACCGAAGTGCCTCTTAACGGACTATCTATGAAAATCCTGTCACCTTATGAAGGTGACCGCTTCGTAATGCTGCCAAGCCACGAAAATCTTTGCCATTTGCGGGCTTTGCCATCTGAAGCAGTTGATGAAGTCATCTGGGTCATAGACGGCTATGAATTTCAGCGCACCACTGCCCCCTATGAAGCCTTCTGGCCCATGGAAAAGGGCGAACACCGCATCGTAGCCATGACCGAAAACGATATCGCCGCCGAAGTCACAATCCTAGTGGAATAACCCCCTTTTGTAGAGGCTGTCTGAAAACTCGATTTTATGCACTTAAAACAAGTTCCTTCTAAAATCAAAAACCTCCCTACCCTCCCTTGGAAAGAGGCTGTCTGAATACTCGATTATATGCATTCAAAACAAGTTTCTTCTAAAATCAAAACCCTCCCTACCCTCCCTTAAAAAGGGAGGTTTTTAGGAGTCTACTGTACATCGGGATTTTTACAAATTTCTAGTTTTCGGACAACCTCTTGTAGAGGTGCTATCTCTTCAACCCCCTTTTGTAAAGGTGCTTATCTCTTCAACCCCCTTTTGTAAAGGTGCTTATCTCTTCAACCCCCTTTTGTAAAGGGGGGCAGGGGGGATTTTCCCGCCAACTCTCGCATAGCACTAACCAGGTTAGGGTAAAGCAGAGATCACCTAAAACCGAGGCTAAAAAATCGGCCTGCCAGGCTGTTTATCCGCCCTCATCCTGTTATCCGTTGCAATATCAACCTATCAGTTGATCAGCGATTGAAGCGAAAATCTTGCCAGTAGCAGTTTCGCAGTTCTTGAAAGCGAAGACTTCACCGCTGTCACAGCACTGACCAATAGCAGGTTCTATCGGGATCTTACCAAGCAGTGGAACATTGAATTCCTTAGCGGTCTTTTCACCACCACCCTGGTTGAAGATTGGTGTAAGTGTATTGCAGCATGGGCATACAAAGCCGCTCATGTTTTCTACGATACCTTCAACCTTAACACCCATAGCCTTACAGAAGTTGAGAGACTTGCGAACGTCTGCTGCAGCGACTTCCTGAGGTGTAGTAACAACAATGGCAGAAACCTTTCCAGTAATAGTCTGGAAAACACTCAAAGGTTCATCACCAGTGCCTGGAGGTGCGTCGATAATCAAATAATCAAGTTTGCCCCATTCAACGTCATTGATGAACTGACCAATAGCGCCTATTTTCATCGGACCACGCCATATAATAGCGTCGTCTGGATTTTCAAGAAGAAGACCAACAGAAATTACCTTCAAACCAGCCTTTTCAACCGGAAGAAGCTTTACGCCATTTGACATGACGTGTTCCTTCTGAAGATGAAGCATTGTAGGAATGCTAGGACCGTGAATATCAACATCAAGAAGGCCAACCTTCTTGCCCTTAAGAGCAAGTGCTACAGCAAGATTTACAGATACTGTGCTTTTGCCGACTCCGCCCTTCCCTGACATAACAACGATGGTATTTTTCAGGTATCTGCTGTTATCTGGCTTTGGTGGAGCCTGTCTGCTGGAACAGCTTGAACTGCTGCAGCTTGAACAATTATGGGAACATCCTGATTCTTCGTTACTCATTAGAGATTCCTTTTATCTTTATATATTCTATTATGGAAAAGCCCCCCAATCGCACTACGACTGAGGGGTTTCCCATCATTCAATTACTTAGCCGGCAGAATTTCTACGCTGTCAGCTTTGCTGAGACCGTAGACACTGTCGTCATACATAAGGCTGCACTGTGATGGCTTCATTACAAACTTACCTTCACAGGTAGCTCTAAGATAGTATACCAGCTTGAAACGACCGTTCCAGCAGTAGTCTTTGTAAGCAACCATTGCATCTTTTCTGAGTTCCTTGTGAGTTGCATAGAAATCCCAGCAATCATCATAGTAACCGCAGTAAGCTTCTTCATCTTCAGCAGAAGCATCGCTTGGCAATGCATCGTTCTTCAGTGAAGTGTTGATTGCAGTAAAACCAGCAGGGATCGGGTCTTCAACAACAAGATATTCGTAAGAGCCTTTGCTATTGGTTCGTTCAAATCTGAAGGTAACCTTAACGATGTCACCAACTCTGATTTCCTTGCTGCCATTCATGTTTTCAATGGTCTTGTCAATCATGAAGCCCTTGTCTTCTGCAGCTGCACGGCCTACCTGATCCGGGTAGGTGTAGGTGAGGCTGTAGTTTACAAGATTCTTGGTATCAGCTTCAAGCTTGATTTCACCAGCAAGTTCTTCAGCAGTGAGTTCAAGACTCTGAGGAGCCTTAGTTATCTTGAGTTCCTTGGTGCCGGCGTTAGTTGTAACCTTAACAGTGAAATCCTTGTCTTCAACCGGCTTCTGGCTCTTGAAGTAGTTAGCAAGAGCATTCAATGCAATACCAGTATCAGCAGTGGAACTCCAGTAACCCTTGCTTGTAAGGCTACCGAAGAGACCGCCTGCGAAGTTGTCATTAACCTTATTAGCGCCCTTAGCAGCTAAGTTAGTAAGGAGAATGATTGCATCGCGGCGAACAGAAGAATTACTCCAGCCGTTGCTTTCAATAGTCTTTGAAGGCTTCTGGCTGAGCATCTTGAAGCTTATGGAATCACGTTTCTTTTCATCAAGGAGCAGGCATTCAGCATAAGTCAGCATGGCACTGATTTCCTGGTTGGAAACATCAAATTTCTTCTTGAGAGTCTGAAGGTCAGCATCATTAATCTTATTGTTCATAGCAAGAGCTATAACGCCAAGACCGAATACCGGCTGTTTGAAGGTATACTTGGTATCAGTGCTGTTGAAGAGTTCTCTCTTGATGTAATCCAAAGCACCGCTCAAGTATAACTGTTCAAATTCGTAACCGGATTCCTTCAAAACAGAAAGTGCATAAACAGCATACTGAGAGCCCCACCAGCTTACTGATGGAGAAGAAGTCCAGTAACTGAAGCCACCGCTTGTAAGCTGCATCTTAAGGAGATGTTCAAGACCTTCCTTAAGGTAAGAATCAACTTCTGCAACTGAGAATTCCTTGAATACGCCTTCCTTGGCAATATTTCTGATTGCTGCAAGACCGATGATTCTTGAAGAAGTCTGTTCAACACAACCGTGGGGGTAATCCATGAGATAAGAGATTGCAGGAACAAGCTTTGTCCATGGAGTATTAGAAACAGTGATATGGGCATTCAAGGTTCCAGCCTTATCAATAGCGTTCATTGAAGCTACGTAAGCAGGAATTTCAGCCTTTACAGAACCATTTTCAGTGAATGAACCGAAGCTGTATCTGTTGAAGAGAACAGAAGCTGGTTTTACAGAAATAGTATTTTCAACTGCATCTGTCTTGCCGTTCATGTCGCCCTTCATAACAAGCTTAGCAGCAAGAGCACCCTTGTCAGCAGTAAGATTAACCTTGGTAACTGCAGTATTCAAGCCACCAAGAGAAACACTGCCATTCTGCATTTCAGCAGCAATACCCTGAGCAGCAGCAACAGCTACGTTAGCTGTTCCAGCCTGGTCAGTCTTGTTGTGAGCAGCGGTGACAACTACAGCCTTGTCGCCAGCAGTAAGGAACTGTGGAACAGAAGGTTCAATGTAGAAATCCTTGGCAACTCTGATCTGACGGTCAGCAGAACCGAAGCTAGAACCCTTATCATTAGCTACAACGTAAACACGATAAGAGGTCATAGTGTCTGGAAGCTTGAAATCAACGGAAATATTACCGTTTGCATCGCTTACGCAATCAGCCTTCCAGAAAGCAACAGGTCTGAAATCCTTGCGGGCATCGAGGTCTGCGCTAACCTGGCCAACACCTTCACCACCACCAGTGAGGAGGCGAGTAGAAAGGAGCTGGAAGAGTTCCTGGTTAATGAGAGAAACACGAAGGTCACCAGTGAATACGCTCAATGGCATAATGAAATTGCTGAGGCTGTTGAGAACTGGAGTTACATAGCCTGTGAGGGCAAGAATTGATTCATCAACAACACCAATAGCTGCTTCGGCAACAACTGGCTTACCAGCATTATCAGTGAGCTTAACATTAAGCTTGTATTCTTCACCAGGAAGAGCCTTGAGTTCACCGTTATTTTCAGGAGCAATAGCAATCTTTACAGAATCAATGCTGCTCTTAACCTTGAGCTGCTTGAATGCGAAATAAGCTCTTGGATATTCAGTATCAGCATCAATGCTATAAACTGGGAAACCACTGCGAACAGATGGGGCTACAAAGCCAACATAAGCATTTGGCTTGCATTCATCAGTAAGAACTTCAGTGAATTCACCATAGGCGCCGTTAAGCTTAATAACCTTTGCGTCAACAATCTTGTCAGTTTCTACAGTTACAAGGGCGTAGTCACAAAGTCTTGGCAGAGTGTATTTGAACTTAACAATCTGGTCTGCAGCAACTTCTTCCTTGTCTGGAGCAATGAATATTTCGTTAGTGCTTCTGTTTCTATCATTCTTAGCAACGTCCTGATAGCTGGAGAATGAATATTCAATCATGACCTTCTGGTCGGAAACAGCTTCAGTCTGACCATTTACATAGTGAGCGCGAAGCAGGTATTCACCGCCTTCAGCAAAGCCGATATTGAATTCTGCAACAGAATCATTGATCTTTTCGTTAAGAGAATATGACTTCAGCCAAACTTCCTGCCAGTTGTAGTAAAGTCCGCCGTTGCCATCAGCAGCACGCTTCTGGACATACATATATCTCTTGCGCAATACTTCAAGAGTTACGTTACCAGCATTGATGCGATTACCGCTGTTATCAATAGCAATAACCTGAACTGGGCATTCAGAGCCTCTGGTTACAGAAGAAGGAATCTTTGTGATACCAACTCTTACTGCTGGAACCGGAGCATAGGACTTAACATTGGTAGCCGGCTTGCCATCGATATCAAGAACAGTTGCATTTACTTCAATCTTGTTAAGACCGCTCAAAACAGCCTTAGACATTGGAAGTGAAATAACAAGCTCACCATTGTTGTTAAGCATTGAGTTACCCTGTTCAAGAAGTTCTCTCTTAACATCATTGCTGCCGAAGCAGAAGCCAGGATACTTGTTATTGGCAGATTCTTTTTCAGTGAGGTATGCAGACCACTGAACCTTGCAGTTTCTAAGAACGCCACCAGCATAATACTTGCCCATGATTTTGCATTCCATGAAAGCCTGGTCAGCATCACGACCTACAATCTGTCTGATTTTCCTGGTAGTTGAAGTCATTTCCATGTCTACAAAGTGACGTGGAGCTTCAAAATCCTGAACCTGGAAATTGCAGGTATAAAGAACATCTGTAGTAGTCTGTTCAACAGTCTTGCTTGGGTTTTCCTGAAGCTTTTCGTTAACGACTTCAGGCTTGCGGCCCATCAATCTATCCCACTTTGGATCCTGTTTACCAAGGCTGCCAAAGCTCTTAGAAGCCTGAACAGCTGCTATTTCGATTCTGTAGCTGCCTCTTGGCATAAAGCTCTTCGTTACGAAAGAACCGCCACAGGTGCCGTATTCATTAAGAGGAAGCTGCTGTTCAAAAATACTGTCGCCACGAGCGTTGAATATTACAACATTAGCCTTGATGTCACCTTCAGGAATAGAAACCTTATCGTTGATATATTCTCTGAGAGCTGCTTTCCAGTTAACAGTTTCGCCTGGTCTGTAAACACCGCGGTCTGTGAAAGCATAAGCGCGAAGGCTATCAAGCTTTCTCAAATCTGGTGCAGCCATCTGAACGTTAGAGTAAAGTCTGTTACCGGCAACCATGATAGAGGTGCTGTCATTCTGAGTAGCGGCGGTAACGTAGGTTACGTTAGCCATATCAAGCTTAGCGTTAACGCAAGTAGCTTGGTCGCCTTCCCCAACGCTAACACATGGGTAATCAGTGTAGTCGTTTACTCTGAGCAAACCGTCATTGTCAGTTCTGCCTGGGAAATAGTTCTTGAAGCTGGTATCGCTGATCATTACAGGAACGTCAGCCATTGGCTTACCGGTTTCAAGGGAAGTAACCCAAAGAAGCATTTCTCTCTTGGCAAGCTTGTAGGTAATTGCCATGTCGGTAATAGCAAAGCTTCTGGCTACGCTAGTCGGGTTAGCCTTGTCGATTTCAGAAAGCTTTACAACAACAACGCCACCCTTTTCTGGCTCATTTCTCAGGTCGAATGGAAGTGAGAAAGCGTATTCATTGTCTGGATTGTCAGAACCGATGAAGGACTGGCTCTTTACGGAATAATCGCCGTTTACAAAATCGGCCATGTTTGGACAGCTGCTTACGATAGTCTTGAGGGAAGCAAGACCCTTCTTGTCGCCTTCCATTACATTGGCGAAATTAGTTGCAGCAGTTTCAATAGCCTTTTTGTTGTCGTCAGATACATAAGCGCCGTAAGCAGAGCTGCTGTAGTCTTTTTCGTCAACAACCGGGTTTATGCTCATGCTATCAAGATAGAATGGAGCATAATAAGCTGGAACTGTTGTGAATTCAGCCTTGAAATTGCCTACATGCTGGAATTTCAATGGAACAGTCTGTTTGCTGCGAAGTTCGATAACATTGCAGTTTGTTGGGAATTCCATTCTGGATTCTGCTTCAGCTGCAGTAATCTTGGTTGAATAGGCTGCGACATTGAATGCACCGTC
Organism: Candidatus Avigastranaerophilus sp.; assembly: GCA_045599645.1. Classification (GTDB taxonomy): domain Bacteria; phylum Muiribacteriota; class Ozemobacteria; order Ozemobacterales; family Ozemobacteraceae; genus RUG334. Next base: position 48,350 of record JAZRWI010000061.1, read on the forward strand.
AGCGGTCTGGCCGCCAACAAGCTTTACTTCATACTGCTGGCCACCAACAAACTTGCCGTTAACTCTATATTTACCATTGGTTTCATGCCACTGCCTGTCAACAGTGAAATAACCGATGGATGGTGTGATTCTCAGCTGTTTTCTAACATCAGAATCATTAATTTTCTGGTCAAGCTGTATTACAAAACCTTTTTCACTTCCTGAATAAAAGAAAGTGTCAACACTTACAACTTTTGTGTTTGTTATCTTGTTTGCTGTTTCTGCGGCATAAAGACTGCCCATACAAAAAACTGTAAACAATACTAAAAACAAACAAATACACAGTTTTTTAAACATGTATACCTCCTGAAATTTGTGTACATTATTTTGGGTGCATTGTATCACAAAGAGCGAGATATCCAAAGTTTTTTAATATACCACTTGGCACAAGCATCTATTTCCGCCGCCGGCAAGCCCTTCCTCCTTTAGGGGGAAGGTGGATTCTGCGAAGCAGAAGACGGATGCGGGTTATTGCAACACACCTTATACTTACTCAGAAAAGATTTGTCCCCAATAAAAAAGCACTTTGCGGTTAGTAACTGCAAAGTGCTTTTCCTAGTAATTATTCAGTTGTGTGTATTCACGCATCAAGCACTGCTGTGGAGATGTCAGTGGCACCGGCTTCCTGCTGTAGATACTTGGCGATTTCGTTCAGATACTTTTCCATTTCTTCCTTAGAAGTGATGGTGCTGGAAGAGTATACGAAGAACGCGATCTTTGTTGTTGGTTCAAAAACCTTTGTAGCCTGAGAATCCTTAACAGGTGTGCCAATGGCTTCGGCACCGGTCTTGGCAACGAGCAGAAGCTTCTTCAGACTCAGAACCTGACCTTCCTTGTTGAATACATATTCTTCGTCATCAGCGCCAACTCTGAGACAAAGCTCATAACCAGACTTATCAAGGTCGAAAACGCTTATTGGAAGCTTGCTCTTCAGAGAAATATGATTGTTTATATCAACGATATTATTGATGAAGTTGAAACTACCGCGGTTAGTAAGGTCCTTGAACAGATATTCAGAGGCTGGGCGGCTTCTTCCGGATGGGTGGAAACCGAAGGTCTTAAGAAGACTTCTAACGCCCTTCTGCATATTGTCAGGATAAGCATATGACGGGCTCAGCATTTCCTTCATTTCGTCTTCAATAAGCTGCTGATATTTTTCAGAAGATGGCTTTACACTGATATTATAAGCTTCCAGGAAGCCAATGCGAAGATTTGACTGTGGTAAATCAAAAGTAACCTTTGTATTCATGAATGTGTCTCCTATAGTGTGTATATAATAATCAGGGTCTTGTAAGGCCGACTGAAGCTAAGTCAAAGAATCTTGCCATGTCTGGCTGATACAGCATCAGCAGCATGTCGCGGCGGCCGCTTCTATTGTGTATGAATCTGGCAAGAGTGTAGGTATCAGTCTTAAGTTTCTTGCCACCACAAAGCTGCATTGCCTTCTGTTCAAGGTTTGCAACAAGTTCAGGATCAATCTGGCCCTTAATAAGAGCCACAAACCTTCTCATATTGGTCTTTTCTGTAGTCAAATTGATGATTGTATCGCTAAAACGCTGGTATTTATTCAGGAAACCAATATCAGCGTCTTCAATGACGTTCGGTCTCTTAGCCACAGGGGCATTGGTGTGAATACTGATTATAACAGTTATATTTCCTGCCAAAGCAACTGCCTTAAGCTTCTGCAGCTGGTTATTGGCATCACCCATAAAATCATCTTCACTGACGGATTCTATGATAATCAGCTTACTTGGTGCATCTGGAAGCATTGCAGCCAGCTGAATGATTTCATCTGCATCAAATTTTGTTCTTCCAGCTTCAACACCTGAGAAGAATAGATTCGGGGAAAGCTTTGTCTGCAGCTTGTCTATGGCAGCGCCAACAGCCAGCTTTACCTGACTTGCATTCGGAGTTGTGCCAGAAAGACCAGACATCATTTCAGACTTGTTGATTCCGCCTGTCAGACTAGCAGCGTCCATAACGAAATCTCTAATTGTCTGTTCAAAGGAAATATAAAGCACAGGCATCTTGTTTTCGCTTAAGATTGCCTGCTGAACAAGCATTGTTGATTTGCCGCTTTCCCTATTGCCAAGAATCAGGTGAAGGCCACCGTGTGACCAGCCACGACCAAGAGTCTTGTCTAATGAGGCAGAGAAAGCAGTAACGCCAGCAGGTATTTCCTTAAAACCAGCTGCTGCAGCTTCTATTTCTGCCTTTAAGGGTTGGAAAACGCCAATATAGCTCTTTGCTGTTACGGGAGCCAGAGTTGCAAGCATTGATGCTGAATTTACCGAGCTTGATACAGCAGCCGCAGTTCTGCTCTTGTCTGGAAGCGCGATTGTCTGAAGTGTATCAAGAAGCTCTCTGATACCTGCTACAGGTGTAAGCTTTCTGTCATTGAACTTAGCCCAGTTCAAAGCTTCCTGAATGCATTCCTGTATTCTATGCTTCTTGCTGCAGTCATCTGAGAATGCAGCAATACCATATGAGAAGTGGGAAGCGCCTATTCCTACCTTATTGCGCTTCAAAGTAGGATGAACACTGCCTGCTAACAATATCTTCCTGGTCGGAACGGCAGTATCAAGAAGAATAGTCTTTACATTAGTCTTCTGTGGCTTGCCGCCAACTTCCTTGATTTCACCGATATGGCAAATCAGCTTATAATAACGGGAAGCAAGCTCTTCGTTGCCTTCGAGGCCAAGAGCAGAGCCGTTTACTTCCAGAGTAATATCAACCGGGGTGGCATAAATGGCCATGGAGTCATTGCCAAAACCCATCTGTTTAAGCTTGTCCATGCACTTTGCAGCATCATCATAAACCTGCTGGAAGCCATAGACTTCTGTGTTCGGCTTGAATACCTTACCATTAACATTAATAAAGGTGTCAGGGGCTTCAAGAAGCTTCAGTAATTCACTTTGAGCCGGAATAGCTGGTAAAGTGCGACCGGCTGATTCAATCTTTATTTCAAGTCCGGAATAGTCACAGCCTTCAAGAAGCAGATCCTTGGCCAGAATGACAGCAAAAGTCATTGTCAAAGGGCCATAGCAATTTGCCTTCCCTTCTTCAGAGAAAAATGCACTTCTATATAAAGATTCGGTGTGTGACCTCATCAGTTCTGGGACTCTGGTTATCTCAAAATCGCCTAGCTTTTCTTCAGAATCCTGGCTGAATATCTCCAAAGTTTTCATGTTTGCTTCTCCCCACTAGTTTTTCTTTATACTACCATAGTTGCGCCATTTGTATCAATAAGCACAAAAATCCACATACCGAAGCAGAGTCTATATAGGTTTAACACTAAAGTCCCGAAAGCAATGGCTAAAATCAACGCGCCGAAGCTGATTCTGTATAGCTTTAACACTAAAATCCCGAAAGCAATGGCTAAAATCAACGCGCCGAAGCTGATTCTGTATAGGTTTGCACTAAAGTCCCGAAAGCAATGGCTAAAATCAACGCGCCGAAAGGCGTGTTTCACTCGCGAAGCGTTTTCACACCGGCCACAGGCCGGTATTCACGCCAGCCGCAGGCTGGTTTTCACTACTGTCGCAAAGCGACAGTTTTTCACGAGCCACAGGCTCATCCAAAAATGTCGCCTCCGAGGCGACCAATTTTTTTTAATATAACGTTATACTATTTTTTGAACAATTTCCGACATACCTACTTAAATTTTGGTGAGAACAAAAAACTATTCTCTCCAAAGCAACTATAGTTTTGGTAAAGATTAGTTGAGTTCTGACTGCGAAGTTTGGTGGTTAGTCGTTGTGGTTGGGGTTCTAATGAGGGTCTCACAATTCTCGTTAGAGCCTTCCAGCTGCTTAAAATTTAAAGAGCATTGTTACATTATATAGAAGTTAGAAGGAAAGTTATGAACACAGGAAAAGACACTGAAAAAAAGTCAAAAAAATTAGCTGTTGAAGCAGAAAATTCTTCAACAAAGACACACATTAAAGAGGTTAATTACGACAGTATATCAAAGGTTGTAAACAAAATACTGAAGCACGGTGATACCAAAACAGAAATACCTTCAAAAGAAATTGAGGCCCTTGAATCAATGGCACTCGCCCCAACCTTCAGCGAAACAGTAGTCTTATACATGGACAGCAAACGCATGAAAAATGTTGACGTTTACAAATCTGCCCGCTTAGACAGACGCCTGTTTTCCAAGATCATTTCAAATAGAAATCACCAGCCTTCCAAAGAAACAGCCATCCACCTCTGCATGGCTCTTCACCTGACTCTTGAAGAAGCAGAAAAACTCATGGGCACAGCTGGTTTCGCCTTTTCCCACAGCAAACTCTCAAATGTAGTCATCGAACGTTTCCTGATGGATAAAAACTACAACCTCGACGAACTCTACGAAGTCTTCGACACCCTGGGAATCGACACCGAACTATAACTCCCACAAAGCCTCTTGAGCTAATCCCCCAAGAGGCTTTTATTTTACATCAACGTAACTTCACAACTAATGGACAACTAATGAACAAGCAGGGCAAACGCAAACTTTTTTTAGATGTTAAGCACTTTTTCGAGGTATTCAGTTTTACGACATGCTTTTAACATTTTGGCATTAATGCTGGCTTTAAAAGTTTCTTCTGTTTTAAGCATTGTTAAAGCCATTTTTCT
>JAZRWI010000062.1:0-5942 GCA_045599645.1 Candidatus Avigastranaerophilus sp.
ACAAAATTATTCCTCCTAACGTGTATTTAAATATGACTGACAGGTCAATTCTTTATATTATACACGTTAGGAGGTTTTATTATTTGTTCATCGCTAAAGCTAAAATGAACCACGCGACTATCGCGTGGTTTTCTTATACAAGAAAAGCCCCGAGTATGATTGCATTCGGGGCTTTTTATTCTATTCTATTATTTTAATGCTTTAAGCTTATTCTTCAGGTCTGTGTTATCGGGTTCAAGGAAAGTAGCCTGCTGCAAAAGAATCTTTGCCATTTCCTTATCTTCCGGTTTATCTAACTTAGAAGCCATCTTTACTAAAATTTCAACATGATCATGTGAATAATCGCACTGTATGTTGTTTTCCTTTAGCAATTTACGAGCTTCCTTAGATGTCATATTACAATCGAAATCAGAATATTCTCTTTTAATATAGAGTATCTGTTCATCTGCATCTGGATTTTCAGAATCATATTCCTTTGAAACAACTAGTGCTGCAATGGCTACTGGCAAATTGCCTTTTGCGTTCATTACACTTGCAATGCCTCTAAGACCGGCAGCAATATCTTCTGAACTGTCTGCCAATTCAATTGCTTTTTCATAAGCAACCTGAGCATCAACAATATTCTGTTCATCCCCAGAAAACAGATATAAAAAACCTCTTTCTATGTAATATGCTGAACGGACAGGATTCCAGGAGACACAGCTCTGAATATGTTCCAAGGCTTCCTTATAAAGCTTTTCCTGAAAATCCAATACAGCCAGCAAATAATATCCATCTGCTATTGGTTCCTGGACCCATTTTACTTCTTTTTTATTATCTTTATTCTTTAACAGATAATATTCCATTTCCATCTGAGAATAAAAGGTTTTGTATTCTACAGTATCGGAATCCTTGTAGTCCTTAGCAGGTGCAATCATATCATTAGCTATTTTTCTTGCACCCTTAACATCACCTATTTTAATGTGTTCCATAAAGGCAATCATCATCTGGTTGCCCTTATCGATAGAATCCATCATGGCATTTCTGACTGTTGCAGAAGCTGTTTCCTGAGACGTTTCCTGAGCCAATAAGCCAGGTGCCTGACAAGTAAGCATTGATGCTAGAACTGAAATAATCAATAATGAACGTTTAAGCATTGTTCTATAACTTCCTGTTTTTTTATTACGCGCAATATACATTATAAATGCGATTAATTCAAGAGACTAACAGAAATATCAGCAGAATTATCTAAGCTGTCTGAAAAGTAGATTAAATGCGGTCTTACAAACGCGCATCCTGACCATTTCTCTGCTGCCAGGCCAATCCACAAAGCTGGTTTCAACACCATTCGGCCCCGCAACAGCAACCCAGGCTGTGCCAGGCTTCTTCCCTTCTAATGGGTCAGGGCCAGCAACACCAGTGGTAGAAACAGCCCAATCAGCATTCAAAAGCTTTCTTGCACCTTCGGCCATTGCAGTTGCCGTTTCCTTGGAAACAGCCCCGTATTTTTCTATGATTTCGTGATCAACCCCAGCCATTTCCTTGATTTCGTTGCAGTATGAGGTTAAAGAGCCTTTGAAGCAGGTGCTGATACCTGGGCACGAAGTAATCTGAGAAGCAAGCATTCCACCTGTTAATGATTCTATACAGCAGAATGTCTGATTCTTAGCATCGAGAAGCTTCTTAATAACAGATACAATAGTGTCATCATCAAAGCCAAATACGCAATCAGAAAGAATATCGCAGATATCATCAACAACTGGTTTTACTATTTTTTCTGCTTCTTCCATTGTATCACCGACTGCGGCAACTCTAATATCAACGCCAGCATCTCTGCAATAGGTGCCCACACCTGGAACAGCCAGATTTGTGTATTTTTCAATTTTTTCAGTAAGATGAGATTCACCCAGACCAATAGTTCTGATTATTTTATGATACAAGCATTTGTTGCAGACAGGAAGCTTAGGTTCGACTTCTTCTGTCCACATTCTGGTCATTTCATGTGGTGGTCCAGGCAATGTAATGATTATTTTGCCATCTGCTGTTTTAACATACCAGCCAGGAGCTGTGCCTATCGGATTAGGCAGAGTTACTGCACTTTTTATTAACCATGCCTGTTTGGCATTGCTAGGTGGCATAGGTCTTTTTCTTGCAGCAAACTTTTCTTCAAGTTCTTTGTAAAGCTGTGCATCAACATAAGGTTCTTCGCCAACATAGGCTGCTATGGCTTCTCTTGTCATATCATCGTCTGTCGGACCGAGACCGCCACCCAATATAGCTATATCAGAACGGGAAAGAGCATTTTTTATTGTTTCTGTTAAGCGTTCAAGATTGTCACCTACAGTGGATTTTCTATATACAGCGATTCCCAGGTCTCTCAAACGGGTGCTTAAATAAGTAGCGTTTGTATCAACAATTTCACCAAGAAGAAGTTCTGTTCCGACGCTGATGATTTCAGCCACAAGATTCTTTACCATTATTGCCTGCTTTCATGAATAAAATTCAGCTACAGCAATGCCTCTTATATAAGCATTTTGTCAACTGTTAGCCGATTGGTAAATCAAGAAATTTACCAGATTAACCTTTTGTATTATAATACCACCTATTCAAAATTAAGGTATATATAAATGAATAAAGCAATATTTTTAGATAGAGACGGAACCCTGAACCCGGATCCCGGTTATATTTCAAATCCAGATGAATACTGGCTGTATGACGGTGTAACAGAAGCATTAGCCAGATTAAAAAAAGCTGGTTACCTGTTAATCCTGATTACGAATCAATCAGGAGTTTCGAGGGGCATAGTCAGCGAGGAACAGCTCAACGCTGTTTTCGCCAAAATGAACAAGCTCTTAGCCGAAGGCGGCGTTAAGCTTGACGGAATATACTATTGTCCACATCATCCAGACTATCCATATAAAGGCGTAGCAGATTGTAATTGCCGTAAACCAAAGCCTGGCATGATTTTGCAAGCCATAAAAGATTTTGATGTAGATGCTTCTGTTTCCTACATGATTGGTGACAGAACCTCTGACATAAAAATAGGCTTAGCCTCTAATGTAACTCCAATCTGTATTCAGGTGAAACCATTTGAAGGTTATGAAAACATACCAACCTTTACAACCCTGTCAGAAGCCGCTGACCACATACTAGCCTCTTGCTAGAATGGGATTTTATTTGACAAAGTCACAGGTATGAAAGATAATTGTGTACACTAATTTCAGGAGAGGATGCAAATGACACAAGCATCAGCCGACATTTCTACTACAAAAAAAACAAGTTCGAATGAATTCAAACTGACTCTTGTTTCTTTTTTATACTTCTTTTTTGTAATCTGTTCATATTACGTATTAAAGCCACTTAGAGATGGTCTGGCGATGGAATTCGGCGCCACAAACATCAATTACCTGAATATTCTTTCAATGTTCAGCCTTTTGATTGTCAATGCCGTTTACTCCGTAATCGTAGGGAAATACAAGAGAGAAACCTTTATTCCTAGCATAACAAGCTTCTTCCTTATTTCAATATTGTTTTTCTGGGCAATATTTACTTATGTAAGACCAATAAAAGAAATGCAGGAAGCCCAAAAGAAAAAGGCTCCCATCGCAAAGGTTGAAACAGTGATAAATAAAGAAGCTTCCAATACCTCTGAAATTGCTTCGGGAACCATGGAAGCACTGGCGGAACAGAAGCCGTCAGAAGCTTCCACTGCCACAACAGCCGACAACAAAACCGAAGAACCTACAGACTGGACAAAAGTAATATACATTACTCTTTACTACTTGTTCGTAAACATGTTCTCACTGGTTGCAGTAAGTATGTTCTGGTCCTTTGCCAATGACGTGTTTACTGTTGAACAAGGTAAGAGACTTTATGTTTATATTGGCTACGGTGGCTTAATTGGTGGTATCGCCGGCAGTGAACTAACTAAGGCTCTGACAGGAATTTTCAACAACAACGATATTTCTATTTCATATCTGTTGTTTGTTTCAATAGCTTTTCTGGCACCAACAATATGGTGTATGAAGTATATCAATAAAAACAACCAGAAAGAAGAAACCGCTGTTAGTAACAAACAGTCTGAAAAGCCCAAGACAGCAAAAGCTTCTGACGGCTTCTTTGCAGTAGTAAGAAATACACTTCTTATTATGATGGCACTGGAAATGTTCCTTTATACCTGTTCAACCACACTCTTCTCTCAACAGATTAACACTGTTGTTGAAAATGAAATTACAGATGTTTCCGGCAGAACAGCATTCTGGGCTGACCTTTACAGCAAAGTAAACATAGCTTCACTTATAGCTCAGTTCTGTATTACAAAGCTAGTAATGATGCTTCCAAGCCCTGTATTAGGTTTGTTGCTGCTGAATATTATTCAGGTAGTCGGAAACCTGCTACTTATCACTCTTCCTGCTGGAACACTTGGAATGCAGATGGGTGGAATGAGTACCGCACTGTTGATTATCAGCTGGACCTACATACTGCGTCGCTGCCTGGACTATTCAACAGCCAGAGTTCTTAGGGAATCTGTTTACATACCTATGGATAAAGAAGCCAAGTATCAGGGCAAAGGCTTTATTGATACTGTAATATTCAGATTTGGCGACGGCATATCATCAGCAACACTTATTGGCGGTATGAGTTGTTTTGGTTATGGAAAATGGATAGATTATTCAATTCTTTTGACTATGATTATCCAATTTTATGTTATAATAAAGGCCGCAAGAATGTATACCAATTTGGTAAAGCAAACTGAAGGCAAAGCTATCGGGGCAGTATCTGCTGAAAAGCCAGTAGAAGCAGCTTCTGATAGTAATAATTGATACCGGAGGAATTGTTCTCATGAGCGTAAAGATGGTAGTAGTAGGTTCTATAGCCTATGACAGTCTTGAAACCCCTAAAGGAAAACGTGACAAGGTTCTTGGTGGCTCAGCCTCATACTTCTCTACTGTAGCTAGCTACTTCACAAAAGTCGGTCTTGTTGGCGTAGCAGGCAAAGATTTCAAGCCAGAATACAGTGAATTCTTAAAGAATCACGGTGTTGACATGACTGGCTTTGAACTCAGCAGCGAAGGCGATACCTTTAACTGGGTCGGCAGCTATGGCGAAGATTTTGGCGATGCAACAACTCACTGCACCTGCCTTAACGTTTTCGAATCCTTTAACCCTGTTCTTCCGGAAGATTACAGGAACGCAGAATTGCTTTTCCTCGCTAATATTCACCCATCACTTCAGCTTCAGATTATCAACCAGATAAAGAATCCAAAGCTCATCGCTCTCGATACCATGAACCTCTGGATTAATACAACCCGTGATGCTCTTCTTGAAGCAATCAAGAAAGTTGATATCCTCTTCGTGAATGAAACCGAAGCTAGAATGCTTGCCCAGGAAAAGAAGTTTGCTAATGCTGTTGATAAGCTTCTGAACTTTGGTCCAAAGCGTATCGTTGTAAAGCTTGGTGAACTCGGTGCCATGACCGCAACCAAAGAAAGCCGTTTCTTTGCTCCAGCTTTCCCAAGCCTTGATGTAACAGACCCAACAGGTGCTGGCGACAGCTTCGCCGGTGGCTTCATGGGTAGCCTTGCAAGACATGGTGATTTCTCCGAAAACGGTTTCAGAAGAAGCATGCTTTATGGTTCTGCAATGGGTTCACTCACTGTTGAAAACTTCAGCGTAGAAACCTACAACAATCTTGATCCAAAGCGCATTGAAGAACGATTTGAAGCCCTCAAGGCTATGGTAACCCTATAAGTCGGAAAGTCGGAAAGTCGGAAGCTTGAAGCTAAAAGCTTAAAAGCGGAAGACGGACAATTATAATGCATAATAAATATCCACCCGCGTAGCGGGTGGTTTTTCATTTTCGGGCATAGCCCTAATACTACTGGCTACGCACAAGTGCGTTAAGTATTGGCCTGCCAGCCATGCAACTATTACTTGCCACCCATAAATGGGTCTCTTGGATC
>JAZRWI010000063.1:0-4720 GCA_045599645.1 Candidatus Avigastranaerophilus sp.
GTTTCATAATATTGTATTATAACACATTTATTTTAAATATACAACACCGTACAACAAAATAATTTAATTTCTTGACATAAAAAATACCGCAGTGATGCGGTTTTGGGTATGAATTCGGTACACTAAACTGTTAAACTTCCGATCACCTAAAATATGTTTATTGCAACAATCAAAATGTGAGGAATGTGATGTATTTTTATTAATATAGACACATGACCAATAATTAAGTATAATTAGTATTAATTTTGAGAGACAGTTGTTTATATATTATTCGTATTTTTTTATATATTATTTGATTGCTGTCTAGTATATTCAGTATATGGAGAATGTATATGGAGAAAATACTACAATTAGTATGTACAAATATCAGTTATGACGGCGATAATATCGGACAGAAATTCAAACTAATATTACGGAAAAAAGGGTATAAAAAAGGCCAAGAATATAAGTTTAATCTTCAATGCAACAATTCTATGATACTAGAAAAAGTATTATATGAAGAAATGATTTCAAAGAATGGAATAACAGATTTCACTTTGTCACTTGAAGAACTAGATAAATATCCTGACTCAAGCCGAACAAGCTTTTCTGTTGGATATGATAGTGAAACAGGTAAAAATCACCACTTTTCAATACAATTGCAACTTATTGAAAAAAATCCTAAGGTTGTCACAAACAAAAAAGCAACAATACAAATTGTATTCATTCTTAAATATATCAAACCTGAAACCAAAACACTTATTACAACAAATAAAGAGGGTTGGATAACCGCATATACAGATGATGCAAAACAAGGTATATCTATACCATATGGAACAAAGGTTGAATACTATTACATAAAAGATAATTATGAATATTTCAGAATCATAGAAGGCAGAAACTTCAACAAGAAAAAGAAAATCATACTGAAAACAGAACTTCCAGCAGACTGGAAATCCAGATTCTCAAATAAAATACAATATAAATCTCCATGTAAAGTTTATTTCAATATTAGAGAAAGTTTAATCAAAGTTAAAGGAATAGGCGGTTACTATCCTATTGTTATGGACTACAATCAAATTTTACCTATTGGCATTTACCATTTAGAATTGTTAGATTCACCCCATAATTTATTTGGTAGTACTGAAAAATACTTAAAAAAGAATATACACGCCAGATCATGGTTCCGTATAAAAAACAAATCTAAAGAAGAAAAAAAAGGTTATTATTTACATTTTGGTTCTATTTCAGAAGGCTGTGTTACAATAGATGCCGACTCCAAAGGAACAGAAATATTCTGGGAAAGGGTATATCAAAAACTCACACTTTGCCGAGAAGAAAACAATACTGATTTTATCGGCACAATACAATTCCTAGAAAATTGGAGTGACATCAAAGATGAATAAACATTATAGATTTTTTATATTTATTTTGATATTTTCATTTATTCCTATCCTTTCTTATGCAGAATATGACAAACTTTGCAGTCCAATTTATTTTGAGAAAAATGGCTGCACAGACAAATTTACATTGGAAATATTAAATAAATTAAAAGACACCCTCATGTCTGGAACTTGGGGTATAACAGATAAAATGGAAGAGGTTAAATTAACAAATAATGAAAAAATCAAATCTCTATTCATTTCAGACTTTTACTTTATCAATTCAATAAAAAAATGCAATCCCAATACAGTATTACTCGTTTATAAGCCACTAAGAAATAATAATAAAAAATATACAAAAATAAAATTCTGCCTTTGCACTTACGATGGTAAAAAAATCAAATATGGCGGAAGAACACACTACACAGAACTATATAATAACAACCAAAATCCTTTTCCTCAAGATAAAGTAATAAAAGAACTTATTCATTCATCTTTGCTATTATATTTTAAATAAGAATAGTTAAAGACTTTCTTTAACCTATGGCATACCATAGGGCTTTTTTAGCGGCTTTACCGCTGTTTTTTCACCATTCCTCATATCCCGATACGTTATACATTTTCAAACATCTTATTACAGCATGATTATTAGAAAAAATCCCTTGGAGCGGGTGCTCCCGAGGAAAATTGAAAAACATTGAATCCGTATTTTCAAAAATAAACCCCTGATTTCAGGTTAATACCCAAAATCAGGGGTTTACTTAAGAAAATAATGGGATTGTTATTACCACTGATAATGCATTACGGTATTTTTGTGTTCCCAGAACTTCAAATTCAAGCGTTTCTGTGTGCAGTTAACAGAAAAACTAAGTGAAGTGGTCCATACATTTGAATTATCTCTAAGCGGCTTTTCGTCGCCGGCATAATATTTATTCAGCATATCAGTAATGCCTGTTTCTTTGTAATATTGAATTAAACCTTTCTGCAAATCTTCAAAATTGCAGTCACTGTGAGCCCAAACAAGGTCGCATCTGTTCAGGTATTCCTGATATTCTCTTGCGCCAGCGGCATTAACGTCCATATTGATTCCTGCTCTATAGTTGTTATAGCATTTCTTCAAATTGCGAACTAGCTTAGCTTCATCGGTGTTATCGTTAACATCTACATAACGACCGAATTTATTTACTGGAAGCATATGAACATTATCGCTTCTCCAGTCTAGAGATGGGATAGTATGCTTTGCGTCTGCATAGAACTGAACACAACCATTTTCATCTCTGCAAGCATAAGGAATATTCAATATTTCATTTCTCCACATGATGTTTTCCATCATTTTGGCCATATCTTCTTCTGACTGAATCTGGTCAATGCGTTCAAGACCGAACTGTAATCTGCCATAGCCAGACTGTTCTCTTGAAATAGCGTTAAATGCTGGGTAAATGTAATAGTTGCCCTGACCATGCTGCTGAGGCAGGAATTTAATCTGATCATTTGCAATTTCGATTAAACCATATTTCCCAGTTGCGTCGCCAATGACAAAGCAAAGATTCCAGCCGCTTGCAACTGATTTGTCCAGCATTGTATAGATATCCAGTTCTTCTTTCATGAATTTAAGAGCTTCATCAACAGTAGCACAATTAGAGGTGATGACAAACGGAAGACTGATTGTGCAGATTCTAGTCTTAGCTTTTGGATTAGTACCATAGCAAATTAAATCACTTTCGTAAGCTCTCATATTGTATTCAATATAAAGGCCTTCAGAGTTCATTGAGTCTGCAGCTAATAATGGAAGGGCGTTAAAATATTCTTCATCAAGTTTACCCTTTGCTAATACGTTTGCATAAGTTAAATCCTGTGGACCAAGTTCATCATAAGTAAAGTTAATAGTTTCATATTTACCGTATTTCAAATGTGTAATATAGCAGGGAAGCTGAGATACGGTAAGGTCCAGGTTTCTGCCTATAATTACATCACCGTTATCTGTTTTGGTAGCCAGAGCAGAGCAACCACCGCCAAGAGCAGGAATAACCTTGTCGTAACGGGCGTTTGCAAAAGCCAGTGCTTTGTCAAAATTGAAGGCTGCATGAGGAACGCAATCAATTACATAGTTGCCAAGATCAGTAAACTGATCAAATTTTTTGTTGGTAACGTTCCAATCGTAAGTAGCTCCTTTTACTGGAGTTGTTTTTACAGCATCAGCAGCAAAAGAAGCGGAACAACAAGCACAAAGAGCTGTGGCAAGCACAACTGTTTTTAATGTGTTTGACACACTAGAAAAAGAATTTCTCATTATCTAACTCCTTTTTGTATTTTGTATGTACAACCAATATAGTTTCGATTATATATATATATATATAATTTTTTACAACAATTTTCCCACAACCTTACGAATTGCCTCATGAATTGTGAATTACCTTATGAATCACCCCCAAAAATTTCCTCAGAGCAAGTGCTGGCAGGAAGCTTGTAACTTAGCTAATTATTAGTGGTGATTTTCACGCGTAACTTCACGCGCAAAATTTTGCGATTGAATTTAGATTCGGTGCTTTAATCAGTTTTCAGCGAGTTTCTTTGCTGCTGCTTGAAAATTGGAAACGGTCATGCCCATCTTTTCTGCAGCCTGCTGCAAAGTGAGTATTCCATCTTTAACAAGAACAGATAAGGTTTCTATCTTGCCTTCTTCATGTAATCTATCAGAAAAATTGCTCATAATCCTACCAGCACTTTTTCCATTAAAGAAGAGCGACGTTTACCTCCATGATCTTAGCGACTATTTCTTTAGCAGTGCCAGCTTCTACCAAAGCCTTAGCCTTTTTGAGATTCTCTTTGTTATTTTTTTCGCGTTCTTCTTCTCTACCTTTTTCTCTTAATCTATCAATGAATTCACACATAGTTATATTATCTCCTTCATCGTCATGGTTATTAACAGCTTCATAAACGCGTTCATCACCAGACATAGCATATAGTAAATCTGTAAAATCCTCTTTGTGGGCCAATTTTCTGTCTAAGACTTTATAATTCGGATCTTTCTTATTTTTCAACCAGTCTATCAGTGACCTGAAGTCACTTTTAAACAGTCTGACCTTGTCTTCGGGCAATTCTGATAAATCTATAAGATTAAGCTTATAGTCATTCACATATTGCTTAAGTTCTGGTCTTACATTCAATACTTCCATAAGGCTCTTGTTCTTATTCCAAGGCTTGTCACCCAAATAAACAACAAAAGTTATTACCGGATAGTATTCTTCTGCAACAATTCTGTTTTTACCTTTCTTAAGACGTGCTTCATAATCAAGAATCTGTCTTTTATAAGAAGCACCATCATAGGAAATTACTCTCAAAGGCATATTCTTTTCAGG
>JAZRWI010000064.1:0-18901 GCA_045599645.1 Candidatus Avigastranaerophilus sp.
CGAAATCAAGGATACCATGGGTTTCATCAAGCAAATTGAACCTTTTTAAGGTTTCTAAGAGATAGTTGTATTTTATATTATTAGATTTTGCAGACTCGTTTTCATAGGAAATATATGAACGAAGTGAAATCCCAAGCATCTTAGCTGCCTGTTTCTGAGTTAGTTTTTTCTCTAACCTGAGTTCTTTTAATTTTTCTGATTTTGCATTTTTCATATATTAAATATGCAAAATTTGCATAACAATGTCAGGTGATATGCAAAAAATGCATGCTAAAATTTGAAATATATGCAAGACGAAGAGGCAAACCTTTTATTGCTCTTGCTATTTTACGCCACATAAAACGATTCTATTTCGAGAAAATGAAAATTGTTGAAAAATTCGAAATAGAATATTGGGATGATGAAGTAAAAACATATATATGTAAAACTTTTGCCAGTTAACGCAATCAAGGTAATTTTAAGAAGAATCTATAATTTTCGTTCCTCTTGCTATTTTTCTGAGAAAACTAGAAAAATAAAATTTTGCAAAACTTTGGTTTGATTGCATCAAAATAATATAAACAGCTCTTGTTTCGTAAAAGTTCAATTTATATAATAGCTTGGTGAATTGCTATACAAATTCGGAATTGTATTCCGAATTTGTATTGAAAAATCAATGCTATTTTTGTATAATATGGTTAGAATGTGGCTTAGGAGAATAAGAATGTATTTTAAACGACAAGCAGAAAAACAATTGAAATACTTAGCAAAGCATTTTCCTATAGTGGTTGTCACTGGTGCAAGGCAAACTGGCAAAACTACGCTTATACGAAAAATTTCAGGTGATATTACTTATGTCACTCTTGATTACCCCAGAATTCGTGAACTTGCTCGTAATGACCCAGAACTATTTCTTCAACAATACAAAGCGCCGTTAGTAATAGATGAAATTCAGTATGCACCAGAATTATTGCCGTATTTAAAAATAAGAATAGACTTAGATAGGACTCCTGGCCAATATTTTCTGACTGGCTCTCAGATGTTCAGGATGATGAAAAACGTCAGTGAATCTTTGGCAGGAAGAGTAGGACTGCTTTCTCTTTATGGCTTCAGCCGTTCTGAAATACTGAAGAAAAATGAAAGTCCCTTTAAACCATCTAATACATTGATTCTCAAAAAAGCAGAAACCATAACTTCTGTTTTTGACAAAATTTATAGAGGCAGTATGCCGCAGATGATTATTGACAAAGAATTGTCACCTGAAGCCTATTTTTCCGAATATATGCAAACCTATATTGAACGCGATATTCGTGATTTGCTTGAGATAAAAAATGAATCAAAGTTTCTAAAATTCATTTCTTGTGTTGCTGTGAGAACTGGTCAGGAATTGAATCTTTCTGATATTGCAAAAGACGTAGGTATTGATTCAAAGACATCTGACAGCTGGCTTTCTCTTCTTGTCACGTCTGGTTTGGTTTATTTATTGCAGCCATATTCAGGAAATACCATTAAACGCATTGTAAAAAGGCCTAAAATATATTTTATGGATACTGGCTTAGCTTGTTATTTAAGTCTATGGAATAATCCGCGTGTTTTGGAACAGTCTGCGATGGCTGGAGCTATGTTTGAAACTTATGTCATTTCTGAAATTATTAAGCAATATGCAAATGTCGGCTTAGATACAAGAAGCAGATTGGCTTATTATCGGGATAACAATGCCAAAGAAATTGATTTATTGATTATCGAAAATGGCACTATTTATCCTATAGAAATAAAAAAGAATGCAGATCCTGGGAATGAAGCACTAAAGAATTTTGGTGTGTTGTCTTCGTTGCAGGAAAATGTTGGCAATGGCGCAGTAATCTGTTTGTCATCTCTTATGTATCCTCTTGATAGCAGTAATTACATTGTTCCAATAGGAATGCTCTGATTTTTGCCTTTAAAAGATTGCATACCATAATTTATACAATAGTCAGGAAATAATTATATACAAAATCGGAATGGTATTCCGAAAATGTATGAATAATTGCTTCGTGTTTTTAATATTTCATACCATAAAATGCATATTTGGCACCATTTCTGTGAAAAATTTGTATTATTTCTATAATCTATATGAGAACATTTTTGAAAGGGAAGGGTAATACTAAGCTTACTGTAGAATAGAAAAATGTAAAAAGGTGCAAAAATCTATTATAGAAACTTGCTGAATTACAAAATTAAGTATAGCTGGCATCAATCTTACATCTGATTACTAACTGTAAGTGCTTATTATTTCTAATATTTAATAATTATTTTTTTCTACTGTGACTATGTCACTGTATTTTTTTTTATAAGATTAATATAATAAAAACAGTTAAATGAAATTGATTTTTCGTTTAATAAACAGTCTGTATGCGTATTTAACGCTCAGAAATATATTTAAAAGGAGGATCTCATAATGAGAAGTATTGCAACATTGGATTTACAGTATGCACATCGTTTCTATGGCTTTAAGGGGGAAGCCCAGTATTTGCATGGCCACACCGGCAGATTGACTATTGAAGTCGAAGACAGTATAAACAAAGGCGTTAACATGGTTTTCCCATGCAATGAAATTCAGAAGACTGCCTGGGATGTTCTCAAGAACTTCGATCACGCTTTAATCCTCAGAGAAGACGACCCATTATTACCGGCTATTCTTAATGTTTATGAAAAGCAGGGAATCAAAAATGGTGCACCAACAAACAAAATGAAGGGTGAAGCCTTTAAAACAGAACTGGCTACAGCTTATCCTGATTGTCGTCTTGTTGTAACTAAGGAAACAATGACCGTTGAAGGCATGATTAAGATTGTTTACGAACTTCTTAAGGATAAACTGAATATTGCTAAGCTGACCTTTATAAGCGGTGTTAATACTGCTTCCCAGGAATATGAACCAAAGGGCACAGTTGACAGATGTCCTCTTTGCTGCATTAAACTTAATGAAAAAGGCATTTGCCCAAAGTGCGGTTACAAAAAGTAAATAATCAGTTCAAAATCTAATTATTTCCTATAAAAAGAAGATATCCTTACGGGTATCTTCTTTTTCTTTTTTTTGAACATCGGCCGAAGGCTGAATTCACAGCTGCAGGCTAATTCATTGATTATATGCTTTGCTCGTAGTGTAAAATTCCTAGTGGAAAAATATGCAATTCGGGCTTATATTGTGTTTATGAATTACGTAAAATTAGAAATATTTATTCCAGAAACACATTTCAAGGCTTTGCAGAAGGCACTGCAGGAAGTAGATGCCGGTCATATCGGAAAGTATGACAGCTGTCTTTCCTATAGCCGTGTGATGGGCACCTGGCGGCCACTGGAAGGCACTAACCCATATATAGGCAAAACCAATGAAATCAGCGAAGAACCAGAATTAAAGGTAGAGGTTACTATTAAGGCAGAAAACCTTCAGAAGACTATTTCCGCAATAAAAGCCGTTCACCCCTATGAAGAACCGGTAATCAACGCTATACCTCTTCTTGCTGTTGGTTGCTGATTTCACAGTTTGTTGAGCAGGCCTTAGTTATTCTTTCAGTTTTTTGATGAATATTGTAAGCAGCTTGCCAAGATCCTTAGTCATCATGTCGGCCTGATTATTTACTACATCTTCGTTCAAAACGATAGTAGAAGCATCAGATGGCGCTGCTGTAACACATGAAAGTCCGCATATCTTCATTCCCATGTGCTGTGCGGCAACAGCTTCAATTCCTGTGCTCATTCCTACTGCATCTGCACCGAATGTTCTGAACATGATTGTTTCAGCAGTTGTTTCATAGCTTGGGCCTGAATCCTGTAGATATGTGCCTTCCTTTAGAACAATACCAGCTTCTTTGGCAGATGCGCGCAGAAGTTCCTGCAGTTCCTTGTTATAGGTGCTTCCCATATCTGTAAAGCGTTCACCAAGTTCATTTATATTTGCACCAATCAGTGGGTTCTGCACTCCGTAGAGAATCTGATTATTTATCATCATAATTTCTCCACCTTTGTAATCCTTGTTAATTCCACCAGAGGAATTAGTAATAACAAGAGTTTTGGCTCCCAGCATTTTCATGACGCGAACCGGGCGGACCACCTGCAGAGAAGAATAGCCTTCATAGCAGTGAACTCTGCCTTGCATAATAACTACGGGAACGCCTTCAAGATATCCGAATACAAATTTCCCTACATGGCCTGGTGCGCTTGAAACAGGGAGTCCTTTAATGTCTTTGTAGGAAATAGTTGTTGGCTGTGTTACCTTTTCTGCGATGCTGTTCAGGCCTGAACCAAGTATGATGGCCACCTTGGGCTCAAAGTCTGTTTTCTTGCGAATCTGTTTTACTATATCCTGCAGAAGCTCATATTCTGAAGTTGTATCTATTATCGGCGCTTCTGCAACGCTATAGTCCTTTGCTGCTTCCTGTAACTGAACTGTGTTTGCTGCAGAACAGATATTTCCATTGCCTTCAGCCATCATAGCCATACAGATAATTCCTGCCAAGCAAAGCATGTTAGCTTTTTTCATTACTATCTCCTCTTTTTATGCTTTATCATGGTATAAAGAATAATAAAAAAATTATTAATCATTTATTGCTTTAATTACATTTTCCATTTTGTGTAGGATGGTTTTTCTTCATTATTTTCTGGTGCTTTTGCTTGTTGTTCCTGTTCCAGCTTAACTTTAACCTTTTCGCTTGTCCAGTTGTCTTTTGCACAGGCTATTTTTTCACCCATTTCATAGTATAAGGCGAAACGTTCAGCTGGTTTTCTTGTTCCGCCTTCATGAAGGGCTGACATTAGTAATGTTGAATAAATACCTTTTGGAGGCAAAGAAGGGGCAACTCGTATAATAAGATCAGGCTGGTTTTCACTTCCTTCGTTGTCACTTTTTTTCTGTGAAGCAGAACTAATGGAAAAATCTCCATAACTCCAGTAAGAGGCTAGGCAAAGCATTCCTTCCGGGTATGCACTTGCTTCATTTGAATATTTTTCAACATTTAGGGTATTAGGCTTTGTTGGCTCGTTAACCCAAGCAACAGCCGCTTCATACGCTCTTTTTCTTAGATTGTTCTCAATATTTTTTGCATTTCCTTCTATTTCTTTGATTTTTTCTGCTTTTGGGGCTTCTTCTTTTTCTTTTATTAAGGCAGCAGTATCTATTCCCGCTTTTTCTTCAGCCTTTGCTTTGCCTTCTGTGGTTGCTGTTTCTGCTTTGTTCTTTGAAGAGTTCTGGCCTTGTTTCTGTTCAACTTCTTCTTGAATTTTTATTATTTCATCAAACATTTTTTCGATTTTATCTTTATTTTTTGACAAAACAGACATGAATTCATTAAAAACTGCTTGCCCCTCTGCTGGATTACCTGATTTTTCTGCTTCAATAGCTTTATTAATAAGTTTACTGGAAAAATCGAAAAACTCCTGCTTAGTCATTCCAATATTTTCTTTGAAATGCTGGTCAAGTAATTTCTGGCATTCATCATAGAAGGCTTTGTCTTCTGGCGACATATTGGCTATTATCTCATCGATCTTCTTGAGAACTTCCTGATTTTGCTTTTCTGTCGCTTTAAATTCTTTTTCGAATAATGCCTGTTGTTCGGCCTGCTTTTTTTCATTAAAGGCTTTAAGCTTTTCTAGTAATTCTTTCTTCTGTTCAGGGGTCAGCTCTGTTTCTTCAGATTTGTTAGAAGAAGCAGAGGCATTTGAAGCTTTATCACTTTTTTCTTCTTTTTTATCCTGTGGCAAACCAAGGGCTTCTTTTTGTTCCCCAACCTTTTGGGAAAGCATTTCCTTTGCTTCTTCCTTAGTTTTGGGCAAAGCTACTGCTTCCGGCTTTTCCTTAGGAGCTTCTGCTTTTTTTTCAACTTCACCCTCTGGCTTTGCAGGTTCTTTGCCTTCCGGTTTTGCGAATATTTCTTCGTGCAGGGACTTGATAATTGAGCAGCCCCACCAGATTCGCGCTCTTGGGTGCAAAGCATAGACCATGACTTCACATGCAAGACTTATCTCATTTATTTCCATAAGCTGTTGAATAAGGCCGTCAACAGTAATACCAGGAGTTATGACAGATAACGCTTTGAGAGAAGGCTTGTAACCGGTTCCCTGAATCAATTCTTCTATTGTCTGATATTTAAAGAGTATATGTTTTGATTTTGTTATATTTTCTTGCATGATTATCAACCTACTTTTGTTAATTGGGTTTGAATGTTAGCTACGTTACCATTAATATCAAAAATTTTAGACTGAAATTTTGTTGCGCCTCCGTCAATATTTAATGCCGCATCGGCTTTTATTTGAAGCGTAGCTGCCTGCTCGTCTAACAAAGTGCTGGCTACTTTTATGCTGGCAGGTGAAATTTCTATAGAGCTTCCGCCTGTGCTTATCTTAGTTGCCGCAACAGATGAAATATTCAGTTTCCCAGTTGTGGTAAGGTCTGTTTGAAATGAATCCATATCCACATTAATACTTGGTGATGTGACTTTTAGTTTTGATTTGGTAGTTGTTACATCAAAATCTGATAAGACTGTAAGTATTTTTGCCTTTAAATCATTGATAGCAAATGAATCTAAGGTTACTGAGCCTTCTTTTGATTTTAATGAAAAGGCCGGAACATTAGCAGACGCTTCCATTAAAGCAGCAAAAGCTCCTGCTAAGCCTGCTCCTTCAACCAATCTCATTTGTGATGCTGCAATGATAGCTGCTTCTGCAGCTGGCCCTGTACGCGAAGGCAATGCATCTCCTGGATTCAATGTAAATGGATTTAAAGGAAGATTGTGAACAGTTGCATCAAAATCAACAAAGTCGGCATCCAATGAAGGAGAGAATACATTTGTACCTTTAGGGCTCATCTTCTGATAGCTGGAATCACCTACTTTGTATGCTTTTATTTCTGGAATTTTATAATAGGCCAAAAAACCAGTTTTTGTAGCTATTTTAATGAAACTTACAATAGTAATCTTTCTTTGCATTCCTTCCAGAGTGATTTCTTTAAAAGGTTCTAGCTTAAGAACATCAATTGTCAACAGTGTCCAGACTAAGTCGAATGCAGTAAACACAATGTCAACAATTGTTTCTGCTAGGAATTGCGGCAAGGCTTTGGATTTTGGAGGAAATGAATAATATTTATAAATAGCTCTTGTTACTTTCTGGATTAACCCCCAAGTTGGTTTTATACTGCCATACCATTTTTCAAATGTATCCTTTCGTGCTATGTCTTTATCTTCAATCTTAGTACTGAAAGACCCTGTTTTAACCATATCGTTGTAGCCAATACCAAGTATTTTTTTCATATATGCCTGGTCTAAGGCAAACATTGCCAGGTATTGGAGTGCATCGAGGCCGTAACAGGTAAGATCAAAGTTCATTGTTCTATTGTTATCTGTGGCTAAGTCCACTGTATGACCACTTATACCTACTTTACCATTACTAAGTCTTATACTTTCGCCTAATCCATTGGAAACACTGGAAGACATTGTACCTGCTACTTTTACTTCAAAACCGGAAAGAGTTGCCCCAATAGGATTCAGAGAAAGCTTTGAATCGTATGGTGTCCCTTCTGTGCAGGTTGACTGAGAAACAATGTTTATACCACTATCAGAAATCTTTATCATGTTTCCGGCAACCTTAAGTGTGATTGATTTTTTTGCGTCAATAACTACAGAACCAACGTCTATTACTCTGAATTCACCATATTTTTGTGCATTTGGGGTTGAGAAAACAAAGGCATTTGCCGTATTTACACTGGTAAGACCTGTATGATTATACTGGTTGCCCGGAGTCTGTATTCTTAAGACTTCAGGCTTCCATTTGTCATCGCTACCTTTAAAACCGGAATACATACCAATTTCAGAATACTTGATATCTTTATTTTGATAGTCTGACGCCTTGAAGGATTTATCAACATTTCTCTTTAATGGCTTTAAGTATGCTGTAAATTGGTCTGAGGATTCATCTGCCAGATAGCCTGTTGTATCTGCTTCAGTTGTTTCTTTTACCATGAAGTTACCGGAACTGTGACGCAATACCGTTGCTGCTGCCTGTTCTTCAGGTTGATTAGTTATTTTGTTTTTAAATTCTTTTATTTTTGTCTTAATATCATCGTCTGATAAGCCTTTTAATTTACCTTGGTTTTCAAGTATGGTCTTTATTTCCTCATCAGATGGAACTTCGCCATATTGGAAGAAAGGCATTGTTTTTGTATCCGGGAGGTAACTGTGAAGGATATATCTTGAGTCTTCATTGTCTAATACAAGTATTCTTTCACCAATTCTTGGATATCTGTAAAGACCTTGACCAAGACCAGCTAACGGCATGGTAAACAGGACTTCTTCACAGTTATTGGAACCGTCTATTTTTGCATAGAAATAGCTTTCACCGGTGTTTGAATCTATATTTATTTTGGCGGGAACATTTTTCTTTGGCAATTTACTCAGTTCTGCTTCTGTGATATTTGAGGGATAGCATACTGTTGCTTTTCTTAGACTTAATCCTCTTTCTGCATTTGTTGTGACATTAAGACTGGGTAAATTCGTTTTATTTGATGAATCATCAGAGTAAAGCGCGTTTTTATCTGCTATAGCTGTGAAAACTGAAGGAGCATCTTTTGATATTTCTGCACATCTGAATTTCACTTCTGCTGAAGGAGATGATGTAGATGAACCTGTCTCAAAAGGAAGGGCATTAGTCAATACTAGATTGAGAGAAAGAATTCTTGCTCTGATAGTATCTTCAGAAAGCAAAGCGGATTTTTCTTTTTCTTCCGAGTCTAAGTTACAGGGAGAATAAAAATCGAAGATGTTTAATATATCTGTTGCCTGAAAATCATTTAAACGTGCTGTACCAAACCAATTAGCTGAACTGCTTCGTAATGAATTGAGATAATTGTCGGCAACTTTTTCTCTTGTTTCTTCGTCTGTCTGTGTTTCTGAATGAGGTGTTGCCAGTGAATCAAGGAACCAGAGACGTTTGTTGTTGCCGTTGGTTTTTAACGAGTCTGTTTTGCAAATATCATCTACGGTTATTGAATTAGACATTTGCCATGATGAAATTCTGATGTTTTCAGACTTGGTCTTACTTGATTTATTGACTAAGATATTAAGATTTCTGTCTGTATGACTGTTCGCTGGTCTGATGGCTGCCGGCAATTCAAAGCTTTTGCCATCAGATATTATAATCTGTTCATAATATTCGTCTGAATTCTGGTTCCTTAGTGAACAGACAAAGTAACTTAAGCCAAACTGGCTTAATAATCTCGTGAAGAAATCGTAGTCTGTTTCGTTCTGCTGGAAAAACAAGTATGTGTTTTCATCGGTTTTTTCTACAACAAAATCAATGTTAGTATTACCATAATAGGTTGATAGTATTTCTTTGAGGGTTTCTTTTATAGTCTTTTTTATTTGCCTTGTATGGTGGGCAAACTTCATGTCCACAATGGATGCTTCAACGATGAATTCATATTTATACAGATTGCCTGATACGGTATTTGAAACCCCAAGGTGGGTTACTGAAGTTATTTTGCCTGTAAAAGTTCTTGCTATTTTTTCATTGTCAAGAAAACATATTGTGGCTTTTTTATCTAAGTAATCAAGAAGTCCTTCTTCAGCTTTGTTCCCATTCTGGTCTTTTTTGCTTTTGAGTTTGAGACAGGTATTATTGGAGTAGATGGTCAGGATTGCTTTGCCAATCTGTGAAATACCTTCTGAAAACGTCATTTCACTAATATACAAGCCACTTTTCTGTGACTGTTTGCCGTCTATTATAAGGTCTGCCATAAGTATGCTTTGGGTTTCTGCCATAGATACTCCTTAACTTTGAATTAGCCAATTTTTTTCGTGAAATATATTATCTAATAATACTTGTTATTTATTTAAATATCTATTTTTTTTTATATAAAGATATAGACCTGTCATTCTTCGAGTAAGCAAAAAAGCTTAACTGGCATATTGCCTATACTTGGTTAGGCAACCGTCTGATTTTCGACTTTTTACCTTCAGTCGGTTGCTTGGTTGAGGATAAAATAAAAAAACTGCCATCAGATAATTCAGATAATTTGTAATGATTTATTTTGCACATTGTTGGAGTTTTTGTGCTAAAATAATGATAAAAATATATGTAATAATATTTATTAAGGTACAATTCATGCCTGTAAATGAAATTAATGAATTGATACAGCAATTTGTAAAATGCTTGCTCCTATAAAAATTTATCTTTTTGGCTCTTTTGCCGAAGGCAAAAATACCAGTGATAGTGATTTCGATTTTTATATAGTTGTAAAAGATGATGTTGTAGACTTAGCATCTATGGCTACTTTAGCATATAAGTCCATTAGAAATATTAAGCAAAGACCTGTTGATATATTGGTTGGCACAGAAACACGCTTTGAACAAAGAAAACAGTTCTTGTCTGTAGAAAAAAAAGTTTTTGAAAAAGGTATTCTTTTATATGGACAGTGAAGTTAAACAGAAGAGTAGGCTATATGAGTTTGATCTGGTGAAGTCCCTCTGCATAATAACCATGATATGGGCTCACGTATTTGAGTGTCTGTCGATAGGGTTTTATCCATCGTTCAGCCATACGGTCGTATATGTCGTAGGCTCCATCTGGGGAGCGACTTCGTTTATGCTTTGTATGGGCATAGGGATGACATACACTAGGCATAACACTGCTGAAGATTTTATACATCGTGGATTCAATCTGCTTACAATAGGGTTCGCGCTTCTTTTTGCCAGAGATTTCATTCCAATTCTGGCGTCCTGTATTATTTATTCAAATACAGACGCTCTTCCGTTTCTTATTCTCTGTGTGGCACTTGACATCCTTCAATTTGCTGGCCTGGCATATATATTGGCCGGACTTTTAAAAAAGTGTAAGATTGGCAGTGTCGGTGTTTTGATTATCTCCATTGTTCTGAGCATAGCCGGGACTTTGCTGGAGGGCGTGCAGACCGGGAATTATGGAATTGACCAGATTCTGGGATTCTTCTGGGGAACATATAGCGAGAGTTATTTCCCGCTTTTCAACTGGTTTATCTTCGTTGCTGCCGGGCAGTGGTTCGGGGGGAAATACCAAAATCTACAAAATAAGAACCAGTTCCATTTGATTTCTTTTCTGGTGGGAAGCGCCATCTGTGCTGCATATCTCTACATTTCCTTTAACATGGAGCAGAAGGTTTTCAAAGGTCTGGCTTCGGAATTATACCTTGCCCATCGCCCGTTTACAGATGCAATCGCATGTTTGCCGATTAATGTAGCACTCATATCTCTCTGCTATTTCGTGGGAAAGCTGATTCCGCAGAAAGCAATGCTTCTGCTGGCACACCCGGCAAAGTATATTAATCAGTATTTTTGCATATCCTGGGTAATAATCTCCATTCTCGATTATGATTTCAAGTATGTCCACTTGAGCACCGATTCTGGGGTTGTATGCTGGTGGCTGATAGTGCTGACATTGACAATATTGTCGGTGATTGTATATAACCGTTACATGAAGAATGGTGTAGTGAAGTTCTTCGGACGCAGGCGCACGTTCTGGACCATATTCGTCTGGACTGTATGCATCGGTGCTTTCATCTGGGCGCTATTTACATACGATACATATCCGAACTTTATCAACGGATACAGCGTGAAATAACATACAAAACCAGACCTGTTGAACAACTAAGGCTAGACATCAACTAATAAAATCTTTATAATTAAATTAATTGTTGGTGATGTTATATGGGGAAAAGTAATGGATAATGCAGCAAAAAAAGAATTTATTGAAAAAGTTAAAAAAGCAAAAAATGCTGAAGAACTGGTATCTATTGCAAAAGAGAACGGTATTGAAGTGACAGAAGAAGCCGCGCAATGCTATTTTTGTAGACAGCATCGTGAAGGCGAACTATCAGATGAAAAATTGAAAAATGTTGGTGGTGGTGAATCGTCAGGTTTACTACCAGTTTTTACTTCAGGTCCCCATTTGCCCCCTCTCCCCGGAACATGGATCAGCCAACTGTGTAATAATTTTGTGGGAGTATCTCAATTCAAATCATGCAATCATTGTGTGATTCGTGGAATAGCGACGCAGCAAGATTCTGATGGTAATTTGATATGTACAATGGAAAACCACAGCTAAATCCTACAGAGGTATTCTCCAACCCCGCTGGCTGAGTATTCAAAACAAGTGTTTTCAAGATTAGGGCAGATAGCATAAAAACCATCATATTGAGCTTCGTTCATTATTGCTTCTTTAAGACAGGTATGATAGAATCCTTTGGCTCTGGCTTTAATAGAACATTTTTGGCTTGTAAAAAAAACAAGGTTAAGTGTGGTTATGAAAATACAAAATCTGGTTTTAGATTCATATTCTATAGACCTCATGGACATAAAAATGTCCAAGACATGTCTAAGACATGTCCAAGACATGTCCAAGACTGAAAAGTTAGTTTATGAGGAAATAAAGAAGAACAACATGGCAACCGCAAAAATGATTGCTGCTGTTATTGGAAAATCAGAAAAAACTGTTTATCGAGCAATATCTTCTTTAAAAGCAAATGGTAAGCTTGAACGCATTGGTGACGATTACAACGGTAGTTGGTTAATCAAATAGACCTGTCATACTTCGAGTAAGCAAAAAAGCTTCATTTGCATGAACTATGATTATGCTGATACTTTAACACCGTATGGAGTTGGAGTAAGATATCCTAATGAATTAAACTTGCATAAAGAAAATACTGTTGAGGCAATAAGTTTTGCTAGTGAAATTTTGATTTGGGCTAAGGAACAAATAAAATGATTAATGTAATGTTTGTGTGTCTTGGGAATATCTGCCGGTCACCCATGGCTGAATTTATTTTAAAGGATATCCGGCAATTTTGACATTACCTATGACGACATCGTAGACGGCTGTAAGCGGCTGTTCTTTCTCGGCCAAGAGCTAATAGCCAACAGCTGTAAGCGGCTGTTCCTTCTCGGCTGATAGCTGTTAGCCGTCAGCCGGCAGCGGTCTCCTTTTTTTTCAGAAACCGTTAAATAAATATCAACTTCTGCCGAAACAAGCCATGGATTTGTTTGCCTCCTTATTTTTCGGGCCGGGTTGATTTGCTCGGCTTTCTTTGTTTTAGCGCAATCATCTGGGCATTAAAACCAGACAAAATTTTGGGTTACCTATGGCTCGATTACATGTTATAATCTATGTGCAAATTTATGATTTGTGGCAAAGATAAATTGATTATACGCTGCGGGGAGATGCACAATAATGAAAGAAGAAATATTCAGGCAGAAAAGCCTGCAAAGGATGAAATCACCTGAAAATCTTGATGATTATATCAGGGTGGCTAATCCTGGTATCTGGCTTTTATTGGCTAGTGTCATCATTCTGCTGGCAGGTGCCTGTGTGTGGGGATTTTATGGCCGCATAAACAGCATTGCAAAAGCTCGTGTTCACGCCGAAAAAGGGGCTGCTGTCTGCTACATTTCCGACGATGATATTGCTTTTATAAAAAAAGGAATGACAGTAAGCTTTGAAGATTATAAAGCAGATATAACAGCAATAGGACAAAAAGAGAACCAGGGATATGCCTGTATTCTTCAAACCAGTCAGACTGTTCCTGATGGATTCTACGATGGTAAGATTGTTATAAGCAGCATCAA
The DNA here is from genome assembly GCA_045599645.1 of Candidatus Avigastranaerophilus sp. GTDB lineage: Bacteria > Muiribacteriota > Ozemobacteria > Ozemobacterales > Ozemobacteraceae > RUG334. The sequence continues at coordinate 13,599 of JAZRWI010000064.1, forward strand.
ACCAATATCTTTTATTTTGAACTGAGATTATTCGTATGGCAGGTAGAATAAAAAAGCCAATCACAGACGGGGTTGCCAGAGTTCCTGTTGTTATGCAGCTGGAAACTCTTGAATGTGGTGCTGCATGCCTTTGTATGATCTTGGCATATTATGACAAATGGATTCCACTAGAGCAGGTCCGTGAAGACTGTGGGGTGTCACGTGATGGTTCAAATGCAGGAAATATATTAAAAGCTGCCCGTTTTTATGGGATGAATGCTAAGGGCTATCGTTATGAGCCAAACGCTCTTAAAGCACAAGGTAAGTTTCCATGTATAGTTCATTGGAATTTTAATCATTTTGTTGTATTAGATGGTTTTAAAGGCGATAAAGCCTATCTTAATGACCCGGCAAAAGGTGCTTACAGCTTATCCATGAAGGATTTCGATGAAGCATTTACTGGTATTTGCCTGGAGTTTGAGCCAACGGATTCCTTTACGCCATCGGGGAAACCCAAGAGTATGCTTGGTTTTGCTGCAAAACGCTTGAAGGGCACAGGGACTGCAATTGTTTTTACTGTATTGACAAGCATTATAGCAGCTCTAATGGGATTTATCCGACCGGCATTCTCGCGTGTTTTACTAGACCATTTGCTGAGCGGAACTGATCTTGAATGGACAACTTCTTTTCTGATTTTCCTTGGAATATTTAATTTAATAGAAATAACTATGTCTGCTTTGCAAGCGATATATTTGCTTCGCATAAATGGGAAAATGGCTGCTGTTGGTAATGCATCCTATATGTGGAAAATACTCAGATTGCCGATGAGATTTTTCTCTCAGCGCATGTCAGGCGATATTCAGGGAAGGCAGAGAACTAACGCTTCTATTGCTAATAATCTGATTGGCACTTTTGCTCCTCTGCTTTTAAATACAGCCATGATGATATTCTATCTGGTTGTCATGCTGCGTTACAGCGTAATGCTTACCATGATAGGGCTTGTTTCCATGACTATAAATGCTTTGGTTTCAAACTACATATCACAGAAACGAATCAATATTACACGCGTATCAATGCGTGACAGCGCAAAGCTTTCATCTGCTACTGTATCCGGTATAGAGATGATAGAAACAATAAAGGCCTCTGGGTCAGAAAATGGTTATTTCAAGAAATGGGCCGGGTATCAGGCAAGCGTTAACACGCAGCAGGTGAAGTTTTTGAAGCTGAACCAGTATCTTGGCATGATTCCGCAATTCGTCTCTACTCTTGCCAATAATACAGTGCTTTTTCTTGGAGTCTGGCTGACTATGCAGGGTGAGTTTACTGTCGGCATGGTTATGACGTTTCAAGGGTTTCTGGCTTCATTTATGTCACCTGCCATGAATCTTGTATCTGCCGGGCAGAAACTGCAGGAAATGCGCACCCAGATGGAACGCATTGACGACGTGATGGAATATCCGGAAGACAAAGTTTTTGATGAAAGCGATTCTTCAGAAAATCTCAATAAATTGTCTGGAAAAATAGAACTAAAAAATATTGTTTTCGGTTATACACCTCATGCAGAACCGTTGATAAAGGACTTCAGCATGAGTCTTTCCACGGGAAAAAGTGTTGCTATTGTCGGGGCTTCCGGTTGTGGCAAATCTACTATGTCTAAGCTTATTGCCGGCTTATATAAGCCTTGGAGCGGTGAGATACTCTTTGACGGAAAGACCATGAATCAGATTCCGAGAAATGTGTTCCGTGGTTCACTTGCTGTAGTTGATCAGGATATTATTCTTTTTGAAGATACTATTGCCAATAACATAAAAATGTGGGATGACAGTATCGAAGATTTTGAAATGATTCTGGCTGCTCATGATGCGCAAATACACGATGATATTATGCGGCGGCCTAAGGGATATCATCATAAGCTGATTGAAGGTGGAAAAGATTTTTCCTGCGGTCAGAGACAGCGAATTGAAATTGCCAGGTCACTGGCGCAGGACCCGACCATTGTCGTTCTTGACGAGGCAACTAGTGCACTTGATGCAAAAACAGAATACGAGGTTGTTAAAGCAATTCGTAAAAGAGGTATTACCTGCATCGTAATTGCACATAGACTTTCTACTATCCGTTCCTGCGATGAAATCATTGTAATGGAACAGGGCGTGATTAAAAGTCGTGGAACTCATAAAGAACTGATGGAAAACAGCGAAATTTATCGCAATCTTGTTAGTGCAGAATAAGGAGGTGTCAGCAAATGAGTTGGTTTGAAGAACAACTGCATCACAGAGAAGAATCCGATAATGCTGATTTTGCTGATGCTATAGATTCTATTGCAAATGCGGTCATGGGAACCCGTCTGCGTGACGCGCTCAGCCAGAACGAGATTGCAGGCTCAGCCATTGATGAGATTCTAAAATTCTATCACTGCAAAGCCAAGGAAGAAGATGAAGATTTTTTTCTGAATATTAAAACTGTGGATGAGCAGATTGAATACCGTATGCGCCCGTTCGGCATAAAGAGCCGCACTGTTATTCTTGATGAAGGCTGGTATAACCATGCAGTTGGCGCAATGCTTGGCACAATGAAGGAGGACGGTTCAGCCGTTGCACTGATTCCTGATAATCTCTATGGCTACAAGCTGATCAATATAAAAACAGGAAAGCAGATTAAACTGAATCGTGAATCAGAACAACTTCTGGATAAAGAGGCTGTATGCTTTTATGAATCTCTTCCTCTTAGGTCACTGACAGTCGGAGACCTGCTGAAATTTATGATGGCTCAGCTAAGAACCTCTGACATTGTTCTTTATTTTATTCTTATGGGACTGTCTACTGCGCTCGGCTTGCTTTCTCCGATGTTCGTCAAGTGGTTGTTCAGCTATATACTCGAATCTGGCAGCGTTCAGGTTCTGATGGCATTAGCTGTATTTATGATCTGTTTTTCTATTGGCCATCTTTGCTTCAATGCCTTCCAGGGGCTTATTAATTCTCGCATTGGAACAAAACAGGATATAGCCGTTCAGGCAGCAGTAATGAATCGAATCATGAGCTTACCGCCAGCCTTCTTTAAGAAATTTTCTTCAGGGGAACTCTCCCAGCGGGCGTTTTATGTTCAATCATTATGTTCAACCTTGTTTAATGCTGTAGGTATGACAGGGCTTACATCGCTGTTTTCACTTGTTTACATCGGTCAGATTTTTGTTTTTGCTCCATCACTTGTTGTTCCGTCATTGTTAATTACTTTTGCAACAATTGTTCTGTCGCTTGTTACTACATATATACAGATGAGTGTTACCCGCGAAAAGATGGAAGTTGCAGCAAAAACAAGCGGTCTTACCTATGCAATAATTACAGGCATTCAGAAAATTAAACTGGCAGGTGCAGAAAAGCGTATGTTTTCACGATGGGCCCGGATGTATTCCAAGGAAGCGAAGCTTGAGTATAATCCGCCGATGTTCCTGAAAATCAGCAAAACAATAAATCTTGCCCTTTCACTTCTTGGCACAATGATTCTTTATTATATTGCTATAAAAAATCAAGTTAATGTTGCTGATTACTATGCTTTCAACACTGCTTATGGTATGGTTTCATCTGCTTTTATGGCTGTTGTTTCTATTGCAGTTACCGTTGCCAACATAAAGCCAACCCTTGAAATGGCGAAACCAATACTGGAGTCTGAACCTGAGGCTCATGATAAAAAAGAAAACATACTGGGGCTTCGTGGTAGGATTGAACTTTCTCATGTATCTTTCAGATATGATGAAACAATGCCAAATATAATCGATGATTTGTCTCTTGATATTGCTCCAGGGAAGTATCTTGCAATAGTTGGTCCTACTGGCTGCGGAAAGAGCACACTGATACGATTATTGCTAGGTTTTGAAACTCCGCAGAAGGGTAGTATTTTCTTTGATAAAAAGGATATTGCAATAATCGATATGGAATCCCTGCGCAGAAAGATAGGCACTGTTATTCAGGATGGAAAACTCTTTTTAGGTGATATTTTTTCTAATATTGTTATCACAGCCCCCGAATTGAGCTTGGAGAATGCCTGGGAAGCTGCAGAAATCGCCTCTATCGCCGATGATATCCGGGCTATGCCGATGGGAATGCATACTATTATCAGTGAAGGGCATGGCGGTATTTCCGGTGGTCAAAGGCAGCGTCTGATGATTGCCAGAGCTGTTGCGCCAAAACCTAAGATACTGATTTTTGACGAAGCCACCAGCGCACTTGACAACATCACTCAGAAGAAAGTCTCTGATGCGATAGACAAACTGAAATGCACAAGAATAGTAATTGCTCATCGACTTTCCACTATTCAGCATGCTGATCGCATTATTTATCTTGAAAACGGAAAAATAGTTGAAGATGGCACTTACGAAGAGCTTATTGCAAAGAACGGTTGTTTTGCAAAACTTGTTGAACGACAAAGACTAGACATCAATGAATAAACGATATTCTATATTGATATTTTAAATAAAGGTTAATGGAGTAAAACTGTATAAATGATTAATGTAATGTTTGTTTGTCTTGGGAATATCTGTCGCTCACCCATGGCTGAATTTATTTTGAAGGATATGGTTAAGAAGCGTGGTATAGCAGATGATTTCTGCATAGCTTCTTCTGCCACCAGTCCTGAAGAGCTTGGTAACCCTTTGTATCCGCCGGCAGCTAGAAAGCTTGCTTCTGAAGGCGTTCCAACAACTCCTAGACGCGCCGTGACACTTGAGAAGTCTGATTACGATAAATATGACTACATAATAGCCATGGAATGCCGCAACGTTGAAAATATAAAATATATATGCGGTGGTGATCCTTATAACAAGATTTCCTTGCTCCTTTCCTTTGCCGGTCGTAATGATAATATTGCAGACCCATGGTATACCGGGAATTTTGACATTACCTATGACAACATCGTAGAAGGCTGTAACGGTTTTCTGAACTATTGTGGCTACTAAGACCAGAATTTTGCAACGGATAACAGGATTATTGCGGATTTTGCGACAAGCAGGCCGTTTTTTTAGCCTCGGTCTTAGTAAGTTGCTTGTTTGCCAACTTCACTTTGCGCCAAGAGATTGAGTTATTTTTTTTGTCAAAAGCTGATAGCTAATAGGTTTTTGGATAGGACGGCTGTTTTGCCAGATTTGCTGAACAACTAAGACTAGACATCAGCAAGTAAAATTCTTATAATTAAATCCCAAGTTTAACAGTTTAGCAGATTAAAAACAGTCGTTTATCAGCTACAGAAGCCAATAAACGACTGTTTAAGTTTTAGTGATTATGTTGTATGGGAATTGCTCTTATGAAATATTTTTTATTTTTTTATTAAGTTCC
>JAZRWI010000065.1:0-62207 GCA_045599645.1 Candidatus Avigastranaerophilus sp.
AAAAAAGCAAAAGCTCTTGTCAAAGCTGGCACAGCAAAGGAAATTGTAGCCAAAATCATGGGCGTTAATATAGCGTTACTGTAAACTTTAACCTATAAATGCAACCAGTTAGCCAGAAATTGGAATGACCTCGTATCTGCAGCTTTCATTAGTTATCAAAGATATGACCAATCTGGAAGTTAAAATTGATACTGAAAAGGAGAAAACCAATATGTGCAAAGCCTGGGAAGACTTAAAAATTGAATTGTTAGCTAAAGGCGAAAAGAAAGAACAAGCTAAGAACATAAAGGAAAATCTGAGAAAAGCCAAAGCTCTAGTCAAAGCCGGCACAGCAAAGGAAATTGTAGCCAAAATCATGGGCGTTAATATAGCTCTATTATAGCTCTTGTCGCGATAGCGACATATCGAGTGGCGTAAGCCACATATTAATAAATAAAACATTCGAATCAGCACAATAAAATAAAAACAACGAACTTGAAACCAGAATGAAGCACCTTGAACGCTTGATCATCAAGATGTCAAAAGAAGAAAAGTAAATCTCAGTTTCTAGCAGATAATTATCAAAACAGCCGCTTCCATAATCGAAGCGGCTTATTTTTTTAGTAAATACCTACCAGCTAATTTTTCATTCTGAATTCAGGCCTTGGCACAAAGTTAGCAAAAGCAGCAGAAAATCCCGAAAAAGCAGCAAAAAATTCTCAATTTTCAATTCAGGCATTAGCGCATAGTTGGTCGAAGCAGCAGTAAACCCAATCAACCAACAAACTTTTACCGGGAAGTAAATCTTGACAGTGTACACAGCCTAATATAGAATGAATGCAAATTTAGGCGAGGTGATAATCAATGAGCTTTGAAAAAAAGATGGAAAAATACGCTGAAATAGCTTTTACTACAGGTTTAAACGTGCAGAAGGGACAACTGGTGCTCATAGACGCAAACGTTGAACATGTAGAATATGTTAGAAAGCTCGTTGAAGCAGCTTATAAAGCTGGTGCAGGCGAAGTAATCGTAAATTGGAGTGACCCGATCTGTGGTAAACTCACTCTGGTTCATGGTAATGAAAAGGATTTGATGCGCTGCCCATCCTGGCAGTTTTCAAAAATCAGAGATCACCAGAAACGTGGCTGTGCCTGTATGCATATTTTAAGCCCAAATCCAAAGCTGATGGAAGATGTGGATTCCGGTAAGATTAACCGCATCGAAAAGGCTCATACAAAGCACCTCAAAGGCAAAGAAGATATCATGAACTACACAGCCAAGAATCTTGGTCAGTGGGGGGTAATAAGCATTCCAAACCCGGAATGGGCAAAGATGGTTTACCCGAAATGCTCTGAAGAAAATGCAATGAAGAAGCTCTGGGATGATATTTTCGCAATGAATCGCATTACAGACAAGAATGACCCTGTAAAAGAATGGAAAAAGCATACTGACGAAATTCTTGAACATGGTAAGAAGCTTACTAAGTATCAGTTCAAGGAACTCCGCTTCAAGAACAGTCTCGGCACAGATATTACTGTTGGTCTTGTAAAGAACCACGTATGGCACGGTGGGGTAGAATACACTCCTGCTGGTGTTGGTTTTGTTCCAAATCTGCCAACTGAAGAAATATTCTGTATGCCTCACTGCAAAAAGGTGGACGGTATTGTTTATGCCTCAAAGCCTCTTTGCATTCAGGGCAAGGTGGTAAAGGATTTCTGGTTCAAGTTCAAGAAGGGCGAAGTTGTTGATTTTGGCGCCAGCGAAAACTATGAAAGCCTCAAGAATTTCGTAGAAACCGATGAAGGTTCTAAGCGCCTTGGCGAAATAGCTCTTCTTTCCTATGATTCACCAATTTCTAACCTTGGTAAGATTTTCTTCAATGCTCTCATAGATGAAAATGCTTCCTGCCATATGGCACTGGGAATGAGTTTTGCCTATAACATCAAGGGTGGCAACGATATGACAAGAGAACAGCTCAACAAGCTGGGCAGCAATTTCTCACATGTTCACCTTGATTTCATGTTTGGCACCAAGGATATGTCTGTGATAGGGATCGATCAGAAGGGCAAAGAAGTAACTGTATTTAGGAATGGCAACTTCGTATTTTGATGATTGCAACGGATAACAATGATGGAGACGGATGGAGCAGGCCAGGCAGGCCGATAAGCAGACCGGTTTAGAACCTCGGACTTAGTAAGTCTGTAGTTCACTGACGAATCTTACTGCCAGGCGTAATTGCTCAGATGTAGGATGCATATCTACAACGGATAACAGGATAATAACACTGATAAAACAGGCCGAATATCAGACGGTCAGGTCGTTTTAAGACCTCAGCTTTAATAGATTCCAACAAACTGCAAGAAAGATTAATAATTACCTCTGAGCTGATATAATAGTATTGGCACAGAGGTTTTTTATTGCAGAAAAGGCGCTAAACAACATGCTATAGCATGTTGTTAGAAAAGTCTTTGACTTTTCTAACAACAGTTAGGAGTGTGTTTATGAGGCCTTTATTAGTTCAATTATTTATTCTGATAATTAGCGCAATTATTTTGATTTGGGGCTGCAGAAGCGATGGTGAAAGTGATTGTTATATACAACAAGGAAACGAGGCAGAACAAGCAGACAGTAATTTTTCAAATGCTACAATAAAGAAGCTTATGAGTGGGATGAATTCTATAGAATCTCAATAATGCCCTTCCTTCTTTAGGGGAAAAGTGGCACGCGTAGCGTGACGGATGCGGGTGCCCTTTTCGGCCGGTAGCCGGCAGCCGTATGCGGTCTGCTTTCTTGCTGAATTATGCATGAAACAGGAATTTTAAAAATTTAATGACTACGATTATGCCACAGGAAATCAGGCTAAAGTAAACTGTTGCATAAAGCCAGTTGTCTCCCGGGTTTCTTTTACTGGAAAAATTATCAGAAGAGACCCGCTCAACATTATCAATGTTATCTACTTCGCCATGTGACTGGCAATATAAGGTTAAAATGTTATCAGAGTCTTTTGTAACACCATAGACACAACCATATTTTGAAGGATATTCAAAAGAAGATGATTTACAATATCCGTTTTTTATAAGATAGTCTAAAACATCGTCAAATTTGCTGTTTTGTGCAAATGTAGCAAATTTGCTGTATTCCGCTTCTTTGTAATCCATCGCTAACATTTCTAAGGAACCGTTGACTATTCTTTGTAATGTTGAACAGGTTTTCAGTGGCATATTGGGCCTGGAACCAAAAGAACATAATGGGAGAAGACTAAATATAAAAATCAGATAAACTATTTTAATAAATTTAGAGTATTTCATTGCTTCTTTCCCTTAGAAAATAATGTTTCAAATAATTCGTATATTACACTAAGACTATAACTGAGGCAAAATATGTTACGAAGAAATACTTGTTCATGGGAATATATTTTTTATCACGCGAACATTTCATTTTATTCCCATGGTAAGTACAGAAAACCAATGGCAAATTATTATCATTTGAATCATATGTAAATCTTAATCTGCATCTTTCAGTTATTAACAAAGGCTTATTGGTTAAGAATCCTTCCGTGATTAAATTCTCTATTTCCTGACTGTAACAACTGTCAGAGATGCATTCCTGTATTTTATGTCCTTGGGAATACGTTATTAAAGCTTTTGTCAGTTTTTCCTGCTCCTCATAACATACATTATTAGCCGCTGTGTATTCATTAAGCATATTTTCAGTCTCGGGGTTGGGGACATCTATGTCGATAAAACGTAATATTAAAGCAGGTATTACAGCAACAATAAAAATAATAACGGTTTTTTTCATAATCTTTTGCCTTGTAGATAAATAATCAGGTGGTCTCTCATAAAGGTTTTATATAAATATTATAACAGTAATAATCGTTATTATTCAAAGATAAAATTATCTGGTATGATCAACTGGCAATGCCAACGGCTAACTAATTTCTACGTTCGATTTAGATAAGCTGTCAGCTGTTGGTTGTGAAATTTTATAAGGCTTTATTTACATTACTGATGCAACATTTAGGCTTTTGGTTCAGTATGGCAAAAGTGATTTCTCTACTCGCAATGACGACTTCCGTGGTGATGGCGATAACGAGCTTATTGGCGGAGGTATCATCTTCCATCAGGAAGGTCGTAGTGGCTATTACTATGATGGTAACATCATTGCTGGCAAAGTAGATACAAAATAGAGCTGCTCTCTTGGTCAGTATTAATAGCTAAGGTGCCTATAGATTACCATCCGACTTCAGGCATATATAAGAATAATAGGGCTAAGCCTGATTTGTTATTTCATGCACTCTTGTACTATTTTTATTTTTGTGTTAGCATTTAACGAATTTATTTAATTGCGGGGTATTGTTTTGAAGAAGAAAAATGCTATATCTGCATTAATCGTAGCACTTGGTCTGGCTGGCTTCAATGCTGTTGAAGGTGCTGACCTCAGATGGCCTCTTGATATAGAAATATCTCAAAGCTCAAGCTTTGCAGAATTCCGTGGCATGAGATTCCACGCAGGTCTCGATTTGAGAACGAAGCAGAGTAACGGTTTCCCTGTATACGCTATAGAAGACGGCTTTATTTCAAGAGCCTCTGTACAGTTTACCGGGTATGGCTACGGACTTTACATTGACCACCCAAAGCTTAATGCCAGAGTTGTTTATGGTCATCTTCAGAAATTCAACGGTCCGATTCAGGAATATGTTGCTGGAAAGCTCAAGGCAAAGGGTGCCAGACATGGCTTTCAGGAATTCTTCAAGGCAGACAGATTCCCTGTAAAAAAAGGCCAGATTGTAGCTTATAGCGGTGAAAGCGGTGCAGGTCCGTCACATCTCCATTTTGAAATGCGAAATTTCAACGATGACCCGATTGCACCATGTAAATTCGGTTATAGGCCAAAGGATAATATATATCCGACACTTTATCATTTTTACGTAGAGCCAATGGAATATTGCGCAGTCATCGACGGTAGCTTCAAAGGCCAGAAATATCCACTTATTAAGAGAACAAAAGAACTTTATGGTGTTAATGTAACACCTGTGACATACGGTAAGGTTGCATGTCAGCTTGGTATTTCTGATACAAATGGTTTCGGTAATAAATATGGTATTGAAACCATTAATTTCTCTCTTAACGGTCAGAAGCTTATTCAACGTGATTTTTACCAGTATTCCTATGATACAAACCGCCAGTGTCCCTGGGTTTATGATTATTTCAAATCAAATGCCAACGGAACCGGTTATGTAATAAATCTGTTCAAATATCCTTATGAAACCTTGCCTATAGCTTCTGCTTATCCTGCTTGGAGCGGTGTAATGGATAACAATTCGTATCAGGGGAACTCTGCAGCTTACGAAATTATCGCTTCTGATTATGGTCAGAACAAAGTAACTATTAATGGTGATCTGGCAAAGACAAACTATGATTTTTCAAAGGTGGTCCCTGCTGAAGACCTGGCTGCAAAATTTTTGCTTTATGAAATTGCTCCACAGACTTTTGAAACTGTAGTAACCTGCAAGAACCCGAATTTTGAATCAAAAACAGCTACTGCTGCCGATATGACAAAAAAGGCCGGCTGCACAGAAATCCGCGATGCTAACGGAAACATGCACAGAGTTCCCTGCCTTTATAATGCAAAGTGGCTGGAACTGGCTTTCAAGAATGAAAAGTGCTGGGAAGGCGGAGCATGGCTTGGCAATGTTCAGTTGCTTCCTAAGACCTTCTGCGTAGAACCTGCAGGCGGCAGAATTACAGAAAACGGAATCTCTGTAGAATTTAAGAAAAATACTGTTCATTTCCCGATTCTTGCTATGCTTAGAAATATAAAAGACAGACCTGAAGCAGGCGGGAATAATAGAGAAGGCTTTTTGACTCCGTTCAGCGCAGTCTGGAGATTCGACCCGGATGAAATGGTTTTTGATGCAGAAGCTGTTGTTCGCATGACTCCGAGAGAATTTAACGGTGATATTAATAAGCTTGGCGTTTATTACGTGGACAACAAATTTAATTACAGTCACAATGGTGAAGAAATTGAAAACGGTTGCTTGAAATTTACAACCCGCGCTGGTGGCCGTTATGTAATTCTTGAAGACAAGGTTGCGCCGACATTTACCTATGCACGCCATTTCAAGCATTATCAGCTTGGCAATGTTTATGCCTTCAAGGGCAAGGATCTGGGCAAGGGAATTTCATGGCTCAGCGGTTCCGCAACAATAAATGGCACAAAGGTTGAAACCTATGCTGACCCGGATAAGAAGGAAATATATGTTATTATTCCGTCAAATCTGAAACTGCCGCACAAGATTAAGCTGTCTGCCAAGGATTACGCTGATAACTGGGGGAGTATAACAACGACGGTATCTAAGTAAGTGCTTCGCACGTGAAAAACTGCCGCTTTGCGGCAGTTGTGAATAACAGACGCTTGGCGTCTGTAGTGAAAACTCGCTGACGCTCGCATGAATACCTGACGCAGAGCGTCAGGCGTGAAATTGTGCCTTTCGGCACGTTTTTTTTGCCGACTGCTTTCGATGCTTAAAGTTTTATTCAACTTTTTTCGGCACGTTTTTTTTGCCGACTGCTTTCGCTACTTAAAGTTTTATTCAGCTTTTTTCTGCACGTTTCTTTTTGCCGACTGCTTTCGATGCTTAAAGTTTTATTCAGCTTTTTTCTGCACGTTTTTTTTGCCGACTGCTTTCGATGCTTAAAGTTTTATTCAGCTTTTTTCTGACCGTTTTTTTGCCGACTGCTTTCGATGCTTAAAGTTTTATTCAGCTTTTTTCTGCACGTTTTTTTGCTGACTGCTTTCGACACGTTGATGATTTTCATTGGGTAATGTATTTGAACTAAACTCCGCGTTAGCGGTTTTCACTCCTGCCGAAGGCAGGTTTTCACTCTCGCGTTAGCGAGTTTTCACTACAGACGAAGTCTGTTTTTCACTACTGCCACACCGTGGCAGTTTTTCACGCCGCTTCAGCGGCCTTTTATGGCCAAATTTTATCCATTTTGCTCCTAGCATTATTTGTCTATTTGGATTTTCTTGTTTGTTTGTATTATACGTGTTATTATTGCAACCTAGAAAATTAATCTCTACTTAATTAGAGGGGTACATAATGAAACGTTTTGTTGCTGTTCTGATGCTTGTTCTGGTCGCTGCAGCAATGCCAGTTCTTGCTCAGGAAAGAGTTGATTCAAAAGTCCGATTTAATGATCTATATGGTGAAGTAAGTATCAGACCAAATGATGAAGAAGATGATGTTTATGAATTTGCAGAACTTGATACGATTATTTATGAAAACGACCGTATTAGAGCCAAGGAAAATTCAGGTGCCATCCTTAGCTTAGAAGATATGAGCACTTTTGTTATGAAGCCAGAAAGTATTCTTATTATCCGTGCTTCAGAAGAAAACGTAAGCAAGATGGAAATGCTTACAGGCCGTATCATTGGTAACATTAAAAAGATGTCTGAAGGCAAAACCATAGGTTTTGAAATGAGCCAGTGTGTTGCAGGTATTAAAGGTACTGCTTTCACGTTATCTCAGTCTGCAGATGGCAGCACCAACAGAATTGAAGTACTTCGCGGTATGGTAGCTGTTACTACTAAGTCTGGTGGACAGAATTATACTGTTAATTCAGGCGAATGTATTACTATTAAAAAGGACGATGCCGTTACAGTTGAAACAGGTACTATCGATGTTGAAAAGGGCAAAGAAGAGCTGCTTGGTGAACTTGAAAAAATGTATAAGAACCTGAATGAAGAAGAGCTTCTCGAAAAGCTTAACGATAAATCTTCCAGCATTAAAGGTTCATTAAAGGAATTTTCAGACAAATACGATGAATGCCGCAGCAAGCTTAACAATTTGGACAAAGATTCATTGCCGGCTGAATATAGAGACCTGAAGAAGAGCTTTGACGAATTGAATCTGGCTGTAGCAAGATTCATTGGTGAAATTGATGAAACTGAAACCTGTATTGATACCGCTACAAATAGAGATTTCTCTAATGCGCGTTCAGATATTAAAAAGTCTATTGACAGCGCTGTGTCATCTCTCAAGACTCAGTGCTCTGAATATAAGCTTCTTGCTTTGAATGTGAGAAATCTTGGAATTGAAATAGAAAACAAAAATCCTGAAAAAGCCGCTGCAGAAAATAAATCTGAAGTTGTTGAAGAATTAATTGGAAAATTCAAAGACTTAGATATAAAAGTAAATGAACTAATCAATGAAGCTCCAAATGATAGTAGTTACAGCATATTCAAGGATGCTGCACTAAAGTGTAAGGAATATATGGATGATTTAACAGATTTACATCCATATATTGCAGACTTTGCTAATGATGGTGGTAGTCAGACCGATGTAAACAAACTTAAAGCAGAATACGATGCAACCTATGCAAAAATTCAGAATGCTTTCTCAAGATTTGCATCAGTTCCTGAAATTTCAAATGACGTAATCAAGAACATGAATGATATTGAAAAAATCATGCCTGATTATGCAAGCCAGGTAAGACAGTATATTGCCGAATACAATGAAATAGATAAGGCTTCTGTTGATGCTAAGAAGAGATATGTTGCCGCTGTCAGCAGACTTCTTGTAAGCTACGACAGAACCAAGAGACAGTATACTAAGGCTAACAGAATGTATTTGCAGGTTGAAAAGGATTTCAGAAAGTCCAATTTCAAAACCAGTGAATATAATGATGTTACAGAATCATGGGACAGAATTGAATCTGCAATGACTGAACTTGATAATGAATCCACAGAATTGTCTTCATGCGTTGACGCTATAAAGAGTCAGCTTGATGATTTGCTGGGTCAGTAAAGGAGTGGAAAAATGAGAAACAGATTAGGATATATTATATTGCTTTCTGCTCTAGCTCTTTCTGAACCGGCATTTGCTGTGACAAGACAGAGCCAGACTACTTTGAACGCGTTTCTTCGCTACGAACCTGAATTTTCAACAGCATTGAGAACTTTACAGGACTTAGATAGAAAGCTGAAGAATGCTGAAGGAGATGAGGCTTCCGAAATATGGCTTAAAGCCGAAGGTGTCATGGGAAATGTTGAAGACCGCTATGATAGCCTGGAAGATCTTTTCAACATCACTCTCAGCAGGAATCCTGGCGATCAGGTAGAGCTGCAGGACGGCTTCAATAAATTAGATGATGCATATCGTCTTGTCAGGGATTTCTACACAGACAACTACACCTATCGCAATGAAAACGCTGAAAAGCAGTCTGTTGAAGTTGTCGAAGCTCCTGCTTCTACACCGTCAGGTTATAAAGACACTCCATATAGTGTTCAACCAATATCTGCTGCTGATGATTATAAGCTAAGTCTTTCCTCTGATGAACCTAAGAAGCATGGGGTTGATGTAATCGGCTCTATTAAAGTTAATTATAGAGATGCTAAGGAAATTCATCAATCTACTGGTTTGGATACTCCGAATGACTTTGCTGAAGGGCATCTTCTTCTTACATATGAAATGAATGAAAATCGTTCTTTCTCTATTGATGAAAAATATTTCACAAAAGAAAGAAATGAAAAAAGCCGTGAAAATCACCTGACCTTGTCATATTTCACAAAGCATGGTGATAACAGCGGTTTTACTGTTAGAGACAAGTTGCAGCATGTCTGGTATCCTGATAATTCTGCAAAGAATTATCGCGTAAATCTGCTCGAAGGCATTTATACCAAGATATATGACAATAATCACGAAAGAACCTTAACCGGTGCTTTCAAGGCAAAGCGTTATTCCAAGAATTCCCGTTCAGATTATAATCAGTATAGCTTGAATGATTCTGAAACCTGGATCAATAGAGATAATACTGTATTTGCAGAATTGAAGAGCGACTTTGTTAAATATAGAAATGCAGGTAATCTTGATTATAAGAACCTGAACCTTTATGTGGAAGTTGATCAGTCTTATTCTGGTAATAAGGCTGAAATGAAAATTTCTGATACCTATGACAGAAGATTATATGAAACAGAATCAATAGCTGCTTATAGAACCAGCTACTATGATAATATTTTCCAGTTCAGCTATGAACTACCTGTTAATGACAAGGTAACCTATACCTTTGATGGTGATTATACTAAGCATAATTATGGCTCTGATGAACCAAGGGGATATGCAGAACTGAATGTATTTAACGGTGTAGTTATAAAGACCGACCGTAGAACTTATTTGAAGGGCGATTTCCGTTATGTATATAATGACGAAAATACTAGAAGCTCAGCTCACAGGAATAATATTTATCATATCGGCTGGCAGAGAAATTTCAACAGAGATTACAGACTGACTATTGATGATACTTATCATGACAGAAATTCTGTTGAAAATGGCGCGCTTGATTTCAAGCAGAATACGTTGACTACTGATTTCTCTTGGCGCATCAAGAAGAACTACAGACTTTCATGGGTATCAGAATATTTCCAGAGAGATTATGATAGGATTTCTTTGGGTGTTGCTGATTATCGTTATTTTGAAAGTGGTTTTGATATTTCTTATTCAAAGCGCAAGGCTTATGACTGGAAAATTTCTCAGAAATGGAGAAACATGAGCTTCAGAAATTGGGGTGGAGTAGCCACCGATTGGACAACTCGTGTTCAGCCAGTTACTGAAATCAAGTATAATCACTGGCTTCGTGACAATCTGAAACTTGGTCTCAGAGCTACCTGGGAAAAGACCTATTATCGTGAATACAACAATGACTCTCAGGAACTTGAATATCATTTCGACGATTTGATGTATAACAAAGAAATATTTGCATCACTCGAATACATATTCTGATAATAGCTTAAGAAAATAAAAAGCCCCGATTCAATCTCGTTTGAATCGGGGCTTTTTATTTAAGTATTAAAGTAATTCAGAGAAAATACCTACAACAAGAACAGCGAAAACCATAACGCAATTAGCACCTAATAATACAATCATTTCCTTCCCCTTAAATAAATGTAATTTTAGCACTAAGCATTTTAATAATGCCGTCTGATACTTTTTTCGGAATCAATCCTAATTAAATTAACAATTAGTTAAGATTTTTAGAACGAGCGCCTTCTGGAAAAGATGCTTCAGTAAGCATTTCATGGATAATCTGAAGAGCGCCAGGAGTAACCTTTTTGTGAGTTGCTCTTTCGAAACGGTTTACGAATACATCGAGATTTGTAAGAACGTAGTAAGCTTCTTCCTGATTCAATGGCATAATTATTGGCCTCCTTTAGCCTATTTTTTCCTTTTCTTCATTACATATCGGCAGGTTACTTTTCAGACTTTAGTACTTTTTTTTATTTTTTTTACAAATTATTACTAATGTGGTAGCATAAAGCATTATGAATAATACAGAATCAACATTTCTTCTTGGATATGTAGAACAGGGTATCGGTGGTTCTCAAGACCCTCTAAATCCGCCTATCTCTATCAGCCGCAACGGCTCATTAGCTAAATGGCGCGACAAAATGAACTTTATCGATATCAGAGTCAATGACCCCGGTTTAAAAAATGACCGTGAAGCATTTGAACAGATGCTTGAAAAAGCAAAGGCTCTTGAAATAGAAGCTATTTTGACTTTGCCGGAATATATTGGTAAAACCTATAATGTTCCACCGGCTCCAGCTTCAGCACAGCCGCAGGCAAAGGCCAATGACAAGGGGTCAAAGAAGCATAATCCAAATCAGAGACCAGAAACAATGGTTCATTTCAGACCATGCTATCTGGCAATTCCTAACACCCTTCAGGGCAACAAGCTTTATACAAAACTGACTGTTGAAGATTGTCTTCCAATCATTGAAATGGGTGCTAAATATGGCGTAAAGAACATAATCGTTCCAGTTTCTGAACCAGGTCAGTTCATAGACCCAATCGCAGAACGTTCATTTAAGGAATCCTTGAAGAAAATCTGTGACGCAGCCAAGAAAAACAATATGAAGGTTCTCCTTCGCAACGGCGGTATTTCTCTGTCAGTATTCAAGAAAATGGCAAAGGAATTCGGCGTTGGCTTAGCTTACAATCTTGGTATTGCTCTTCTAGAATGTGATGATATCGTAGAAGTATATAAGAATAATTCTCAGTATATTTCTGTTGTAATGTTCCAGCAGCTTGTTCAGGGGCTTGATAAGTGGAATGGCCGCCATGAAAACATGGAAAAGGCTCTTTCCGATATGCTTCAGGCTGAAAAAGATTACAAGCGCGGCTTGGCTGACAACGATAAGCATTATGCCGAACAGGTTCTTATCCGTTACAATGATGCTTATTTTGCTTATGTTGATGCTAACCAGAACAGCTTATATAATCTGGGATTGTTCCAGGCTGGTGACCTTAACGTAATTCCTTTGTTAAGCGAAATCAGAAAAGACCTTGAAAAAGGTAGCAGCAAGTATCTGTTACTTGAAACAGTTCCGAATACCAGAAATAATGACCTTATTATGCGCTCTGTAGTGCCTAATAATTTTACTGGTATGTTCTAAGCAATAGGGTGGTGTGATGAAAAATAAGTTTTATGCCTTGGCTTTGCTGGCTTCCAGCATTTTAACAATGGAACCGGCTTATGCGCAGGATACTGATTCTATTACACCACCTTATACTATTAATAAGTGCTTAAATAGAGCAGAAGAATTATTTGCCAAAAATGATTATCGCGAAGCCCTGGTTTTTTACTATGAGGGCTTAGATATGACTACAAACGATAGCGTTGTGGCAAAGCTGCATTTCAGAATTGGCGAATGCCTTGAAGCTGTCAGACGCTATGAATTTGCAACCTATCACTATAAGCTGGCTTTAAAAAGCGGTAATCTTCCTGATATTCTGCAAAGCAGGGCTTTCATGAAGCTTGAGCACCTGCCAGAAATGGCCCAGACAGAAGAAGCCAACCGCTTGTTCAAGTCGGCTATGGAATTATATAGCAAAAGAAATATCAGGGCTGCCATAGATGATTATCTTGCAAGCCTTCGCCTGATGCCCACATTGATGGAAAAAAATGAAAATGGGCTAATTGAAGACGGTGTTAAATATTTAACTTATTTATCAGAAACAAAGGATAAAGAACCTGATAGACTCTTGAAACTGGCTACTTTACTAGAGCTTCGTGGTGATATTGAAAAATCAATAGAAACCTTCCAGCAGATAATAATTATTTATCCTGACTCAGATCAGGCAAGACAGGCTGAAGAAAAGCTCGATAATTTTACAGCAAGAAAAACCTCATATCTTGAAACTGCAAAGCCTCATGATGCTGTTTCTGAAGTTCTTTCTGCTGAAAATGTGGTGATTTTCCAGGATACCTTTGAATTCAGAAATGCTGGTTCTATTGCAAGAGATGTAGAGGGTGGCGGTTTTTCTTTAAAGGCATTTAATGAAAGAGACGGCATACCTGCTAACCGTTTTGAATGGTTTTCCATTGTTCTCGGTAAAGGCTCAGAACAGCGTGATTATTTGTTCTCTGCCGCTGATGGTATGGAACAGAATTCTATTACCTTTGATACAGCTACTAGCAAATATTATATTACTTTTTCTGATGTAAGCCAGACGAAGGGCTATATACAGGATTTATACGGCGGTGGAAAACAGGCTGTCCCACTGTTTTCCAGTATCAGAGTCTTAGTAAAAATAGAACATAAATACGAATAATTAAGGAGCTTAAACACATGTTTTTTCAGATGTTTGGATATTTATTCGGGCTATTTATGGCACTCCATTATTATTTATTTATGATTTTTCTTCCCGCATTATTAAACAAGTTCCTTGAACAATTAGACAAGGAAGAAAATAAATAATTTTATATAAAAATAATTAAATAAAAAATAAATATATTATTTTCTGTCTTTTTCTGATACTATAATTGTACACAATCTTTTTATAAAAAAATATATAAAAATATCTGGGAGCTATCTAAATGAAATTTTCGGAAAGTAAATTGAAAAAATTAGCAAAGGAAGAAATAGAAATCTTTGCTCAGATTGTGGGTGTGAAATATCCTGCAAAGGCTTCCAAGGAAGAAATTATTAAAATTTTGACTAGCCTTACTATTAAAAAAGCTACAAAGAAGGCTTCTAAGAAAGCAAATACAAAGAAAGCTGCTGTAAGTGCAGCAGCCCCAAGAAAGCGCGGCAGACCATCAAAGGCAGAATTAGCTGCAAGAGCAAAGGCTGCAAAGTCAGAAGCTTCAAAGGCAGTAGCCCCAAGAAAACGCGGCAGACCATCTAAAGCAGAATTAGCTGCAAGAGCAAAAGCTGCAAAGGCAGAAGTTTCAAAGGCAGTAGCCCCAAGAAAACGCGGCAGACCATCTAAAGCAGAATTGGCTGCAAGAGCAAAATCTGCAAAGGCAGAAGCTTCAAAGGCAGTAGCCCCAAGAAAGCGCGGCAGACCATCTAAGGCAGAATTGGCCGCAAGAGCAAAAGCAGCAAAGGCAGAAGCACCAAAGGCAGTAGCCCCAAGAAAGCGCGGCAGACCATCTAAGACTGAATTGTCTGCAAGAGCTAAGGCTTCAAAGACAGAAGCACCAAAAGCAGTAGCCCCAAGAAAGCGTGGCAGACCATCAAAGGCTGAATTGGCAGCAAGAGCTGGTGTAGAAAATAAAGTAGCAACAAAGAAAACTTCTTCTAAGAAAACGACTTCTAAAAAATCAGCTTCTAAGAAAACTGTAGCCAAAAAGACTTCAAAAAAGGAAGCCAAAAAGCCAGCAGTTAAGTCAAATCGTGCTAAGCAAGAATTAAATGATATGAAAAGCCTTAGCAAGCTCGCTAAAAAGGGAAAGAAATAATAACTATGAAGAAAAAATCTGACATTTCCAATAGTGTTGCTATTCCTGTAGAATTGAATACAAAGCCAATGGAAGCTACAGAAGCTTCTGAAAAGCTTGCTGATTCTATCAGACAGAAATATGCTCCATTGAATACTACTATTGAAAATGCAGATTTTATAAGTCCATCAGTTCCTTCTTCTGTTGTAATATCAGAAGAAGAGCTGACCGGTGACTTACCTTCAGAATACGGCGAAACCCGTATTGTAATTCAGGTAAGAGACCCGCATTGGGCTTGGGTTTATTGGGAATTTTCAGCCCAGGAACAGAAAAAACTCAGAGAAGGTCTCGGAGTCTTTGAATATGCTCATACAGAAAAGCTTCTTCGCGTTTTTAACGAAAGCATGAATTATATGTTTGAAGTTCCGTTACCTGAAAATTGCGACAACTGGTATTTGTCGCTTAACGACAGCAACTGTGATTATTTTGTTCAGCTCTGCGCCCACGCTCCATCTCTTGGAACAATGGTATTGGCAACCTCTAAGACAATTCATACCCCAACAGATAAGGTCTCTGAAAATGCTGCAAAATGGGTTGCTGCACGTCCTGTTAAGCATGTTGCTGCCGAAGTGGAAGCAGAAATTCCACCGGAAACAGCTACTTTTATCGAAGCTGTTTCTGTAGAAGGTGCATACATCGGTTCTTCAGAAGAATTTTACAAGCGCCAGGAAGAAGATCCTGCTGCTTCATCTGATTTCCCTATAAAAGCCGCTAAGTAAGTCTAATAATCAAATTATGTTCGAGCCCAATACATTAGACCTCCGACCCGGTTTTTTAGCTATTGTTCTTCATGCTCATCTTCCGTTTGTCCGTCATCCGGAATATCCTGATATGATGGAAGAACGTTGGCTTTTTGAAGCTATTACCGAAACCTATATTCCATTATTAGATGTTTTTGACCGTCTTTTGGCTGAAGGAATACAATTTCGTATTACAATGACCATGACTCCCCCTCTTCTGAACATGCTTTCAGACGAGTTGCTCATGGAACGCTATTCTGCTCATCTGGCAAAATTAGAAGAATTGGCAGAAAAAGAAATAGAAAGAACAGCTAACCAGCCAGAGTTCAGAGATACTGCCAGATTTTACAGAGATAAGTTCACAAAAATCAGAAATATTTTTGAAGATTTGCATCACGACCTGATTTCTGGGTTCAGATATTTTCAGGATGCCGGCGTTCTAGAAGTAATTACCTGTTGTGCTACTCATGGATATTTGCCTCTTATGAAGGATTACAGACCTTCTGTTAGAGCCCAGATAGAAGTTGGTGTTAGCGAATACTGGAGATATTTTGGCAGGCAGCCAAGAGGCATATGGCTTGCAGAATGTGCTTATAATACTGGTGACGATGCCATTCTTAGAGATTATGGCTTAGAATATTTTTTCACTGATTCTCACGGTATTACAAATGCAGAACCTCGTCCAAGCTACGGAGTCTATGCTCCAATCATGTGCCCGTCAGGTGTTAAAGTCTTTGGCCGTGATATGGAAAGTGGCCGCCAGGTCTGGTCTTCTATAATAGGTTATCCTGGCGATCCAAATTATCGTGAATTTTACAGAGATATAGGCTTCGACCTTGATATGGACTATATAAAGCCATATATCCATGAATCCGGAATCAGAATGAATACAGGTATTAAATACTACCGCATTACTGATAGAGAATCTTCAGAAAAGCAGCCATATTCACCGCAGGAAGCATTGAAGCGTGCTGCAACCCATGGCGGCCACTTTATATGGTGCCGTGAACGCCAGGTTGAATATCTTATGACCCAGATGGACCGCAAACCAATAGTAGTTTCACCCTATGATTGTGAGCTTTTTGGTCACTGGTGGTATGAAGGTGTTGATTTTATTTATTACGTTTTGAAGAAAACAGCATTGGAAAGCAAATACGTAAGTCTTGTTACTCCATCAGATTATATTGATTATTATCCGGGAATTCAGGAAGCGGTTCCTTCTGCCTCTTCATGGGGTGCAAACGGGTATAGTGAAGTCTGGTTGAACGATACTAATGCTTACATGTATCCGCATATGCACAAGGCTGCCGAACGCATGATAAGCCTTGCTGATTCCTTCCCCGAAGCAGATGGATTGCTGAGAGATGCTTTGAACCAGGCTGCCAGGGAACTTATGCTTTTACAATCTTCTGACTGGGCTTTTATCATGAAGATGGGAACAACGGTAGGATACGCTAAGAAGCGCGTTAAGGACCATACCTTCCGTTTTACCAAGCTTTTTGAAGACATTATGAGTGGAAATATAAACGAAGCATGGCTTCGTGAAGTTGAACGCCGCGATAACATATTCCCTGAAATGGATTACAGGGTTTATGGCACTAATAGAGGATGATTAATGTCTATTTTTAAAGCGTTGAAAGATAAGTTTTCAAAGGTCTTTGGCAGAAAAGATAATAATTATATAAACGGTTTGTTTGTTGGTTTGCTTGTAGCCATTGTTACAACAGTAATTTATTTTAGCAATGGCTTCGATAATATTGAAACATATTTGCAGACACTTATATATCAATACGGTTATAAACTTCCTGAAAAAACAAATATTGTTACTGTTGTAAAAAAAGATCAGACGACTTCTTCGTTATTGAATCAAGATCCAGGTAGAAAAGAATATGCTTCCATGATAAATTTCCTTGGTTCTACAGTAAAGGCAGATACTATTTACAAAAGCCGTTCTCAGACCTATGAAATGCTGAATATAGAATTAGGCTATTTTGAAAATATTCGTAATCAGCACCCAATAAACACATCTTACGATGAATGGAGTGGAATGCTTGATAAAAGCCAGAATGTAGAAGACTTAGACCAGAACAACATGGTTAATGCTTCCAGACAGATTATTGAATACTTTAAGAATAACAAAGACAAGCCTGGATATACTTCTTTTATCAGAGTTTCAGGAAAAAGTTGGCTTCCTAAGGGAGGTAGTATTTTCAAGGTTCTTGCTGGTGGTTCTAATTATCTGGTATTGCCTTCTTTATGTGTTCCTTGGGGTTCAGAACGGGTTGCAAATGAAGTTAATGCCCATTTGGAAAATCAAGACATTGAAGAAGCTGAAAATCCGTCAGTGGCTAATTCCAAAAAGCAGAGTGTGAATGATTTACTTGAACGCTGGAGTAATTTTTACAATAACCTTCAGAATGCGGAAGTTGTTTATGATGTAAAGGTTCTGCCCACCAGTAAAAAGGCTGAAAGCAATGATAAAACACTGATGTCTATTTCCATAAAGATGAAAACATATGGAAAAGACAGTAGTTTTGAAGTTAAGCCTGCTTCTGTAATAGGTTTTGACTTTGTTCTTCAGGGTGAGAAGGATAAGACAGATGATCAGAAGCTGCTGACAGCACTTCAGAATACTGGCAGTAAAATAATATTGGCGGCCCACAGTAAGACTGAATCTATTACAGATGAAGGCGCTGCTGACGAAAAGGCTTTTACACAGGCTATGAATCAGGATAGTTTGCTTTGGAGAGAATATGAATTAGAAATAAAAGACAAAAGGAAGGAAATTGTAGACGACATATTAATAAAGCCGTCGGATCATTTCTTAACCAATAAAAAAAATGTTGATTATGCAATGATTGACATGGTTGCCGGCACAAAATCTTTTATTACTCAAGTTCCTGTTATTATTAAGGTTAATGAAGATGTTTATGAAAATGGTGTGAAAATAGCTTCTCAGACGATTAAGCCTTCTTTTGCTTTGAGAGTGGCATTAGAAAAGCTTGATTATGATAGAGATAAAAATTTAAAAACAAAATTAGAGGATTTAAAAAAGAAATTATCTAATTTAAAACAAGATCAAAAGGATTATTCTAATAAAAAAACAGAATATGAAAAATCAATAAAATCCATAATACAAGAGCAACAAGAATTTGGCTATGTTGCTACTATGCAGCAAGTTTTTATGCAGATTAGAAAAGAATTTTGCGAGGGGAGATTTCCCGGTTTGCTTAAAATAAAGGATCTTGAAATACCTCTTAATAATTTTGGTAGATTATATCTGAATTATATTGGTTCAACAAGAAAGGGAACTCAGCGAAAGGCTGCCATAGATTCTGTGTCGCTGTTTGAATGCCTTGAAGACGATTTGCTGAAGGAGTATTTGAAAAAAAATCCAGATAATACAAAACTTTCGCCTATTTTTGCTCACAGAAGAGTTGTTGGAAAACACAACAATAAAAGCGAAAAGGTTTTTATTTTTGGACCGTTTGAATCCACTGACTTCGACTTTTACCCGACACCAGTATCCTATGAAACTCCATTCCAGATTAGCAAAGAACCATTGATGGGCATTGAAATACATGCTAATGTCATTCTGAATATTCTTAATAAAAACTTTATCAGACATCCGAATGATGTTGTGGGTTTGATTAGTTGCGTTGCTGTAGCACTGTTTACAGGACTTGTATTTGAAATGGTTTCACCTTTTATTGGTGCTATTCTTGCTTTGCTTTTTGTTTATACATCATTTGGCTACAGTTTCTATTCTTACCATACGCTGGGTCAGGTTTTTCATATAACACCTATAATTACAGCAATTGCACTTACCTGGTTAATTTCGACTCTTGTTAATTACCTCAAACAGCGCGCTAAGGCCAAGACCACCAAGGAAATGTTCTCTAAGTTCGTTTCAGCTGACGTTGTTAAATACATGCTTGATAATCCGGACCAGGTTCGCCCTGGTGGAACAAAGACCGAGCTGACTATTTTCTTCTCAGACGTTGCAGGCTTTACCACTATTTCTGAAGGCTTATCACCTGAAGATCTTGTTGTATTGCTTAATGAATATCTTGGCGCTATGACAGACCTGCTGTTTGAATATGGCGGAACTCTCGATAAATTCATCGGTGACGCGGTCATGGCCTTCTGGAATTTCCCGAAAAAACAGGAAGACCATGCCGTTAAGGCAGTTCTTTGTGCTATTGCAATGCAGAAGAAAATTAAGGAACTGCAGATAGACTGGGCTAGACGCGGCTTCCCAAAGGTTGCTGCCAGATGCGGTATCAACACTCAGGACGTTGTTGTCGGATATATGGGCTCTCAGAAGGCTCAGATGAACTTCACCTGCATGGGCGACGGTGTTAACCTTGCTTCACGTCTTGAAGGCGCAAACAAGGAATATGGCACAATGATGATGGTCAGCGACAATACCTATCAGCGTGTAAAGCATGCTGTCCGTGGCCGTTTCCTCGATTTCCTTGCTGTTAAGGGGAAAAAGGAACCGGTTAAGGTTCATGAACTCGTATGTAAGATTGGCGACGAACCGGAAGGCTGGTTTGAAAGAACTGAGCTTTATGATAAAGCAATTCAGCTTCATCTCGAACGTAAGTGGGACGAAGCTATTGCCACCTTTGAAGAGGTTCTCAAACTGGACCCGAACGATGGCCCGTCGAAGACTTATATCACCCGCTGTAATGAATATAAGGTAAATCCACCTCCGGAAGGCTGGGATGGAAGATATATCCTTACCCATAAGTAAGTATATTGTGTTTTTTTTATTGCCAAGCGGCAAAATATGCAATAGAATTTAATTCGAGAAAAGGAAAGTGAGGACAATTATATGTCAAATGTTAATGCAAGACTTGAAGCAGTTGGTTTAAAGGCTGCTGATATTATGCTTCCAAAGAAGGGCACAGACCTTTCTAAATGGGCTGTCGTAGCATGTGACCAGTATGAATCAGAAAAAGAATACTGGGCTTCTGCTTCTGATATCGTTGGTGATGCACCATCTACTCTCAGAGTAATTTTCCCGGAATGCTATCTTGAAGATAACGACGGCGACAAACGTATTGCTGATATCAACGTTACAATGAAGAAGTATGTTGATGCTAATCTGTTTGATACATATAAAGAATCTTTCTTCCTGGTTCGCAGAACCTGCAGCGGCGTTTCTAGATGGGGCCTCATGGCTGCATTAGACCTTGACCGCTATAGCTGGGAAAAGGGTTCTAAGACCTTGATAAGAGCTACTGAAGGCACTATTCTTTCCAGAATTCCACCGAGAAAGAAAATCAGAAAAGACGCTCCATTGGAAATTCCTCACATCATGGTATTGATTTCAGACGAAAAGCGCTCTGTAATTGAACCATTAGCTGCTAAGAAGGACAGTCTCGAATCAGTTTATGATGTTGAACTTATGAAGAATGGCGGCCATCTCGAAGCTTGGCTTGTAAATTCTGATGAAGACAAGGAAAACATCTGCAAGGCTTTCGAAGCTATCAATGCTTCTCTTGACGCTTCTAATCCTTTGCTCTTCGCTATGGGCGACGGTAACCACAGCTTCGCAACTGCCAAGAGCTGCTGGGAAGACATCAAAGCAACTCTTACTCCAGAACAGCAGAAGAATCATCCTGCAAGATTCTGTCTCGTTGAATTAGAAAACATTTTCGATCCAGGTCTTGTTTTCGAACCAATTCACCGTGTATTCTTCAACGTTCCAGAAGATGTATTCCTGAAGGAACTCAAGAAGAACGCTGAATCTGTTTCAATCGAAGAAGTTGGCTGCAAGAACTGTATCGCTGCCAAGATTAAAGACCAGAGCGAACAGCGCTTCGGTTACTGTGTAGCTGGTAAGCACGCAGTTGTAACCCTTAAGAATCCGGCTGCTAACATCGCTGCTGGCACCCTCCAGAAGGTTATCGACGAACTCGTAAAGGCTAACTATAACATTGGTTACATCCACGGTGCTGACGTTACTGATAAGCAGGGCTCTGAAAAGGGCAATATCGGTATTTTCCTGCCAGCCATCGATAAGGGCACATTCTTCGAAACAATCATCAAAGACGGCGCTCTTCCAAGAAAGACCTTCTCTATGGGCGAAGCTAACGAAAAGCGCTTCTACATGGAATGCCGCGCTATTAAGTAATTAATGCGAAGGTAACTTTGTAAATAGCAAAGCCTCTGAGTTCTTGTATTAAAGAGTTCAGAGGTTTTTTATTGCAAAAATGCTTTTGGTTCGGAATTGGCTAGGAAGGCAATGCCAGCATAAAAAAAGAGCCTCTGTAGATAATCTAGGCTTATCTCCAGAGGCATTAATTTCAGGGAGTGTTAAGTTAAAGCTTAACTATTATGAGAATTTAACTTCGATAGTGCGGGGTTGAACTGCTTTTGCTCTTGGCAGGAATACATTGAGAACACCATTCTTAAGTTCTGCATTGATGTTTTCCTGATCAACAGCTTCGCTAAGTTCGAACTGTCTGTAGTAGTTGGATGGTTCGTATTCTCTCAGGAGGTATTCCTTGTTTTCTGGCTGTGATACATGACCTTCTATTGTAAGAATATCTTCTTCAACAGAGAGCTTTAAGCCATCCTTTTCAACGCCTGGAAGGTCTACCATCATGTAGAGGCCGTTGTCTTCTTCGTATATATCTGTAACCGGTGTGATGTAAGATTCTGGTTCTCTGGTTACTTCACGGTTAACAAGCTGATTTTCTTCATTCTGAACTGCTGGTATAGTTTTTTCTGCCATGATAATTTTCTCCTTTAAATTACTTAGTTGATTAATCCGGTTTTCATTAAGCTATTTTGATAGCAACGTTGTGAGCTTTGGCTTTTTCGGCTTTTGGCATGGTTACTACGAGGATACCGTTCTTGTATTCTGCGGTTACCTTTTCTGGATCAATCTGTGTTGGAAGTTCAATTGTTCTTGTGAACTTACCGGTAGAACGTTCATTTCTGTGGTATTTTTCTGGTTCAACATTCAGCTTAGCCTTGGCACCGCTGATAGTGATTCTGTTGGCAAGAGCCTGAAGCTTAAGGCTGTCGGTATCAAGACCAGGTGCAAGAGCTTCAATAACAATCTTCTGTTCATCAGAGGCTATATTAATCATTGGGAAGTGTCTTGCAGAAACACCTGGCAAGAATGCTGTTCTTGGTAATCTGTGAAGAGCGCCGAAGCGGGAGAGTTCACCAAGCTGAGACTGTAATTCATCCATTTCTCTTAAGAAGTTCCATACTGACATAATATTTATTCCTCCATTTGTTTTGGATAATTTCAAATTAATTTGTTGGTTTCTTTATTATCACCAACACTAATATATATTGCATAGGCCGTGCCAACTTTGAAAATTCAGATTTAAAGCCTGTCTTGAAGCTTTCTAATGTGATTTTAAGCGTATTCTGCTACGTTGCAGTGACGTAGCATGATATGAATTTAATAATAATTTTAAAAAAATATGGGATTCATTGATTGAAATGTCTTATTTTATAGATGTAGATTGCAATAAAATTAAAATAATTACTGATTTTTTTTGAATATTGGGGTATTATATAGCTGAAAAAAACAGAAGTAATTACAGAAATAGTCTAGACTTTTATGAAAATCGATTTTGATCCGTCACCTTTTATCGCTAATTCAAAGCTGATAGAAACAACAGAAGAAGTTGCCGCTTTTTTTAAGAGAGCAGCTAATGAAGATGTTATAGCTGTAGATGTTGAATCTGCCGCTTTTTATCGCTATTATGCCAGAGTAAACCTGATTCAGATTGCTACCCGCAAGGAAGCAGCAATTATGGATCCACAGGCTATTACTGATTTTGCACCATTTCAGGAATTTGCAGCAAAAAGCAAATGCATGTGGCTTTTCCATGGTGGTGACTACGATATTTCAATGCTGGCAAAAGACCTTCATATCTACATTCCAAGAATGTTTGATACACGTAAGGCAGCTGAACTTATTGGCATGACCGAACTCGGTCTCAGAGCACTGACAGAAAAGTATCTCGGTTTTACATTAGACAAGCGATTACAGCGCTGTGACTGGTCTAGACGCCCGTTAACCACAGCTATGAAGGAATACGGTCTGTTGGATGCTGTCTGTTTGATTCCTGTCTACGACTGTCTTGTAAAAGAAGTTGGCGATATGAACCGCATTGACTGGGTTATGGAAGAATGTGAAGCTATCGGCAAGCAGGCCAGAGAAGCTCAGGTTCATGAACCAGACCCATATGCTTTCCACATCAAGGGAAGCTCATATCTTTCATTGCGTTCATTGGCTGTATTGCGTGAAGTATGGACTCTTCGCGAAGAAATTGCAGCTAAGATAGACAGGGCACCTTTCATGCTTCTTAGCAATCAGGCTTTACTTGAAATTGCAAGACTTTGCCCAAGAAGTATTTCAGGTTTGAATGCCATAAAGAGCATAAGCCACGATTTTGTTGGCCGCTATGGTCATGAGCTTCAGGCTGCAGTCAGGGAAGGTCTTGAAGCTGAACTAGTAAACCTTGAAAGACCCTTTAAACCACGCGAAAGAGAAGATTTGCTCAACGCCTGGGAAGGTGAACTTGCAAAGGCTATCAGGGAAGCTCGTGACAATGTTGCAGCAAAGGCAAATATTCCACCGTCTGTTCTGGCTCCATCACATGCAATTTATGACTTAGCCAGACTTAGACCACAGACTCTCGGTGAATTGGTTCAGAGCGAAATACTTCATGAATGGCAGGCAAGACTTCTGGCAGATGAAATTATTCCTCTGCTTGAACAGGAACCGCCAAAGATGAGCAAAAAAAATCGCCGCCGCAAGAGAAGAAGACCCTTATAATTTAGGGCGCTTCGCTAAAAGGGCGGCCTGCGGCCTAGGAGGGCGCTGGCGCTAGAAGGGCGCAGCATAGCTGCTAGGAGGGGATTGTTTAGCTGACGCTATTAGGTTGTTATTGCTTTATCTAACCGACTCTCTGCTTATTCGAATTGATAATTGAAAATGGAGAATTTTTTACCCCCTTTGTTAAAGGGGGGTGGGGGGATTTCTCGGCTAATAGCCAATAGCTAACAGCCAAAAGCGTATAAAATCACCCTTATACATCCACTGCTATAAAATATATCTGTTCCAGCTTCCAGCTTCTGGCTTCTAGCTTCTGGCTTTCAGCTTCCGACTTCCGACTAACGACTTAAAACACGCCCTTCAGGATTAGCAGCCTGATTATTATGTTTACAACCATGCCGGCTGCTACGTCGTCAGCAACCACGCCAACGCCGCCCTTATAGCCTTGAAAAATAGAAATAGGGAAGGGCTTTAATACGTCTAAGGCTCTGAATAGCAGAAAAGCTGTTAATATCATTCCAAAGCTGGTATCCCAAAGACCAAACAGTGCAACCCACATTCCCGCTGTTTCATCAATAACTATTTCTACAGGATCAGTTGTATTTTCTATTTCTTCCATATTCTGTGATATGCCAATAGAGAAAAGAACAAAAAGAACAAGGGAAATAGCCTGAGCGTAAAGTGGGAAATCCTTGGTAATAAGGAATAATAAAATGCCTGGAAGAGAACCTATGCAGCTTGGATATTTCTTTATATAGCCAATATAGCCGCAAGTCGCGAATATGCGAACCAATTTCTTGATTCTGTTATTATTTTTCCAGGAAATGTTTGTTTTTTCTAAAGTAATCATAGCCTGAGTAAAGAGTTGCTATTGCAGCAATGACCATCAAAGTATTAATAATATAGAAACAATAACCATTAAAGGTAGCCGATTGTTCGAGCATACCCTTGCTTTCAAGTATTACTCTTGCTGATATGAAAACAAGATCTGTGATAATTGCAACCAGTTGAGCTGTAGTTTTAAATTTACCAGCCTTGCTAGCAGCAATTACTTCACCCTTTTCGGCGCATATCAATCTGAGACCGGTAACAGCAAATTCTCTGGCAATGATTATAACAGCTATCCAGGCAGCAACAGATGCTGTCATGCTGGCTACGCCACTATAGGCCACCATTACTACCAGAGCAGCAGAAACAAGAAGCTTGTCTGCAATCGGGTCTATGAACTTGCCAAAGGTTGTTACCATATTGTAACGTCTGGCTAGATAACCATCGTAATAATCTGTAATTGCAGCAATAATAAAAATTACGGTAGCAACAACCTTGCCCCAGTCACCTGCTAGCGGTGCATCTGGAGCCTGCCACATGAAAGCACCCATAAATAATGGGATTGCAACTACTCTTGCTACTGTTAACTTTGTTGCTAAATTCATTTTACTAGAACTGCTTTAAAATCATAGGCGTCAGCGTCTGTAATTTTTACTCTTACAATGTCGCCTGGCTTAAGGTTTTTGGCTTTTTCAATGGTTGTTACGTTGTCTACTTCGTAAGCATCATAAGGGGTTCGACCTACAGCAACACCCTTATCATCTACTGCATCAATAATAACTTTGATTTCTTTTCCAATAAGTTTTCTATTGCGTTCTTCGATAATAAGCTGCTGAAGAGTCATTAACTGGTCTAGACGAGCCTGCTTAGTGGTTTCGCGGACTTTTGGAGTCATAGTGTAGGCTGGCGTATCTTCTTCCGGAGAATACATGAACGCACCAACTCTGTCTATCGGATACTCTTCAATAAAGTCTATGAGCTTATCAAAATCACGCTTCTGTTCGCCTGGGAAACCTACTATGAAGGTTGTGCGGATAATGCCTTCCGGATAATGCTCACGTATGTGCTTAATCAAGCTAATCATATGCTCAGGTGTTGTATGCCTGTTCATAGATTTTACAAGCTTTGCAGAAATGTGCTGGAAAGGAATGTCGAAATAAGGAAGAACCTTATCGATAGTAAATATTTCATCAATAAGCTTTGGGGTAAGACCTCTTGGATGCATATAATGGAGTCTTATCCATTCGACACCCTTTATTGCTGAAATTTTTTTCAATAAAGAAGGAAGCTGGCACTTGCCATTTCCTTTATCTGTGCCATAACGGGTTACGTCCTGAGCTACTACTGAAATTTCCTTAGCACCTGAACGGACAAGGTCTTCGCAGTCTTTCACTATATCATCTTCGTTCAAAGAATAGTAATTCCCTCTGATACCGGGAATAGCACAGTAAGCACATCTATTGTTGCACCCTTCACCGATTTTGAGAATTCCGATATGCTTTGGGTTAAAGAAACGACTGCTCTTGGAATAATCAGGCTTTTTATAATCCTTGCCAGATAGCTTTGTGAGCTGACCTATTTCTTTTTCTGTCAGAAAATCAAACAGATAGTCTATTTCAGGAATCTGTTCTTCGATTTCCTTGTGATAGCGTTTGCTCAGACAGCCAAACACTGCTAATTTAAGCTTTGGATGCTTTTCCTTAAGAGAAATGGCTTCCATGATGTTGCGAAGTGATTCTTCCTTGGCATCGTTGATAAAGCCGCAGGTGTTGATGAGAAGCAAATCAGACTGTTCTGGCTTTGCGACCCATTCCCAGCCCGTTGCTTTAAAAGCATTGGCAACATGCTCAGAATCAGAAGTGTTTTTGGAGCAACCCAAAGATATTATATGGAATTTCATTATTAGGCCTTTGTTAATTAATCACCTTTAGAGCGTTCGATGTGGATGATAGAGCGCTGAGCGTCCTTAGCGAGAGGGCTTGTTGGGTCGAGTTCGATAACTTTGTTGTATTCTTCACTAGCGCGGTCATACATGTTCTTGACTCTGTAGAATGCTGCCAGTTTGAAGTGAGCTTCAATGTAGTTCGGATTGAGCTGGATAGCTTTTCTGTATTCCTGCATTGCTTCATTTTTCTGGTTGGTTGCGTAGTTTTCCCAATAAGCTTCGCCGAGTTCGAAGTGTGCTCTTGCATTGTTTTCATCAATCTTAAGGGCTCTGCGGCAAATGGAAATAGCTTCATCGTATTTTGCGTTATCATTGAGAGACTGCTTGCAGTATGCAATTTTGAGACCCCAATAGGGCCACAGGTTCTTTGGATCTTTACTGAGTGCGAGCTTGAAGTAAGAGCTTGCTCTCTGAAGTTCTTCTTCTGTTGGAGTGAAGCCTGTGCCAAGTGTCAGATAAGCATAACCAAGGGCGAAGTTCAGCATTGCATCATCTGGATTGGCTTCAGCTCTAGCCTGATAATCTCTGAGAACTGCAGCAAGCTGATGTTCACGGTCTGCAACATTAGCAAGCATTGCCTTACTGATATCAATCTGCTTCATGTAGGTTTCACCGTTAGAAGGTTCTAATTCGGTTACCTGGCGCAATTCAGAAAGTGCACTTTCATATTGCTGCTGAGAAGAGTAGATATCGGCAAGCTTGTTGTGAACATATACATTGTCCGGATCTCTTTCGAGGACCTTCTGATATGTTGCAATAACTTCTTCAAACATGCTTCTGCGGTGATATACCTTGGCAAGTTCAATCATTGCAAACTGGTTATCCGGATCAAGTTGCAATACTTTTTCGAAGCACTGAATTGATTCATTGATTGCAGTATCTTCGTCGATAGACTTATCCAAGCCCTTAGACAAGAACATACCAAGTTCCAGCCAATCACAGAGGTTGGCACTATTTTCAGAGGCTTTTCTGATTTCAGCGTTGGATTCTTCCAATTCTTCATTTGAACAGAAACCATTAAGCTGTTTGAACTTAAGCTGAGTAATCAAATCGATACGTATATCAATATTGTCTGGGAAGTAGGCCTTGGCCTTTCTCAACAATTCAACTGCTTCAACAATCTTACCCTTTCTGATGTGGAGCTTACCAAGCTTCAATGGAAGTTCCTTGTATTTGCCGTCCTGGTCGTTATTGATTGCCTGTTCATATTCAAAGGTTGCTTCATCGAACATCTTCTTGGATTCGTAGAGTGAACCAAGCTTGTATCTTGCTTCAAGGTTATGGTTGTCTAATTCGATTACGCTATCGTAGAACATGATTGCGGCATCAATATTACCAGCCTTTTCTTCTTCAACAGCTCTATTGAAAGCTTCATCAATTTCAGCATTTCTTTTGCTGGCTGTAAGGTTTGCAAAGAAGTCAGAGGCGTCAGTATTACCAGCGTCTAATTCAATAACCTTCTGGAACCATATCTTGGCATTTTCAGAGTCGTCACGGTCACGATACATGATACCAAGCTGATGGACTGTATCAAGGTCTTCAGGATTGACTTCATGTGCACTCTGATATTTTTCGATAGCTTCATCAATCCAACCCTTGGCCTGAAAGATACCACCAAGCATATGGAGACCCTGGAAATGTTCAGGACACATTCCAAGTAATTCCTGAAGCTCGATAGAGGCTTCGTCTGGCTGATTTGTAGCCAAGTAAGCCTGAGCAAGTGTGATGTATATTTCAACTTCTTCAGGATTGATTTCCTTGGCTTTTGTAAGAGCTTCAATAGCAGCAGGGTAGGCTTCAAGCTTGAGCTGTAATGCACCAAGTTCATACCAGGCAACCTGATTGGTTTCCTGAAGTCTTATTACATTTTCATATTCTGTAATAGCATTCTTGAACATGCCGCGTTCAGAATATACTCTAGCCTGTTTAATTCCTTCATCAGCCTGTTCATTAGTCTTGACGCTGACAAGCTTGTTGTAAAATTCCTTGGCTTGAGCATGGAGCGGGTCGAGGTCGAGAACCTGTATGAATTCTGTAAGAGCTTCATCAACCTTTTCCAATCCATAATAAGCGCTACCAAGTTCAAAGTGAGCTTGAATGTGCTTTGGATCAAGTTCAATTGCTGTCTTGATTTCAGCAAGACCTGCATTAATCTGGGAATCATCATTGTAGGTTTTACCCATATTAACGAAAATCTTACCAAGTTCAACATGAGCATCAGTGCAGTTATTGTTTTCTGCAATAATGTTCTTGAAGGCCATCATAGCCTGATCGTTCATCTGGCAAATAGCATAGACTTTACCAAGCTGAATCTTAGCCGGATAATTTGTCGGGTCTTTCTTAATGAGGTTATTGAGTTCCATAATGGCCATTTCATGGTCACCGGACATTGCATAAGCCTCAGAAATAAGAGTGCTGATTTCATTATTGTTGGGCTGACTCTGGCGTGCATCAATAAGAAGCTGAATTGTCTGCTGATAATCGCCGCTGTCTTTGTAAAGCTTAGCGATTTCAAGAGTGATTTCAGTGTTCTGTGGAGCAACAACTCTTGCCTGATTGAGGATTTCAAGAGCTTCATCATACATCTGCTGACTCTTGTAGATTTTTGCAATCTTAAGATAATTTTCAATGTTTTCAGGAGTTTGCTGACGAAGTTCTTCAAGCTCGTTGAGTGCTTCCTGCGGGCAGTTACGGAACAAATATACATCTATGAGCTTGTTGAGAAGCTCTACTGAACCGTTGCTAAGTTCCTTAGCCTTGGCAAGAACTTCTGCGCCTTCTTCTCTTTCGTTTTCCTGAAGCAATAAACTGCCAAGTTCAAGATAAAGTCTCGGGTCTGTTGCACCAAGAGAAACTGACTGACGAAGTGCATCAATCTGTTCTGCTGTTCTACCAAGATTCTTATAGAGGTCGCTTAATGCAAGGTTAGCCTTCAAGTCTTCCGGATTCATGCTCAGAATTACCTGATAAGACTTAATTGCTTCATCATTCATGCCGCGTGCTTTGTAGATGTCTGCAAGCATGAGATGGGGTCTTGTATCACTTGGATCAAGCTGGAGAGCCTGCTGTAAGGCTGCCATTGATTCTGTGGCAAAACCAAGCTTGTTGTATATTGTACCTATCTTGAGATACCATTCTACATTTGGTGAAATCTGGCAAAGCTTGTTGAGAGTATTGATTGCATCAAGGTCTTTACCTGCTTTAATTTGAAGCTCCTGCAAATCACCAAGTAAATCAGTGTTTTCAGGTTCAACTTCGAGCAAAGTGTTGATGGCGTCGATTTCTTCGTTAACCATACCTTTGCTGCGATAGATAAGTCTAAGTTCACCCTTGATATCGCCTCTGTTTGGATCGAGCTCAAGAACCTTTACATAGTAGGCATTGGCTTCGTCTATCATATTGTTTTCGCTGCAGGCTCTGGCTATTGTTAATGCCAGTTCTGCATCGTCAGGGCGCATTTCAAAGAGGGCTGTGAGCTTGTCTAAGCAGAGAACAGGATTGCCACCGGCTGCTACTACTTCATAGATTCTTTCTAATATTTCGTAGTCTTCCGGGTCAGCTTCAAGAGCCTTTTTATAGAACTCAATTGATTTGTCTAATTCACCGGTTGCAGCATAAGAAGCAGCAAGATTCTGCATGATTTCAGGAGAAGAATTGTCGTATTCAGCTATTGCTTCATATTCCTTCAACTGAAGCTCATACTGTTCATTGTCACCATAAAGATTGGCAAGCTCATAGCGGATTTCAAGCCATTCCGGCTTCATCTTTTCTATTTGCTCGAATTCTTTTTTGGCTTCATCAGACATTTCTAAGCGCTGATATATTTTGGCGCAGCGATAATAGAGTTCGACGTTGTTTTTGTCTATTTCTTTGATTGACTGATATTTTTCAAGGGCTTCTTCGAATTTGCCTTTGGCTTCAAGGTCTTTACCAAGCTTGAAATGAACAGAAGAATCGTTTGGATTGAGATATTCAGCTTTCTTGTATTCCATTATGGAATCTTCGAACTGGCCGTTGAGTTCGTAAGCGTCACCAAGCTCCTGGTGGAGCTTAGCATTGTCGGTGTCGATTTCCACAGCTTTCTGGAACATCTGGATAGCTACTGGAATCTGACCGTTATTGATGCGAATTCTTGCTAATTCTATGATGGCTGGCGAATAAGTAGAATCTAATCGAATGGCTGCCTGGAAGTATTTTTCTGCTTCGCTTTCATGGTCATTCTGAAGATTCAGCACCCCGAGGTTGTATTGAAGTTCTTTATTGTCTGGCTTTATTGCAGCAGCTTTTGAGAAAACCATAATGGCTTTTTCTGTCTTGCCTTCTGACAGCAATAAATCCCCAAGCTTCTGGGTCGTATCAAAGTCAGCAGGGGAAAGCTTAACGATATCTTCTATTACCTTAATAGCTTCCTGCTTCTTGCCGCTAAGCTCATAACATTCTGCCAAAAGCTTCATTGCCGGTATATGACCCGGATTTTCATTCAACACCTTTTCGAAGGTGGCGCTGGCTTTTTCATAATTTTGCAGCTCAAACAGAGCCTGCCCCTTTTCTAAAAGGATTTCCCAGCGGTTAATCATTCGCCTGTCTCCTTAGCTTTATCTCAATGAGTAATTGCAAACATTATACAATTATTCTTCTTCATTTTCCATCATTTCGTCAGCTTTATCAAGAGCCTTGACTGCTTCTTCCTTCATACCAAGTGCTTTGTAGGTCTTACCAAGCAGGAAGTAAAGATTATAAGTTGCTTCAGGAAATTCTGATGCCTTAGTAAGCTCCTTAAGAGCTTCTTCATACTTACCTTTTTCGAAGTAATCTTCACCAACCTTAAGCAATACTTCGTAGTTTTCTTCCATCTGACCCTGTGCATTCTTGAAGGATTCTGTAGCTTTTTCCTTCTGATTGACAGATTCATAGGCTTTACCAAGCAGGAAGAAGGCTTCACCGTTTTCAGGTGTGAGTTTGACTGCTTTTTCGAGAGGTTCTACTGCATCGGCAAGCATTCCGTTATCAATGTAGAGCTTACCTAATTCATAATAGACTTCTCTATGGTTAGAATCAAGATTTATTACTTTCTTGAATTCTTCTATTGCGTCACCGACTCTGAGCTGTTTGTAATAAGCCTTACCCAGTTCAAAGTGTGCCTTGCTGTTAGTAGGATATCTCATGACTGCCTTCTTGTAAAGTCTAGCCATCTTATCGTAATTCTGGTTTGCCCAGAAGATTCCGCCAAGTGCATAGATACATTCAAGCAGATTTTCATTCAGAGAAAGGGCACGTTCGTAATTCTCAACAGCTTCGTTAGTCTGATTATTACCTTCGTATGCTTCACCGAGTTCGAAGAAGAAGAGGGCATTCTTTGGAGCTGCTTTAACTGCCTTAGAATAAAGTTCAATCATTTTGATGTAGTTGGACTTATTCTTATATTGTGCACCAAGTCTATAGATGATGTTCAAATCACCAGGTCTGAGATCAAGAGCCTTTTCAAAGGCTGCAACAGCGTTGTCGGTTTCATCAAGTCTTTCACAGACTTCACCAAGTTCCTTGTAGAGATCGTAGCTTTCGGCTTCCATTGAAATTGATTTTTCAAAGAAGTCTTTGGCTTCCTTCCATTCTTCCTTGGAGGCGTGAATCATACCAAGCTTCTGATAAGCATCTACGTAGTCATCCTGGATGCTGAGTGCTCTTTCAAACATCGGAAGTGCATTGTCGAAGTCGTTCTTCTGATAATATACATCACCAAGTTCATAGTAAATGATGGCGCTTTCTCTATCAAGAACGATTGATTTCTTGTACTCTTCAATGGCTTCGTCTGTCTGTTCAGAATCTCTGAGAAGTCTGGCCAGTTCAAGGTGTGCGCGCTTATGGTCTGGAGCAAGTCCGATTACAATTCTGAATTCAGAAACTGCATTTTCTGTAAGTCCCTGAGTAGAATAGATAATACCAAGTTCGAAGTGAGATGCTGAATTACGTGGATCAAGGGTAATTACCTTGCGGTAGGATTCAACAGCTTCGTCGATGATACCCTGACTTGCATAGGCTTTTGCCAGTTCAGTGTTAACAGAGATGTTGTTCTGGTCGATCTTCAGAGCTTCCTTGAATTCGCCAATAGCTTTGTCTACGCGGCCTTTGTTGATGTATGCCATTGCCAGTTCGCGATGTGGAACAGGATTGCTGCTATCAAGCTGAATCCCTCTATTAAAGAATTCAATGGCTTTGTCAACATTACCCTGCTTGCTATGGATGAGACCAATCTGAGTAACGATTTCTGCATTGCCCGGGTCTGATTCAAGAGCTGCTTCGAATTCATGCAAAGCGTCTGTGAGTCTGTTGAGGTGGTCGTAAACCTTACCAAGTTCGTAATGGATGATTGAGTTGCCTGGGTCGGTTTCGAATACTCTGACGTAGAATTTAGCTGAATCTTCCCATTTTTCGAGGGAAGCGTAAATCTTACCAAGTCTGATAAGGGCGTCTGTGCGTTCATCGTTGATTTCAGCAACCTTAAGGTATTCATCAAGGGCTTTTTCAAGCTGACCAAGATGGTAATAGGTTTCTGCAAGCTTAAATCTGGCTGAATGATTGTTTGGATCAATTTCAACAAGACGGCGGAAGCAGTTACCGGCAAGGTCGTAATTTTCCTTAAGATTATAAAGGTCACCAAGACTTGCAAGAGCGTCTACCAGTGATGGATCAATTTCAAGAGCCTGCTTGTATTCTTCGATAGCCTTGTCTGACTTTTCAAGGTTCATGTAAACATCAGCGAGTTCAACATGAGCCTGTGGAGCGCCAGAACGTATTGAAATAGCCTTCTTGTAGCTTTCAACAGAATTTTCAAACTGGTTGCGGCTATTGTAGATACGGGCAAGTTCAAGATGAGCTTCAAAGATTTCTGGATTGATTTCAATTGCAGCATTCAAAGCTTCGAGGGCCTTATCACGAAGGTCTCTGATGATATAAATCTTGGCCAGAGCCATATGGGCGTCTACGTGAGAAGGCTTCAATTCAACAACCTTCTGGTATTCGTCTTCTGCCTTATAAATCTGGTCAGTTGATTCATACAATCTTGCAAGACTTTCATGAGCAGTAAGATTCTGAGAATCAATGTCGAGAACCTTGGAGTATTCTGCTTCAGCTTCGTTGAACTGAGAGAGATTTTCAAGAACAACGGCATATCTGAGCATTGCATCAACGTATTCCGGAGCCTTGGCAAGAATGCCTTCCAATACCTTAGAGGCTTCAATCCACTGATTGGCGTTAACATACAAACCAGCCAGATCAAATTCCATCTTAGTAGAATCCTTGGCAAGCTTGATTGCTGTTTCGAGTTCTTCTACTGCAAGCTTGAAATTGCCATTGCGGTGGTGAACCATACCAAGATAGTAGTGGGCTTCAGCATTTTCTGGAACAAGTTCAATGACTCTGCTGAAACGGATCTTAGCAGTTTCATCCTGATGTTCTTCGTAGCAGACCTGACCGATAGCGAAATGAGCTTCAATGTAATCGATATCAAGTTCGATAGCCTTGCGGAGGTTAGAAAGTGCCTTTTCGTTTTCGCCAATTTCCTGGTAAACGCGGCCAAGTTCATAATAGCCCTGAGCAAAGTTCGGGTTGATACGGATGATTTTCTGGTAAAGCTTGATGGTTTCTTCGTTGTTGCCGGTGCTATGCTT
Organism: Candidatus Avigastranaerophilus sp.; assembly: GCA_045599645.1. Classification (GTDB taxonomy): domain Bacteria; phylum Muiribacteriota; class Ozemobacteria; order Ozemobacterales; family Ozemobacteraceae; genus RUG334. Next base: position 34,764 of record JAZRWI010000065.1, read on the forward strand.
GATGGCTGCCATATTCAGATAGGCTGGAATGTAGGTTTTGTCCTTTTCAAGAGCCTTTTCGAAATATGCAAGAGCCTGTTCTGTATCACCCATCTTATGATATACATCACCGGTTTCGAAGTAACCTCTCGGGTCTTCGCTGTCAAATTCTGTAACGAGCTTACAAGCTTCAAGTGCCTGTTCGTAGAGTGGAGTGGAATCTTCCAATATAGTCAGATATGAATTCTTCAGACCCCAGTAAGCCCATTTGAATTCTGGCTTGAGGTTGATTGCCATCTGGAAGCTGTTGAGAGCTTCTTCTGTGCGTTCTTCCTGTTTGTCGGCAAGAATGGCTGGCAGAACCTGGCAGGCATATGCAAGTGCATAATGTGCTACTGGATTCTGGAAGTCTACCATTGCAGCGTTCTTGAACTGTTCAATGTATTTGCTGAATACTGTATCAGCATCTTTGCTGTCACAATTCCTGATTTTGAAGAGGTCAATCTGGTTAGTGATTGCAAGAGGACTGGACTTATCAATACTGAGAGCTTTCTGGAATGCATCAGAGGCTTCGTCATACTGTCTGCGTCTAACAAGAATCTTACCCATTTCAATCCAGGCTTCAAGTGCACTGGCTTCTTTGAAGAATCTTAGCTTATTGAAACGGTAGCCTTCCTGATAAACTTCATGGATGCGGTTCTTGGAAAGTTCAATAACTTCCTTGAATCTGGAAATTGCAAGCTCAGTCATACCCATAATCAGATGGATTTTACCAAGTCTGAAGTGAGCAAACTGGTTGATTGGGTTGATATCCAAACCCTGCTTGTAGTATTCGATAGCCTGATCATAGGAGGCTTTCTGTTCACTGATATAACCAAGACGGAAGTAGGCTGGAGCATAGCCCGGGTCTTGCTGCAGAAGCTTTGAATAATTTTCTGAAGCTTTGTTCAGGCAATCTTCATTTACTAATGCGTGTTCAGCGTGGGCGAGAAGATAACATTCACCAAGTTCGAAGCTGAGGCGTGAATTGTCCGGATTCTGCTTCATTCCCTCTAGAAGCTGGGCAATAGCACCTTCGTAATCATTGTTGTAGAGCTTAACGTCTTTGAGACCAAGATGTGCCCAGATATTTGCCGGATCAAGCTCTAAGGCTTTTTCCATTAATTCACGGGCTTTTTTGCGCTGTTCTTCAAATTTTTCTTCATCGCGTGAGTGAAGAATAAGATAGGTATTACCAAGGACTGCATTAACTGTTGCTTCGTTCTTGACTTCACTTAAATCATTCTTGATTTTTTCGATGATAGCTTCATAACGCTTTTCACGGTCGGGCATGCTGGCGCCGATTGCTCTGTATTGAAGGACAAGTCTGATCCAGGTTTCGCCATCATCAGGATACTGATGCAAGGACTGGCGATAGGAAGAAATTGCTTCGTCCATTGTGCCCTGAATTGAGTAAATGTCACCAAGAGAACGATGAATGCCAGGATCCTGAGGGGCCAGAATAAGAGCCTTTTTGTATTCCAAAAGGGCTTTTTCAAAATTACCCTGATTCTTTTTTATACCAGCCTGGCTGGCATAAAGCTGAACTCGTTCCTTCTTTTCTGTTTCTGAAAAGCTTGAAGCGCGTTCACGCATCAATGTTAATTCATTCTGTTCGGCCATCCTCTTGAGAGATTCAAGATATTCCTGTGATGCAGTGCCGATTTCAAGAAAAACACATCTTGATTGTTCAGCACGATAGAACATGCATTGTTCCTGAATACACTCGCATCCAGAAAGGCTTCCGTCTCTCACTTTACCCAGAAATGGGCATCTTTCCTTGGTCATACCTGAGCATTGCTCCTTCCATTAAGCACTCTACGCTGTTTTGAACCGTCAGAGGGACTAACGATTCCTTCTTCTTCTAATTGGTCCATAATTCTTGCCGCTCTATTATACCCTATTCTGAACTTTCTTTGAAGCATACTTGTTGAAGTTTTTTCTTGATTTGCTAAATATTTTTTGATGGCATCTATCAAAGATACGTCTGAATCAACTTCTTCGTCATCTTCATCATCTTCTCCATCTTCATTATCTTTATTTCTAATGAATTCATTTTCGTTAATATATTCAGGTTTACCTTGAGACTTAACAAATGCTATCAGGTCATTGAGTTCATTGTCGGATACATATGGGCCCTGGAGTCTTCTGGGTTTTGTAAGACCCTTTGGAAGGAACAACATGTCGCCTTTGCCAAGTAATTTTTCTGCACCGGCAGCATCAAGAATAGTTTTTGAGTCTACCTGACTTGATACGGAGAATGCAATTCTGCTTGGCAGGTTGGCTTTGATTAAGCCTGTGATTACGTTAACTGATGGACGCTGTGTTGCAATAATAAGGTGCATACCTACTGCACGGGCCATCTGGGTCAGGCGGCAGATAGAACCTTCAACTTCTGCGGAACAGGTCATCATGAGGTCTGCCAATTCATCGATTACGATTACGATGTATGGCATTGGTTCGAGTCTTGGGTCTACTTCTTGTCTAAGCTGTTCAAGCTTTTCATTGTAGGTTGCAATGTTCTTTACACCCTGACATTTTGAAAGGAGCTTGTAACGCTTTTCCATTTCTTCTACTGCCCACATCAGTGCACCAGAGGCCTTGGCGGGATCGGTTACTACAGGAGCGATGAGGTGGGGGATACCGTTATAACCGGAAAGTTCAACCATCTTCGGGTCAATCATTATAAACTTAACCTGGTCGGCTCTTGCTCTGAACAAGATGCTTGCGATGATTGAGTTTACACAGACTGATTTGCCTGAACCGGTAGAACCTGCGATTAACAGGTGAGGCATTTCTGCCAGGTTAGTGTAGATGTTGGTACCGTTAATTGTTACGCCTACTGCAACCTGCAAAAGATTTGGAGATTTTGTGAACTGTTCATCCTTTAACAAATTGTAGAAGTAAACAGGGGTAGGTTTGGTGTTTGGAATAATGATACCAAGAGCTGATTTGCCAGGAATCGGTGCTTCAATGGCAATGGACTGTGCGGCCAGTGAAAGGGCGATATCGTCGGTAAGTGATGTAATCTGTCTTACTTTTACGCCTGGAGCTGGCTTAAGTTCAAATCTTGAAACGGCCGGACCCTGAACGATGTCAGTGATGGTAGCCTTGATTCCGAATTCACCAAGAGTTTTTAACAGATGAGCAGAACGATAGCTTAATTCTGACTGAATATCAGCATTGGAAATTTTAACGGGAGGAATCTTCAGTAATTCAAGTGGCGGAAGCTTGCAGTCTGCATATTTGTTGATATGCTGAGGCTGTTCTGTGATTTCTGTCTGTTTTAGTTCCTGGTCAATGCGATTATCTTCCAGATAAACCTGCTCTTTTTCAACAAAGGTTTCATGAGAATCAGTATGTACCGCGGATTCCTGAGAAACAATGGTGCGTTCTTCTTCAGCTACATTTGTAACTGGTGCGTCAACATGTGCATTTGTTTCATGTGCTTTTTCTTCTTCAACAGCAATCTTTTCGATAATTGGTTCTTCAGTAATCTGCTGCTTTTGTTCGAAAATATTTTCTTCTTTTTCGACTTCTTTTACAACATTTTCCTGAACTTCAACTACTTCTTCCACTTTATTTGATGGGAGTTCTACGACGTTTGGCTGTGTAGAAGGGGAAGCAACTCTTTCTTCTGGCTGAGGCATTGAATTGGCGGCAATGACTGAGATAGAAGAATTTACGAATACACATTCAGATGAGATACTTGAAATCTGAACAGATGAAACACTGGCTGTGGCGGAAACAGGTGCTTCTTCTGCAGGTTCCGGACTCTGGTTGAACAGCTTGGGAACAGGAATAATCTGGGCTTCTTCTTCGTCTTCTGCTTCAACTACCTTGTTCCTGTTGATTGAAACAACTTTGTTAGCTGAATTGTTTTCTGGAACCTGTTCGCTCTGAAGAACATCATTTCCTTCCTGAATATGAACGGTTTCTTTTACTTCAGTTTCAGTTGCTTCTTCTGCTGCCTTTTCATCATTTTCGTTGTTGTGGAAATGTGGTCTGAAGGCTAAGAGCTTGCCAAGGTTGCTGTTTGGGTCCAGCTGTTTTTCTTCGCAGGTTTGGCGGATTCTGTTGAATGAAACAGCACAGAATTTTGTAGTGGTTTTTACAGCACCGATGGCCATGCTAATAAGGTTCAGGCTAACTTCCCAGCAGAATTTAACGAATCTGGTGAGCAGACTGCCAACAACAAGAAGTGCACCAAGAACATCCTTATATAGTATGTCTAATGCAAAAATTGTTGAAGACATCAACAGTGCAGTGAACAGAATCTTAGTCGGAATGCCGCCAAAGATGCCTGCGAAAGCACTGTAGAACCAGGAGCCTAATTTCCCACCTTCGGTATAGAAAAGGCCGAGCCCGAAAAGCAGAGTGCCTATTGAGCCCGCTATTCTCCAACCAAGGTTTTGAAAAGGACGGTCGAGGAATTTCTGAATGCCCATTAATCCAACGAGAGTAGGGATAATGTAAACGCCGATTCCAAGATACACCATTGAACTACTGATCAGACCGGGGATGCCTGATGAAGTAATGTAATGAGTGAGAGATAGCGAAAAAGCACTGAGCCCGATCATTACCAGGCCAGTGGCTTCGTTGCGTTGTCTCTGGTCAGTTACTAAGGTTGCGCATTTTGAACGCAATGGATGTGTGGAGAATGTGCCCTCGCTGTTTCTGTGCAGTTCGGTCGTTTCTTCACGCTTTCGTTTTTTGGTTCTTGTGCGTCCTTTGAAGTCGCTTTCAGGTAAGAGAATTTTTTTGGTGTTCATTGTTTACATCCCCGCAAATTGAATCAGTGAAATACATACAATAGAAATTACAAACAGATAATAAGCAAAGTATGAGAGCTTCTGCTTATTAATAATGTAGGTAAGGAGCTTTAAGGAAAGGAGGCCGACTACCAAAGCTGTTATTGCACCTACAACTAGATTTGCAGGAACAAGACCTTCGGCCAGTTTGCCATCTTTAATTACTTTTATTACTTCTAATAGAGTGGCTCCACCAACAGAAGGAACCATTAGAAGGAAAGAGAACTTTGCTGCATCATCTCCCTTGAGACCAAGGAGAAGGCCGGCAGCTATAGTTGAACCGGAACGAGAAATACCAGGTGTGCAGGCAATACCCTGGGCGACACCTGTAACAATTGCTTTGCCATAAGAAAGGCTTGAAAGGGTAGGGGAGTCTGAAGACTGTTTTCCTTCGACTGAATCTTCCTTTTTGGCACTATTCTTTTTGAGCTTTTCAGATACTAACAAAAGGATGCCTGTAATAAATAAAGCTACGCATACTGCAGTCGGGCTTGAGAACATTGCTTCAAACTGCTTCTTTAAACCAAGACCAATAAGAGCTGTTGGGATACTTGCTACTATTATAAGTAGTGCAATTCTTCTTTTCTCTGCATCCTTCCAGCCAGAAACGGTGAAGTAGGGAAGCAGATCCTTGCGGAAATAATAGAATACGGCAATTAATGTTCCGAAGTGCAAGGCAATGTCGGTTGTCATGTTTGCTTCAAGGTTTTTGTTATCTGTGAAATGCTGCAGAAGAGTAAGATGCCCTGAACTTGAAATCGGCAGGAACTCACTGAGCCCTTGAACTACACCTTGCAATATAGTGTTTAACATAGATTGCCTCCTTAGGTTAATCTCTGTTGTAATCGAGAATAGACACGGATTTGTTAAAAATTTTGACTTTTATACAGTTAAGCTATCGGTATTTGCACTTCTAAACCTTAATTTTTAGTCGTTAGTCGTAAGCTGGAAAGCTAGGAGAGCTTGGCGCCCCTGCGAGGCCTTCTTCCTTTGGGGAGAAGGTGGCACAGCGAAGCTGTGACGAATGTGGGAGCCTGACCAGGATATATTCTATAACTGTAGATGTATAAGTATAAGTGTGATTACAGATGCTATTGGCTGTTAGCCGGGAAAAGTAAAGCATTATTCATATGTCTCGCTTCTGGCCTCTATCCCAATTTCTCAGTCCGAAAGAATGTATTTATAGCCAACGAACTTGAAAAATAAAAAGCTAGAAGACAAAAATTATGTGCAAATGCATAGAATTTTTATAAAAACACTGTAAATCAAAATAATGATAAATGAAAAATGTGAGAAAATAAGACTGTTTTATATAATGATATTAAATATAAAATAATCACATTGTTATTGTTGAATAAATATTAATGAAAATTTGATTAATTATTGATAAATAAATGATAATACAAATAATCAAAATTATGATTGAAGCAAAATGAAATTTTAAAATATTGATAATAAAATAATTTTTAATTAAAATTCTGATAATGACTAAAAATAATTTTTTTTACCTTTTCAAAAAAATATTTTTGGTTATCGTTTGAAATATGCTATACTCAGCCGAAATAAAATCCAAGCCGGGAGTATATTTAATGGCTATTGTAGTAAATGACTTACGCAGAGGCATGGTAATTCTTTATAATGGCGACCTTTGTCAGGTTGTCGATATCGAATTTATCCGCCCAGGTAACTGGCGTGCTTTGGCCCAGGCCAAGCTCAGAAACCTTAAGACTGGTTCTACTTTCATTCAGCGCTATCAGACTACTGAAAAAGTTGATGAAGCTACTCTTGAAACTAAGCAGATGCAGTATTTGTATGCTAGCGACAATCTGCTTACTTTTATGGACAATGAAACTTACGAACAGATGGAAATGGACAAGGAAGTTCTTGGCGAACAGGCTAAGTTCCTCATTGAAAACATGGATATCTACGTTAAGCTTTATGAAGGCAAGCCAGTATCAGCAGAACTTCCTCCTTCTGTAGAACTTGAAGTTGTTGAAGCTCCGCCGAATGTTAAGGGTAACACCGCTAGTGGTGGTAACAAACAGGTAACCTGCTCAGGTGGCCATGTCGTTACTGTTCCAATGTTCATCAATGCTGGTGAATTTATTAAGGTTGACACTCGCACAGGCGAATATCTTGAACGCGTTAAGAAGTAATCTTAACTGAGTTCTGATCTTCACAATTAGGGTGTCGATTCAAATTGGAATCGAACTAGTCTGCAAGTCTTGCTATGAGTTTGCAGACTAGATTCTCTAATTTACGAAGGTGATTAAATGAGATTTGTTAAACCGCTGAAGGGTTTTCGATTTTGGAAAACCATAGGAATGTTGTTCTTTTCAGCTGCTATTTTGACTGGAAGTGCTTTGTCTTCTGGTAATAAAGCTTGCGCACTGGAAGAACCTGTTTTGCCTCCAACAATGATGTTGGCTGCTGCTCCACAGACTCCAGAAACAGCAAAAACCAGCGCTTCAGAACAAACCTCAAAGGCTAAAATCACCAAAAAAGAAGCAAAAGCTCCTGTTGTTAAACAAGAACCTCAGGAACCAAAGGTTAGTGTAGAAAAGTCTCAGAAATCTGCTGCAGCAAAAGTTTCAAAGGCTGCAAGCAATAAAGTTGAAATTGTAAAGACTCCAGAACCTTTAGAAGATTCTGAAGAATTGGCTCTCCCAAAGATGCCTGCAGAAGTTGTTAAATCTTCTGTAGTTGTTGATGACGATTTTGAAGTCGCTCCTGAAAAGCCTGTTGAAGCTTCAAAGGCTAAGGTAGAAATTGTAGAGCCTGTAAAAGAAATTACTGATGAACAGAGTGCTAAGCCAGTTGTTAAGGCAGAAGAAATGCCTATTTCTAATGCAGAAATTAAACTGGCTGCTGCAGAAAAGCACGAAGAAGCTAAGCCTGTTGTTAAGGCTGAAGAAAAGCCAGTTAAAAAGCTTGAAAGCAAACCAGTTGCAAAGGCCGAAGTTAAGCCTGTTTTAAAGGCTGAAACTAAGCCAGCTCCAGCAAAAGTTAAGTCTGTTGAAGCTAAACCAGCTGCTAAGGCTAAGAAAGCTGCAAAAAAAGCTGCTGTTGATGAAAGCGTTATCCCACAGGAATGGGATTGGTTCTCTACTCCACTGGTTTGGGTAGAAGATGCCAACGGCAAAATGGTTCTTATGGCTGATAAATCAGCTTCCAGGATTGAAATTGGAAATGCAAAGACTGTTGAACCATTACCAGTATTTGAAGATAGTAAAGCAGTTCGTATTGCTGAAGAATTGCCTTTAATCACTTCTGTTAAGCCAGCTGAACCTGATTATATTGAAGTTGTTCCAATGGTTGCTGAAGAAGATGCAGAAGCAGATAACACAATAACCCTGGAAGAAGCTCCGGCTATTCCAGAAGATGTTATTGTAGCAAATGATTCAGAACCAGAACAGGCTCCTGTTGTTCCAGTAGATGCTATCGTAGCAGATGATTCAGAACCAGAACAGGCTCAAGTAGAAACTGTAAATACTGCAGCAGAAGAAAAGACTGAATATAGACCTTTTGCAGCTGCAGCAGAAAGAATGGCTAGAATCAGAAGACTTCGCGAAGCTGAAGCCGAAGCCAGAGGTGAAACTATTGCTAAGGCTGACAGATCTGAAAGAGCAGAACGTATAAACAGATTTATAAGTGAATTGCTTAATAAGTCTAAGGATTCTGAAAACAAGATTGAAGAAACCCCAAAGACTGAAATCGTTCCAATGGCTCCTCCGGCTAATGAAACCAAGGCTGAAAAAAAGGCTGTTAAATCAATGGAAAAGGCCCAAATTGAAGCCGAAAATAGCAAGAATGATACTAGACTCGCAAAAGCAGAAAATAACGAAAATATGACATTTGAACCATATGTTGGCATCTTCGGTTCAAGTGCAAGTCGTCGTATTGACAGTGCAAAATGGAAATCTGCCTGGGTTAGATAATAATAAAAGCCTGTAATAAACGGTATTTGAGGCGATGAAATGCCGTTTGTATGGTTAGTCGCCAGCTACTGACTTCTGTGTGTAAGCAGAAGCTTTTTTATTTTAGGGCATTTCACAAGGCCAATATTTGTTGCTTTTATTAATATGAATGTCAATAGGTATGAAATGCTTTACCTGGAGCTCAAGAAAGCTCCTTTTTTTATGCCTCGGAAACACGAAACTGTAATGTATAAATAAATCTTTATTTAAAATAGTAGAATTTTAGAAAAGCCGCAATAATGCTGATTTTCTAAAATTCGGTAATAAATAAATAGAAATTTATTTATAAAATGGGGTAATTTTTGCTGTTTGTGAACTTGTTTAAAAAATTATTTATAATGTTTCAGCGAAAAATAGGTCTATAATCCCCCATTCGAATAAGCAGTAAGATAATTGTAACAGCAGCGACAAACTATTGCTTCCCACTCTTCGTTACATTCGATTAAGCAGAAAGTTGATTGTAAAAGCGCAAACATACTATTGCTTCCCACTCTTCGTTACATTCGATTAAGCAGAAAGTTGATTGTAAAAGCGCAAACAACTATTGCTTCCCACTCTTCGTTACATTCGATTAAGCAGAAAGTTGATTGTAAAGCAGTAACAATTCTCCATTCTCCATTCTCAATTCTCAATTAGGTTATAGCACCAACTTGGTCGAGCAGTAGAAAACCAAACAATCAATTATGCATTATGAATTATGCATTATGAATTATGAATTATGAATTATGAATTATGAATTATGCATTATGAATTATGAATTATGAATTATGAATTAATAGTGAATTATGTTTTCTTGAAGTTTATGGTCTAATGTGCTACAATCCCTCAAACGGAAGTTTAGTTGGTTGATAACTACTCTATATAATATATATTTTTTACACCATATAATATGGAGTGGTCATTAAAGATCTAGAATTCCGAAGAATAATACGGGAGTATTAATATGCTTATTGATTCCGTGATCATTATGTTCATAGGGATGTCAATTGTTTTGCTGTTCCTAGTCGTTATGATTCTTGTCATGAATCTTACTTCCAAGATTCTTACTTCCCCGGCTTTCCTGAAGATGTTCCCACAGGAAAAACCAGCCCCCGCTGCTTTACCACAGCAGACTAACTCCTCCGAAATGGAAGAAATTGCCGCAGCTATTGCTATCGCAAAAGCCAATGCATGAGGTGAAAATTTAAATGGCAAAAAAACTAATCAAAGTAATGGATACATCTTTTAGAGATGGTTTCCAGTCTGTTTTCGGCGCTCGCGTTCTTACCAAAGACTTTATGCCAGCTGTTGCAGCTGCTAAAGAAGCAGGTATCAGATATTTTGAATTCGGCGGCGGTGCCAGATTCCAGTCATTGTATTTCTATTGTAATGAAGACGCTTTCGATATGATGGATACCTTCAGAAAAACTGTTGGTCCGGATGTTGAACTTCAGACTCTTGCCCGCGGTGTAAATGTTGTTGGTCTTGATTCTCAGAGCAGTGAAATTATCGATTTGCATGCTAAGATGTTTAAGAAGCATGGCACTACTACTATCAGAAATTTTGACGCTCTTAATGATATCAATAATTTGAAATATAGTGGTCAGTGTATCGTTAATGCTGGTTTAAAGCATCAGGCTACTATCACTATGATGGAACTTCCTCCAGGATGTGAAGGCAGCGAAGCTCATACTCCAGATTTCTACGAAAAAGTTCTTCGCCAGATTATGGATTCTGGTGTTCATTTTGATTCTCTTTGCTTCAAGGATGCTTCAGGTACCTCCTGTCCATCTAAGGTAGAAGAAACTATCAGACGTGCCAGAGCTCTTCTTGGTAATGATTTCCACATTACATTCCACGGTCATGAAACTGCTGGTAATGGTGTTGCAGCTTATCTTGCAGCTCTCAGAGGCGGCGCTAATGGTCTTGACCTTGCTATGCAGCCAGTTTCTGGCGGAACCTGTCAGCCGGACATTATCACTATGTGGCATGCTCTTAAAGGCACTGACTACGATCTTGGTATTGATCTCAAGAAGATTTATGAAGCTGAAAAGGTATTCCAGGAATGTATGAAGGATTACATGATGCCACCGGAATCAAGAGCAGTAAATCCAGCTATCATTTTTTCACCAATGCCAGGCGGTGCTTTGACTGCTAATACTCAGATGATGAGAGACAACGGCACTCTTGACAAATTCCCACAGCTCATCGCTGAAATGGAAAATGTTGTTAAGAAGGGTGGCTACGGCACTTCTGTTACTCCAGTTTCTCAGTTTTACGTTCAGCAGGCTATGAGTAACGTAATGTTCGGTACTTGGAAGAAGATTACTGAAGGTTACGGCAAGATGGTTCTTGGTTATTTTGGTAAGACTCCGGTTGCTCCAGATCCAGAAATCGTAAAGATTGCTTCTGAACAGCTCAAGCTTGAACCAACCACTAAGACTGTTCTTGAAATTAATGATGCTAATCCAAAGAAGAGTATTAAGGCTCATACTGAAACCCTCAAAGCTAATAACCTTCCTGTTACTGATGAAAATATTTTCATCGTTGCAGCTTGTGGTGACAAGGGTGTTACCTTCCTTAAGGGCGAAGCTAAGATTGGTGTTAGAAAGAATGAACCAGCTAAGGCTGCTGCTTCAAAGGGTTCTTCTAACGGCATGAACGTAACTCTTAACGGTAAGACCTATGCTGTTAAGCTTGATGGTAACAAAGCTACTGTTAATGGTAAGACCTATGACTTCACAACTGGTGAACTCAATGCAAATACTTCTGCAGCTCCAGCAGCTTCTGGTTCCGGCACAAAAGTAGTTGCACCACTTAATGGTGTTATTAACAGAATTTTGGTAAACGTTGGTGATCAGGTTGCCGCTGATCAGGTTCTCTTTGTAGTTGAAGCTATGAAGATGGAAATAGAAGTTAAATCACCTGCTGCTGGTACTGTAAGTGCAATAATTGCCTCTAAGGGTGCTAGCGTTGTTAATGGTCAGGATGTATTAACACTTAATTGATAACGGAGGCTAATTAATAATGAGCGGAATTGCAACTGCAACTGCTACTGCAACATATTTTGTTGCTGAGTCGTCATTAAATCTGGCCTCTGCCTCTGCCAGCCTATGGGAAAGAACAGGTCTCGCAAACTATTGCACTGTTACTGGTCCTGGCTTTGGTGGAGTTGGTCAGTTAATAATGGTTCTTATTTGTTTGTATCTTATTTATCTTGCAATTAGAAAAGGATACGAACCATTACTTCTTTTACCTATTGCATTCGGTGGTCTGCTTTCTAATATTCCAGTTGCTAACATTGCAACCGAAGGCTTTCTTCATACAATGTTCAGCTTTGGTATCGGCGCACACGGCGAAGGTATCTTCCCAATATTGATTTTCTTCGGTGTTGGTGCTATGACAGACTTCGGTCCTTTGATTGCTAATCCGAAAATGGCCCTTCTTGGTGGTGCAGCTCAGTTCGGTATCTTCGGTACTCTTGTTGGTGCTGTATTGCTTTCTAATGCTGGTATGGCTTTCACTATGAAGGACTGTGCTTCAATTGCAATCATCGGTGGTGCTGACGGTCCAACTTCAATATTCCTGGCTTCTCATCTTGGAACTCCATATCTTGGTAACATCGCTGTTGCCGCTTATTCTTACATGGCTCTTGTTCCGATCATTCAGCCACCAATAATGAAGGCTCTCACTAATGACGAAGAAAGAAAGATCAGAATGAAACAGCTTCGTGAAGTTAGCAAGATTGAAAAGATTATCTTCCCATTGGTAATCGTTATTCTCTGTGCTATCCTTCTTCCGGACGCTGCTCCTCTTATCGGTGCTTTGATGTTTGGTAACATCATTAAGGAATCTGGCGTTACTGAAAGACTTTCTAAGACAGCTCAGAACGAACTCTGCAATATTACAACCATTATGCTTGGTCTCTCTGTTGGTTCTAAGCTCTCTGCAGAAAAGTTCCTTACTGTTGAAACCGCTGGTATCGTTCTTCTTGGCCTCATTGCTTTCAGCTTTGGTACTGCTGCAGGCGTTGTAATGGCTAAGATAATGAACTTCTTCTCTAAGGAAAAGATTAATCCACTTATCGGTTCAGCCGGTGTTTCTGCTGTTCCTATGGCCGCCCGTGTTTCTAACAAGGTTGGTCAGGAATACGACAGCCAGAACTTCCTTCTCATGCACGCCATGGGTCCAAACGTTTCTGGTGTTATCGGTTCAGCCGTTGCAGCAGGTGTATTACTTGCTCTCGTAGGCTAATCCAAGTAAAAAAAAGGCCGCTTCCTCGCGAAGCGGCCTTTTTTTGCGTTTTTATTTGCCCTTCTTCCTTTAGGGAGAAGGTGGCACAGCGCAGCTGTGACGAATGTGGGGTAATGTATTGTAAAGTATCTGCTTATTCAAAACTAGACCATGAATAAATCTCCGCCCCCGGCAAGGCCTTCTTCCTTTAGGAAGAAGGTGGCACAGCGCAGCTGTGACGAATGTGGGTTATTGAATCACACTTATACATCAATTGCTATAGAATCTTGCTTTTTGCTTCTACTCTATTGCTTTTTATGAGCGGTTTGCATTAAAATATCAACAGATAGACGTATTGATGGAGACAACATGAAAATCACTGATAGACTAGTTTTTAATGCAGAAGTAAAAGACGGTCTGGCTTGTAAAAGACCGATTGTAGCACTTGAATCAACCATTATTTCCCATGGTATGCCATACCCTCAGAACATTGAAACAGCTAAGATGCTGGAAAACACTGTTCGCGAAAATGGCGGCGTACCGGCTACTATTGCTATTCTCGACGGTAAAATAAGAATAGGCATTACAGAAAAAGAATTGGAAAGATTGGGCACAGCTAAGGATATTAAGAAGGCTTCCAGACGCGATTTGCCATCTATTATTGCTATGCGCCAGAATGCGGCTACTACTGTTGCGGCAACTATGATCTGTGCAAACCTTGCTGGAATCAAGTTCTTTGCTACCGGTGGCATCGGTGGTGTGCACCGTGGCGCTTCTGAATCCTTCGATATTTCAGCCGACCTCATGGAATTTATCCGTACACCTGTAATGGTTGTTTGTGCAGGGGCCAAGGCAATTCTCGATATTCCTCATACAATGGAATACCTTGAAACCTTAGGTGTTCCTGTTCTTGGCTATCAGACAGATGAAATGCCTGCTTTCTATTACAGAAATTCAGGTGTAAAGATTCCTCAGAGATTTGAGGACCCGGCTGACGCTGCTGATATATTCAGACGTTCAATCAACCTAGGCTATAAGAGCGGTATTCTTGTTGGTAACCCGGTTCCTGAAGAAGCTGAAATGGATAAGGTTGCTATTGAAAACAAAATTGAAGAAGCTCTAAAAGATGCTGAAAAATTGAATATAAAAGGGCAGGCTGTTACTCCATATCTGCTTCAGAGATTGTATGAAATTACCGGTGGCGAAAGCCTCAAGACTAATATTGAATTAGTTAAGAATAATGCAGCTTTGTGTACAAAGATTGCTGTAGCATTTTTTAAACACAAATAACAGGAGATAATTACTATGATGTTGAAAGAAAGAATTAAAGGCGCTTTTGATTTTCTTATGACCAATAGAGGCGAAGATTGGTTCATGATTCTTGAAGAAGTTAAGGAAAAGGGAAAAGAAGAAGAAGCTAATTTCGTTCAGTTTACTTATGACGAAGGATACGGCATTCAGCTTGATATTCCTGTTGTATCTCTTGAAGAAGATGCTTTACAGAAAACTGAAAAGCTTATGGCTGAATATGGTATCAAACAGCAGGAAATCAAGTTCCATGATGATTGCTGCTGCGGCGAAGACCATGACCACGATGATGATTGCGAATGCGGTTGCCACGATGAAGAAGATGACGAACCATTCTTCAGCTTCAACGAAAAGATGAAAGACGTTGAACAAGCTAAGGAAATCGCTTATCGCATGTTGACAGAAGTTTTCGGCCTTACAAGCACATCTGAAATCAACGTAGTTGTTTCCCGCTAATAGTATAAACAAAGCTAATTCAACTCCCATAAACATCTTTGTTGGTATGTGAAGGTGTTTATGGAGTTGTTCATTATAAGATGTGTTTGTGGTGATTCTACATGAAATCTGACTACAAAACCTGGAGCATGCTTGACAGCAGACTGAATCAAGAAGAAGCATGGCCGACAAAGGATTTCCCCAAAGCTAATTACCATTATTTTAAGGATAGTGGTTGTTTTGCTGTTAGTCTTGCTATTCTTATGCGTAAATCTGGAATTATTGCCAGTGATGATTGGGATGACTTTAATTCATGGATTTTTGTTGAGCGATGTAAGGCCTGTGGGGTTTACGATGAATACGCAGACTTATGCCCAGATATATTGTCTAAGGCTTATCCACTTTCTTATTTTGGCGATGTTGATGATTACTCCTTAGAAAAACTAGAAAAAGCCATGAATGAGGGTTTCCTGTGTCTACTGGCAACTCCAGGGAAAAAAGCAAAGTATCATTATGTTGTTGCAGATAGAATTGAGAATAATGAAGTTAAGATAATTGATCCATTGCAAGGCTCGGGATGGGAATACTCAGAGTTTTGTTTCATTGCTTTATTTAAGCCCATATCCAATCCTAAAGAAAAAATATTTGAGTCTTTGAAAATTGCGAAAAGCACTGTTGATTAATGTCATAGGAATGGAATCAACGGAAGCACTTTGACTGGATATTAAGTAATGAAAAGTATTGTTTCTGTTAAGCAAATAGAGGGTAGCAGGGCAGAATTGATTCTATATAAAAATAATGAAGGTGATAAATTAGAAACAATTCTAAAATGCGACGCACATATTGGTAAAAATGGTTTAGGCAAGACCAGAGAAGGGGATATGAAAACTCCGGTTGGTGAATTTGGTTTCCTTTATGCTTTTGGCATTAAACCGAATCCGGGTACAAAGCTTGAATATTTACATGTTAAAGATTCTCATTATAGTTGTGATGAAAATTGTGAATTCTACAATAAAATAATTGATACAAATATTGTAAATCACCAATGCAAAGGAGAGCACATTATTGATTATGTGCCCCAGTATAATTACGGCATAGTTCTAGATTATAATAAAGATTGTGTCTATCCTGATGGCTCTGCAATATTCATGCACTGTAATGGGAAAAAAGGATATACTGCAGGATGTATTAGTGTGAAGGAAGAGGATATGATCACAATCCTAAAAAATATCGAAATTGATACGAAAGTTGTAGTGACTGAATAATATGTATTTGACTCAGATTTCTTTAGTTGTTTGTGTGTCATTAGCCTTACTTCTTAATATATCTTCTGTGCACAAAACTTATGCACAGAATCATGTTAAGCCGGATGATTTTGTTTATCTTACTGATTATGTGGATGATGCAATATTAGACATACGGTATTTTTCCAGTTACAATTTTGTTGGTGAAAAAATAGACGGTTATCTTGCGCCAAAACCTATGCTGACAAAGCCGGCAGCAGAAGCCTTGGCAAAGGCAGCAAAGGAACTTCGTGCACAAGGCTACAGAATAATTGTGTATGATACTTACAGACCTACCAAGGCTGTAAGACACTTTATCAGGTTCTGTGAAAAGGACGAAAAACCAGGGATGAAGGCTGAATTTTTCCCAAAATATGATAAGAATCAGCTTATTCCTATGGGCTTTATTTCCAAACGCTCAGGTCATTCTAGGGGCAGCACGATAGATCTTGGTCTGGTGACCATGAATAGCGAGCTTGTAGATATGGGTGGTGCATTCGACTATTTCGATGACGTGTCTTTTACAAACTACCCAAATCTGACTGAAGTCCAGAAAAAGAACCGTGAAATTCTCCGGAAGGCTATGCTGAACGCAGGTTTCAGGGGTATAAAGGAAGAATGGTGGCACTTCACGCTTAAAGGCGAGCCATACCCACGGAACTATTTTGACTTCGATGTAGAATAAAAACCGTGGTAGCAACGGATAACAGGATGAGGGCGGATAAACAGCCAAGCAGACCGATTTTTAGGGCAAGCAGCCGAGATTTTTGGCCTCGGTATTAGCAAGTTTGTGGTTTCCCCTAACCAACTTATTGCTAAGCGATTGTTAGCAGGTAATTAAGGCAGATAACCGCAGATATTAGGGCAAGCAGCCAGGAATTTTGGTCTCGGTATTAGCAGGTTTGTGGTTTACCTTAAGCAAGTTCGTGCTAAGCGATTGTTAGCAGGTAATGAAGGTTGGCAAATACAGACTATCTAATACCGAGGCGAAAAAATATTCGTCTCGGTTGTTTTTATCTGTTGTTATTCTGTTATCCGGTGCTGATTATTTTCCGACTACGATGTTCTTGGGGGTGCGGCCCTGGAGCACGGCGGTGATGTCTTCGGCGCACATTATTGACATTCTGGTGCGGGTTTCAGTGTTACCACTGGAAATGTGCGGTGCAACAACTATGTTATCAAGTTCTAATAATGGATTATTGGCTGGAGTTGGTTCTGTGCAGAATACGTCTAAGGCTGCACCGGCAATCTGATGATTTTTCAGTGCATTGTAAAGAGCTTTTTCTTCAATGACAGGACCGCGTGCATTGCTGATGAGGTAGGCTGATTTTTTCATTAAAGCAAGCTTTTCAGCGTTTATAAGACCACGGGTCTGGTCATTCAGCGGAACATGAAGGCTTACAAAGTCTGAATTCTTTAAGAGGGTGTCCAGGTCTACGCGCTGTGCACCGCATTCTTTTTCGAAATCTGGTTTGGCAGAGCGGCTGAAATATAATATTTTCATATCAAAGCCCTTGCCGCGTTTTGCCATAGCCTGACCGATACGGCCTGCACCTATTATACCAAGAGTTGTACCGCGTAATGTTCCGCCCAGTATCATGGTTGGATGCCATGCTACCTTCCAGTTGCCGGCTCTTACGTATTTGTCAGCTTCTACAACACGTCTTGTAATTGCAAGCATCTGGGCAAATGAAAAGTCTGCAGATGCGTCTGTGAGAACATCAGGAGTATTCGTAACGTATATACCGCGTGCTTTAGCTGTGTTAAGATCTATATTGTCAAAACCAACTGCCAGCTGGGCTATAATCTTAAGCTTTGGTGCAGCATTGATGATTTCTGCATCTATTTTATCAGAAAGCATGGTAAGAACAGCGTCAGCATCCTTTATGCGTTCCTTGATTATTTCCTTAGAGGGGGGGGCATATTCTGTCCAGACGTCTACATCAAAGTTCTTTTTTAATAATTCAATACCTTCTGGCAAAATTTCTCTTGTTACAAATACCTTCATCTTTTGCATACTCCCTTTTTAATTCATAATTCATAATTCATAATGCATAATTCATAATTCATAATTCATAATGCATAATGCATAATTCATAATTCATAATGCATAATTCATAATTCATAATGCATAATTCATAATTCATAATGCATAATTCATAATGCATAATTCATAATTCATAATTCATAATGCATAATTCATAATGCATAATTCATAATTCATAATTCATAATGCATAATTCATAATTCATAATGCATAATTCATAATGCATAATGCATAATTCATAATTCATAATGCATAATGCATAATTCATAATTCATAATGCATAATGCATAATTCATAATTCATAATGCATAATTCATAATGCATAATTCATAATTCATAATTCATAATTCATAATTCATAATGCATAATTCATAATGCACAATTGATTGTTTAGGTTTCTACAGCTTCGACCAACTTAGTCCTGCTTCCTGCTTCCAGCTTCCTGCTTCCTGCTTCCTGCTTCCTGCTTCCTGCTTCCTGCTTCCAAAGTCCTAATACCTAATACCTAATACCTAATACCTAATCTACTATACCACAAAAATTAAATGTAGCATAATGCAGAATTGCATAGACAAATAGCGAAGAATTTATAAGTTTATTGATATTGCGACATTAGAAACTATGGTATACTGAAATTCATGAAGAAATCATTATTATTAATCGCATATCTGTTGTTGGCGGGCGCGGCACAGGCACAGTTCGTGGCTGATGACCCGGAACTGGACTTTTCCCAAAAGTCACTGCCACCATATTCTATTCGCAAAGTTAATATTAATGAGGAATTCACAATCTTTGATTTTACAGACCTTAAAGGAAAAAGATGGACCAACCGTGGTGAGCTGACCAGACCCATTATCATTCTCACTGGTAAATGGGCATTGAGGCACGATATAAAGAAGTGGGCCCATCATCTTGCATTTAAATATACTAACTTCTGTGATGTTATCTGGGCTTTTAATCCTGATGGCACAGGCTTTGCAAATCATCGACAGAGGTTTGAGGATGCAATGAAGAACTTTGGCATCGCAATACCAGTAGTAAACGATGAGCACGCAATCATCGGAAGAAGTCTGAAAATCGAATACGATATTCCCACCATAATCGGCATTACACGCAGAAATACCCTTGGCTTCGTCTACGAATCACCGTTGAACAATGTGGCGGCCGATAAGGTTGAATCGCTTTTATTTACACGCTTATTCAGATAAAAGGAGCTAATATGAATAAACCTGAAATTACTAAAGAAAAGGTAAAGACCATTTACGAAAATAGATTCCTGAAGGTTTATGACCTGCAGTATGAAGAAGGTAAGCATTATTTTGATGCAACAAGACGTTCCTTGGATGATCTGACTGCAATCAAGAACGATGAAGAACTGAAGAAAATGGTTCCGGATGCAGTAAGCTGCGTTGTTATCCTTAAAATAAAGGGCAAAGAACCGGTGATTTGCTTGAGCAAGGAATATCGTTTTCCGACTGGGCATTTCCTGCTGAGTGTTCCTGCCGGTCTTATTGATAAGGAAGATAAGGAAAAGGAAAATCCTGTTTTTGTAACTGCAGAAAGAGAAATATGCGAAGAAACAGGTATCAAGCTTGAACCAACAGATAAAATGACTCTCATCAGCCCACTGCTTTTCAGCACTCCTGGCATGACAGACGAAAGTAATGCTGTTGTTCAGGTGGTTTTAAACAGGGAAGAAATGCCAAAGATGTGCCAGGACGGCGCTGTTGGCGGTGAATGCTTTAATGGCTTTACAATGCTTACCAGAGATGAAGCGTTAAAGGTTCTTAAAGCTGGCACAGATGAAAATGGCATCTTCTATTCTACCTATACTTGGATAGCTTTGATGACATTTGTTTCTGGTTTATGGTAATATATAAAAACTTAAAGCTTAGAACGGATTTTGTATGATAATCAAGAATCTCTCAGAACTGAACGAAGGCTACGATAGCCGTGATTCAGCTTTTATAAATGTTGCACTGGGTGCTTATGACAAAGCAATCAGAGAAGTAGACCCGTATAGAGTCTGCAAGCAATATATATCAATCGAAGGAGGAAACCTGCTTTTCAAGGGCAGAACCTTTGTTCTTGATTATTACACAAATATCTATGTTATCGGCGCTGGTAAGGCTGGTTATAAAATGGCCAAGGCTATGCAGGATATGCTTGGCGACAGAATAACAAACGGCTGTGTCTGCGTGCCTCAGAATAGCAATATTCCTGAAGAAATGCTGGGGAATATCAGGTTCGTGGAATGTGCACACCCGATACCTGATCTTGATTCCGTTCTTAGTGCACGAATGATAACCCAGATTGCCTCTAAGGCAGGGGCTACCGACCTGATTATATGTCTGCTTTCAGGTGGTGCATCAAGTCTTATGTGCCTTCCGGCAGAGGGCTTAACTCTTGAAGACAAACAGTGCGTTGGTAATCTTTTGCTTAAGAGTGGTGCAGATATTAACGAAATAAATACCGTCAGAAAGCATCTATCGGGTATAAAGGGCGGAAAGTTGGCTAAACTGGCTTATCCTGCTGAAATAATTCAGCTTGTTATTTCTGATGTGATAGGCAATAATCTTGAAACAATTGGTTCTGGACCTGCTGTATCTGAAAAAACAACCTTCAATGACGCTATAAATATTCTTAAAAGATACTCATTGTGGGAATCAATACCGCAAAATGTTGTAGATTATCTCAATACCGGTGCCTTCGGTCGAATGACCAAGGAAATGGAATCAGATACCATGAACCGTGTTTTCGACAGAGTATACACATCAATTATTGCAGATAATCACCTGGCCGTAACTGCTGCAGCAAAGTATCTAGAGGAATTTGAGTTCAAAATTTATTATTATCCTAAGGCAATTACTGGTGAAGCTGCCGATGAGGCAAAGGATTTCTTTTTCTATGTATCTAAGCTGAAAAAGGATAATCTTGATCCCTTTGCTGTTGTAGCTGGTGGTGAACCTGTAGTAACCTTTAAAAAGATAACTTCAGAGCTCATTGCTCATGGTGGTGAGAAAGACGAAACCGCCACTGATGAGGATGAAGACGAAGCTGGTTCTTTACCAAAGGGACGTTTTAAGAGCAAATTCCGTTCTGAACAGATGGCTGAAATTGGTGAAATGCTGCGCCAGAAGCAGATGAAGAAAATGGTTCTTGGCGGCCGTTCACAGGAATTTGCTATTGCCTTGCTAAGACAATTTGAAGAATATCCCAATAATAGGCAAATGTTCTTGTTAGCAGCAGGAACAGATGGTATAGACGGGCCAACTGACGCTGCCGGTGCAATTGTTACCTATAAAACTATTGCAAATGCTACAGCAAAAGCCTATAAGTATAAAGATTATCTGGCACGCCACGACTCATATAACTTTTTTAATAATGTGGGCGGACTTGTTAAGACAGGATATACTGGTACGAATGTTAATGACCTGTTCATAGCGCTAATACCACCGCAAATTGATTAGAAGGTCGGCCTGGGGCCGACGTGAATGCCACTTTGCAGTGGCGTGAAAACTGCCTTCGGCAGAGTGAAAACTTGCTGCGCAAGAGTGAAATTACCTGTCACCTGGTGACAGGCGTGAAAAGCACCTTTCTGTGCGTTGATTTTAGCCAGTTTCGATAATTTGTTGCTTTTGTTGCAAGCCATCTTTCTGTGGGTTGATTTTAGCCAGTTTCGATAATTCGTTACTTTTGTTGCAAGTCACCTTTCTGTGCTTTGATTTTAGCCAATACCGATAATTCATTGTTTTTGTTGCAAGCCACCTTTCTGTGCGTTGATCTTAGCTTGTTATATCTAGTATCAAACTATCGAATCAGCAGAAACTAAAACAATTATCACTGCGAAGCAGTTTTCACGGCTGCAGAAGGCAGCCTTTCATGCTTGCGTTAGCAAGTTTTCACACCAACCGAAGGTTGGTTTTCACTGCTGCTGCGTAGCAGCAGCTCTTCACGCCGCTTCTGCGGCAAATATATTGCAACCTTATATAATATGAGTATATAATATTTATAACTCACTCTTAGGGGGATTATTTATGAATAGCAGTAAACTTCTCTGTATGGCTGCAGGTTTTGCTTTATTATTTGGTAGCAGTGTTATGGCTGCAGATAAAGAATATTTTGGCGCAGGGAACGGAACTGCAGAAGCTCCTTATTGGGTTGAAAATGCAGAACATCTGAATAATGTAAGACTTTTCCCAAATGCTCATTTCATTCAGACTGCTGATATTGATACTGGAAATGCCGAATTTAAGCCAATAGGCGACTTTAATACACCTTTTACTGGTCATTATGATGGCGAAGGTCACAGAATTACAGTAAACGAACTTGGCGCAACTGAAGGCGGCATTAAGCTTGCCGGTCTTTGGGGCTTTACTTCCAATGCTGAAATAAAGAATCTCAATGTCGATGTTTACGCTTCATTGAAGCTTGACGGCCGTGTATGCGCCGGTGGTATTTCTGCCTGTGCTAATAACACTGATATCAGAAGCTGCAGCGTTTCTTCTGATTCAAAGCTTGAAGTAAGCGCAGAAAAATGTCTTTATGTAGGCGGCATCGTTGGTTATTCTGCTTTCGGTTCCTATATTAAGAGCTGCTCCTTTGACGGTCGTATTGATGGCCGTTCTAACGGTGATATAGACGCTGTCTGCGCTGTAGGCGGAATCGTTGGTGAAAATAGAACCGGTTCTAAGATCAGTAAATCAACTTTTGCTGAAACTGGCTCTATTTATGGTTCTTCTGCTATTGCCCCAGCATGGGTTGGCGGTATTACAGGCTTTAACGAAGCTTTCACTTATGTATGCGATTGCCACGCCGTAGTTCCACAGAATCTTAAACCAGATTATGCTGGTGCCAAAACAGTAGTAACAGAAATCAAGAAATGCAATTCAGCAGGTTCTGTAAGCGGTTATAGCTCTGAAAGAATCGCTGTTGGCGGCATTGCTGGCTTTAATGTTGGCACTATCAATAGCTGTCTTACTCAGACAAGCGCTATGACAAAGGGCTCTATCGTTAAGTGTGATGATTCCCCAAGTGCACTTATTGGTGGTATCGTTGGTGACAACACTGGCAAGATTCATAATTCTTCAGCACTTTCAAGAATTCAGATGATGAGCGACGGCTTTTTGGGCGTAGGCGGCATCGCAGGTCGTAATGCCGGCGCATTAGATGGTTGTAAGTATTTTTCTGTTTCTGGAAAGGGCTTAAGCAGCTTTACATCACTTCGTTCATTTAACCTGTTTACTGCTCTTAGTTCTGTTTCAGCCCGTGGTGGTATTGTAGGTATCAACGACAATAGTCTGAATACCGCTTCAATTGATAACTGCAAGGTTTTTGGCGCTGTTGAAACCGAAGAAGCAATTTCCTCCTTCGGTCCTGCTCGTGGAAAATACGGCACTATAACAGGGCTTCAGATAGAAAAGTAAAAGCTTATTAAAAAAAATCGGATTTTATACTAAATCCGATTTTTTTTGCGTTTAAATTAGTCTTCTTCAAATAGGAAAGGCTTGATTACATCATAAAGCTTTGGGTTATGAATAACGTATGTTTCGTGCCCTTCCCCAGGTAAAATCTGCATTTTACTATTAGCTATATTTCTATGAATAGACAGTGTATGGGCTTCCTTTACCAAATCGTTTTCACCAGCTAAAAGAAGAGTAGGAATATTTATTGTATTCAGTTCTTCATGGGTGATTTCTTTTTGATTAAGCATTAATTCGATAAGTGGTGAATGTTCGTTTTCCCAATCGATTTCGCACTGCTTGAGGAACCAATTCTGCAGGCCTGTCGGTTTAAGATTGGCACCGCTGGTGATAAGCTTTGAAATCAAACCAGGATGTTTTATTGCAATAAGAAGGCCTAGGATGCCTCCGTCACTGAAGCCATAAACAATAGGGTGTTTCAGTTTCTTTTTTTTGATGAAAGCAACGACGTCTTCAGCCATTTCATCATAGGATAAATGGTCTACCGGGTCACTTTCTCCGTGCCCTCGACTATCTAATGCGTAAACTGTAAAATCTGTTGAAAGCAGTGTAGCTAACTCGAAGAACATTGTATGATCTTCGCCATTTCCGTGAAGCAGGACAATGTCTCTGCCACGTCCCATTTTTTCGTAGTTAATGTTGATTCCGTTAACTTCTGTGCGCATTTTTTTGCCTCGGTGCAATGACATAAATTACAACTAACTCATATATCGGAATTTTTCATAGATAATTTACTTTCCTTGATTGTCGTGGTATATACATAATTAGGGTAACTATGATTCTATTTTTATAAAATAAAACCATAAAATATGAAAACAATAAGATTATTTGTAGAAACAGAAAACTTAACAAAAGAAGGCAAAAAGATTCTTGTCAGTTCTGAAAACAGAATGGAAGATAGAGATATCGAAGAAATTCTGAATGATGGCTATGAACAGGAAAGTGATGATTTAATCGCGCTAAAAATAAACACTGTTCAGGAAGATACCAAAAGAGAAACCATGGATTTGGTTATTCTGTATGGTGTTTTAAAGAGTCGATTGACTGGTGATGTTCAGGCTGCTCTTTTTAATAAGCTAGGCGAATTCTATAAAGAAGGCTTTCCTAAAATAAAAGCAGAAGCTGGTTCTTGGGGCGCTGCTATGAATGATAAAATTATAGCCTCCAGCACCATTGATGAATACGAAAAGCAGATTCAGTTCCTTGTTCCTGATGATTATGATGATTCAGACCTTGATGAAGATGAGGAAGAAGGTGCCGCTGCAAATTCAGCAGAAGCAATCGAACAAGACAGTAAAAAAGCTAACTTTTTTGCCATAGCTGCTTGTGTGATTGTTGCTTTTGGGCTTTTCTTGGGTTATCAGATGCTTAAGCCTGAAGAAAAAGTTATTGCAAAAGAAAAAGATAAGCAGGTTTCACAACAGAAAAATAATAGCAGCAATTCTTCCAATACAAATAATAACGCTAAGTCAAATTCCAAGAATAATAAGAAGCCTAAAAAAGATGTATCTGCAGAACAACCAAGCTCAGATGGCATAGAATTGAATCCTGAAGAAGTTGCTGATTCAAAGGGCGGTTCTTCAAGTGGTAGTAGCAGTGATGGAAGCAGCAGTGCCGGAAGTGGTAGCGGCAAAGAAAGTGGAAGCTCTGAGAGTGGCGTATCTTTGGATACTGCTATGTCTGATCTTTCCAATTCACAGAAAAGTGCTGTTGCTGTTGCTTTGGGGTTGCCCCAAGACGGGAGTAAGCAAAGTCCATCAGCAATTGCCAAGAAGCGTCAGGGGTTGAAAAATATTGGTGAAGCTATTGAAAGCTTCTCTTCTCCAAAAAGATTCCAGAATTTTGTAGCCTGCTGGAAAAAATTCTATCCAAATGACAGGCTTGATTTCGATTTGTATCTGTTGGAAAGGGCTTATAGTGGTTCTCCTTATAAGCTGGAATCTACAGACTGGAGTAAACCTGCCTTTGGACAAGCTGACGTAGCAGTTATAAGAGAAATAGATAGATTGTTTTCTGGTTCAGCCTCTGATTTTGCCAGCTATATCAATGCCAAGGACAGCGAAGAATTGGCACTTCTTAACGATATAAACAGTGTTAAGAGTTTGAGCGATCTTGGTGAAGTTTTCAGAAAACAGAAATGCGCTGAACTTTTTGCCACAAGAATGACCTTGGAAAATCTCAAGGCTTCTGTGGAATACAACCTTAATCCTCGCAATAACACCAACAAGATTTCTAATGAGATTTATGCAAAGTTCAGTGATTTCAGGAACAGAAAAGAAAACTCAAATCTCAACAATAAACAGCTTATGGACGCTTTTGTAAATGATATGCTCCGTGAAGCCCAGCAGGAATCAGCCAGCGTAGCTCTCGCACACCGCGATTTTAACAGAATAGTAGAAGCTATAAAAGCCGCTGGTAATTGAGAAAATTTATAATTTTCAATTAAATATTGCCTGCTTTCTCGGCCAACAGCTAAAAGCTAATAGCTAATAGTATATAGAATTACTCTTATATAGGATTTGTCTTGATTTTGGCTTCAGACTTTCGATTAACGACTTCTGACCGGCTTGCGGTGGCTGTTGTATAAATTTTTATCATAGATTTTATGGCGTATGTAATTTTGCCATTTTAGAGTTTATTCAGACAAAAAATGTGTATGGTATTCCCATCCTTTAATCTTTTCCCTCATATCCCAATATTTGTTCTGTTATTTTTATGAGCTTTTATACAATGGTTAATGGGTATTTTATTGCAAATTATGTGGGCAAACATTAATTTCGGCGGTTACTTTCATTTGAGGGTGAAAGCAAATTCGATTTAGTTGATTTACTTCATTGGTTGTTTTATTATAATCAAAACCCTATATACATTGTATTTGGAGTTATTATGATTAATCATTTCACTTTTTCTCTTTGTTCACATCCTTGTCAGAAAAATTACCCTTTAACAGAAAATCAGCGTGGTATTTATCTCGCATGGGAAATGAGTCATGATACTACCCAGTATAATGTTCCGAATGTTCTGAAATTCACAGACAAGACTGCTGAAGGCCTTGAAATGGCTGTGAGAACAGCATTTGCAGCACACGGCTATCTGAAGACCAGATTCGTTCAGACTGCTGAAGATGTAATGCAGCAACCTTCTGCAGAAGAAACAGAAATCCTTGTTCAAAAACTTGATAAGGAACCAGATGCAGCATTCTTCCAGAGCAGGGTAAGACCATTCGACCTGCTCAACGAAAGACTCTACAGAGTAGAAATCTACAGCGCTCCAAATGCCGTATATATGTTCATTGATATCCATCATATCATTTATGATGGACTTTCAAATACTGTTCTGATGAATGATATCCTAGCTGCCTATGATGGAAAATCTGTAAAAGCAGAAAAGGTAACTGCTTACGACTTTGCTCTTTACGAAAAGGAAATCTTTGCCAGTGAAGCCTTTGCTAAGGCAGAAGCACATTTCGATTCACTTGTCGGCGATGCTGCAGCAGTCAACTACCCTGTAGCAGCAAAGCCTGATGGTAAGTCTACCGGCACTGTAACAGCTTTTGTTGCAGCAGATATAGTTGACTGTTTCTGTGAGAAGAATTCTGTAACTGTCGACAGCTTTATGCAGGCGGCATTTGCTGAAACCCTGCACAGAATCACTAGAGAGGAAAATCCTCTCTATGTAACAATTAGCAATGGTCGTCTTGATGGATTCTCCCTCCAGAACAGCATGGGTATGTTTGTTAAGACCCTGCCTGTAGTGTTAAAAAGCCGACAGCCATCGGCCACCAGCTCCCAGCCGAGAGAAGGCAGTCATCAGCTCGAAGCTGGAAAGCTTGATATTAACAATGTTAATAATGCCAACAAACTAAACAAC
>JAZRWI010000066.1:0-5180 GCA_045599645.1 Candidatus Avigastranaerophilus sp.
TTAGCATGCCATCGACGGCGATAGCCGACATCGAGCACGAAGTGCCATCGAAACCTCATCGAGAAAATTCGATGACACCAAAGGTGTTCGATGTGCCTGAAGGCTCGATGACAGCAAGCTGTTCGATGTGATGCTATCGCATCGAGTGTAAACAACAGCCGAAGGCTAATTCATTATTACTACCTTCTCGTGGGCACAGCAATAGCCGGATCATCCGGCCAGCTGTGCTTGGGGTATCGGCCACGGAGCTCACCAACAACTGACTTATAGCCATTCTGCCAAAAAGATGCCAGATCTGAGGTTATCTGCATCGGACGGCCTGCTGGTGAAAGAAGATGAACAACCAATGAAATTTCACCATTGCATATAGTCGGAGTTGTGGCCTGACCAAACATTTCCTGCATTTTAACAGGCAAAACAGGCTGATTTCCCTGAGTATAATCTATTCTTACATTACTGCCTGTTGGCACTCTGAAGCGTTCAGGAACAAGCTTTTCAAAATCTTCTCTAAGCTTCCAGCTCAAGGTATTAAAATAAATTTCCGAAATAGACTGTTTCTGAAGCCATGCAAAGGAAAGATTCTGAACAGTTGCTATAGATAAAAGAGTTTCTTTCAGCCAAGCTTCGTCAATAGCCGGATAATCCTTACCCCTGGATGTGGCTCGTAAAGTCTGTAAGCGTCCCATAAAGCTCTTGTTAGCTTTATCATCTAAGGCAAAAGCCTTTTCAGGATTAGCCAGAACAGCCTTACAGAAGCACTCTATGGCAGCTTCGGCATCCTCATCACAAAGACTGGATTCCTGCTCCTTCAGAAGAAGACTGCCATATCTTATTCTTTCACGGACACAGATTTTTTCTGATTTTTCAGAGAAGAATACATCACGGCTTTTTCTGGCTACATCACTATTTAACAACCATTCTTCCGTTAATTCACAAGCTAGGAATATCTTTCCATCGCCTGTAGAACGCAGTTTAGAATCCTGCCTCAGGGAAAGTATATATTCATTTTCTTTTAAAAGACTGCTTTCATCAATGCTTAAGCCCTGTCCTGAGCATAGCGTGTATGAGCAGGACCCCTTGCCCCTGCGCTGGCAGACACGGTCTGGGAAAGCTTTTAATAAAAGTGAAAACAAAGCATTTGCATCAGATTTATCAGATGCAGACCCCTTACAGATTCCCTGTAAATCATTGGCAATCTGACGTATGCGCCAAACAGCTGATTTGTCTGTTACGGCCAGTTTCGAATAGTGTTTCCCTTGCAGCCTGCTGTCGAGAGCAATTAGCCTTATAGATAAATCTGGGTCTGAAGATTCCACAAAATCCTTTTCCCCAATAATGGCAGCTGCAAGAGCGGCATCTTCGGTTATGCCCATTTTTTCTGCATTAATCAGCATGCATGCCAAGCGCGGTTCAGTCGGAGTTTCACACATTCTTCGCCCTAACTCAGTAATATCCCCTTCCTGGCTTAAAGCGCCAAGCATTTTCAGCAAATCGATAGAGTGGGTGATACTTTCAACAGAAGGGGCTTCCAGCCAGTTGAATTTAAACGGATCTTTAACACCCCAGGTATAAAGCTCCAATATAGTTGATGTGATGTCTGAACGAAGAATTTCAGGTACTTCCTCTGCTGCGAAATTATCAAACTCTGCTTTACTCCAGAATCTAATAGCCCTACCAGCTTTTAATCTTCCTGCACGGCCAGCGCGCTGTTTTGCTGAAGCCTGACTGACGCGTTTCAATTCGAGCTTATTAAGCCCTGTCTGTGGGTCAAAGCAGGTCTGACGGGCATAGCCAGTGTCTATTACTGTTGTAATGCCGTTTATAGTAAGGGAAGTTTCAGCAATGTTAGTGCTTAAAATTACTCTTGGTCTGTCAGATGGCTTCAGAGTTCTCTGCTGGTCGTTTATGTTCATTGAGCCATGTAGCGTCAAAACATCATGAGTAACGCCTGTAGCATGAGAATCAAGATAATCCCGAACCCTGTTTATTTCACCAATGCCTGGCAGGAAAACAAGATATTCTTCGTCTGAAGCACTGCTTTTAACAATATTATCTATAGATTCGGAAGCATTATCGAAATATTCCCTGCCGACGCCAATAGGCTTGTATTCTATATCTACAGGATACAAGAAGCCTTTGCCTGCAACAATCTGAGGGTTGTCTAAGTATCCGCTTACCAGGGTAGTATCAATGGTTGCAGACATTATCATTATTCTTAAATCGGGTCTGACGTCACGTTTAACCTCGCGGCACAGAGCCATGCACAAATCAGCATGAATACTGCGTTCATGGAATTCGTCAAAAATAACAAGACCAACATCCTCTAAAAACGGGTCCTTCTGCAGTCTTCTGGTTAAAATACCCTCTGTTAAAACCTCTATTTTTGTTGAAACTTTTATATTTGAGCTGAATCTTACGCTGTGACCTATAACCTTACCAGGCTCTGAACCATCTGTTTCAGCCATTCTGGCAGCAACAGCAACAGCAGCAACACGTCGTGGCTGCAGCATGACAATCTTCCTGCCTTCCAGCCAGTTCTCATTTATCAAAGCCAGCGGAACAACAGTTGACTTACCTGCCCCCGGCTCAGCAGTCAGAACAACATCCTTATTCTCTGCCAAAGCCTGTTTTATTGCCATTAAACTAGATTCTATCGGATACATATTCTAATATATAGCAAATGTTAAAGCTTGTTTCAATAGACTTTTGGCTGAGAGCGAGAAGAATAATGAATTAGCCTTCGGCTGTTGTTTACACTCGATGCGATAGCATCACATCGAACAGCCTGCTGTCATCGAGCCTTCAGGCACATCGAACACCTCTGGTGTCATCGAATCTTTATCGATGATATTTCGATGGCACTTCGTGCTCGATGTCGGCTAATGCGTTTCAGCCAATTTCTATAATAGTCTATTTTCCAATATTTTCTTCGGACAGCGGCAGTAATTGAAGTTCTTAAGTTTTACCATATGATTCCAAAAATCTTTTTTGAAATAATCGAACAAGAATTCTGGGAATGCACTTAATATAAAGATTGAGTGTTTTTTTGTTGTAATCTCGTTTTCCTTTTTAAATATAACAAATGGAGTCACATTGTGCTTATAATATTCATAAGATAAATCATCAATACTCAATAAACATTTTAATCGAAGAATCCAAATAGCAAGAACCTTTTCCCATTCAACAATGCCAAAATGCGAATTTGCATTGATATTATTTTTGCCAGATAATTTTTTGTAATCTTTAACTAGATTCAACGGTATAAAACAATCAGAATAGGCTTCACATTTTTGTTCCCGATAATCATAAAGAGCTTCTACCATTGGATAACTCAAATATAATTTACCATTTTCCGTTTCATTATCGAAAATATTTAACATTGAAATTAAAACTTCTTCCGAAACATTAGTATTGCTCTTCTTAGGCAAATTATTCTGATGAATATCGTAATCAAAAAACAAATAAACTTCATCTATTTCCTGTCGTTCAATACCATCAAGTTTCTTTTTGGCTGATTCATCTGTGTCACGTAATATTTCAACAATGTCTGTTTGAAAATCATCTTGCAGCAGTTGCTGATATAACATATAAATATTTTTTGCTGCAGAAAGGTTTATTATCTTTGCTTCAAACTTGCCTTTTGCAAAAAAGCATCTTGTCATTTCATCTACAAATCGATAATCTCTGTCCTCCCCTTCAACAATGAATAGTTTAATTGGCTTATTCATCAAAACTACCTGCTTTATACATTTTTTGTATATTATGAGCTTTTCGTAGTTCTTTCTGTGAATTCTTGTCAAACGATTTTATTGTATTGTTTTTAATTATGAAATAAGCATCAGGTCTAAGTAAATCATTTGAAATCAAATCAGTATTATGAGTAGATAAAAAGACTTGGGTATTTGATAAATTTTTTATTAATTTTACTAATGACTGAGACAAATCAAAATGATAGAAAGCATCAAACTCATCAATGTATACAAAAGAAGCTCGATTCATTTTCAAATACCAATAATAAAAAAGAGCAAGAGACCGTGTACCTGTTGAAGCAATAGTAGAAAATGGAACCGTACCTTCTTTAAAGCAGCAAAACAATTCCTTGAAACCATTAGCGATTTCAACTTCTACTAAGTTATAATCAACCCCATGATTTCTCAAGAAAACTTCAAAATCCTTGGTTTTATTTTCACGTATTATGCCTTGCGTAAAGCTATCAATACCAACAATTAAGCCTTGATAACGATTTTCTGTTAAGGAATAGAACATTAGCATATTATCAACGAACTCAGTAAAAGCCTTAAAAGCTCTATTCACCACATCATCGACTAATATTGCATTGTTTTTTACATATTTAACCCTTGATAAACGGTCTAAATCTGTATTCATAGAAGAATTCAATTGTAAATTTTCCGCACCAGCCAGACTTGTATAGCCTTTTCTCAGGGAAAAGTCATAACTTAAAACTTCTTTTCCGTTAATAATAAGATTTTCATATACCAATACCAAAGCTTCTGACTTAGCATATCTATACACAACATCTATACCATTAAAACAAAAGCAATATTCAAAATCAGATGTTGGTTTTTTAGAATTTAAATTGCGATATAGATTATACTTATCAAAGCTTCTCTCTTTATCTGTCATATGCAAGACAATATCAAATATTGCCAATGCAAGATTTGACTTCCCGCTACCATTAATACCGTAAATAATTCCTTTTGAAACGCAACTATTTTTTATTATATCGCTATTGAATTCATAATTAGCAGGTTTATCTAATTCAAAAACAGTAGTTTCTTCAAAGTTTTTAAAGTTAGTAACAGAAAATCTTTTTAACATATAATACAACCTCTTTTGTTATATTATATATAAAAAAATTATAATGGTCAAAGTCTTCCGTATTTTTTTTACGGAACAAGCGTAAAACAATTACATATAGTTGGTCCTTGTTTTTGCTTTATTGCAACATAACAGTAAAAATTAGATACTTGGTTCTGTTTTCCCTACGGGCAAAGTCAGTTAGTTTCTCGGCTAAGAGTTAACAGGCAATAGCCATAGGGGTATAAATTCATACATCTGTATCTACTTCTGATAAAATTTATTGTTATTGGTTCAGGCTTGGTGCTGCTCCCTCATCCGTCACGCTACGCGTGCCACCTTCCCCCACATGGAGGAAGGCC
>JAZRWI010000067.1:0-35128 GCA_045599645.1 Candidatus Avigastranaerophilus sp.
ACGCCAGAAAAGCGGTGCCAACGTCTTCCTTGAGTGCGCTGAGCTATTCAACAGTTAGCAGTCACGAAAATCCCGATGAGAAAAGCAGACAGCTTACTACATCGGGATTTTTTTTACAAGATAACCTGTGAACAGTAACGAAAGACCTCAAGCAAAGCTTGAGGGCTTTCTATATTTGTTGCCAAACTAAAATATTAGTGATAAAATTATGTACGGAGTGGCAACATGGCAAAAACAGTTCAAGATAAAAAGAAGACAAATTTTATAATAGCTTGCGGCTATTGTTTGGTTGTTATTGTTATTTTGATTAACTATTTGACCACACCTTCGAACAAAAAGCCATATCGTGACGGAACAAAGCCTGCGCATTTAAAAAATTCCGCTCTTGATAAAGCAGGCAATGATTTGGAAAGCCAATTGAATGAAACAAAGCGCATGAATCGAGAAATGCGTGAAATGCTGCTTGATATTCAGAACGCCAAATCCTCAAATAATAGAGTTAATATAGCTTCTAAGGGCAATACAGCCAATTCGACCTCAAGAGAGGCTTTAAAGCCTGTTCCTGTTTTAGATATGAATTCTATTACCTTACCGGAACTGAATTCAAAGATAGACGAAAAATTCAAAACAACAGATGCATGCCCTTATATAATTGGCAGAAATCCATTTGCTTCTCCCGTTGTTGTTACAGATGTTTCTGATACAGAAGAACCAATAACCTTCCCAGGCCATGCTGTAATCAGTAATCCAAAGCTGCCATACGTTTTTTCAGGTAATAATTCAAGCCTTCGCATGATTTCTAACTATTAATTTTTAAAAAAATAGCTCCTTAACTTTTCTTAGCATAAAGCCGATATTGATAGCAGAAAAGATAAAAACAATAATTAAGGAGCAAAATTCAAATGAGGCAAACATTAAAAGCTGCAGGGCTAGCATCCCTGTTACTTTTGAGCGTTACAGATCTTTCTGCAGAACCACTTGTTAAGGGGTTCTTTGTAGAAAAGCTGCCGGCTAATTCACAAAGTCAGGCTTTGGCACCAGGTAAAGGACTCGTTCTTGCACATGTTTTGAATCAGAGCGAAGAGGCTATTACCAAAGGAAGCTACCAGATTGGTGTTCAGATTGAAGATAAGGGTAGTGTAAAAACCTATTCCCTTTCTCCGAAAGACTCTATTACACCAGGTGCTCTTAAGACTTTCCGTATGGCTGTTCCTGTTGACGGAATAGACAAAACCAGTGGTCAGTTCAGAGTATTCAGTCGTATTAATGGAGTTACAACCTGGTCTGAAAAGTATTCATTCCTTCAGGGAATTCAGTCTTCTACAGATAAAAACGGTGTAACTACTCTTTATACCGAAGCTCCAGCTGTAGACGAAAAGAAAACTGCCAGCAAAGAAGTCTCATTTGAAAATAAAAACTCCTCAGTTAATAATACTGTAGCCAAAGCTACCTCAGAAAAGTCTCAGGAAGCAGTAACCGAAAAGGTTGCTTCAACTGTAGACAAAACTGCTCAGAAGGTAGAACAGAAGGCTAAGACAGAAACTGCTAAGGTAAAGCAGGAAGTAGCCGAAGCAGAAAAATCTGCTGAAAAGACTGTTGCCAAAGCTAATACTGAAGTAGCCTCTGCAAAAACAAATGCTGAAGTAAAGGTCACAAAGGCCAAGACTGCAGCAGAAGCTTTAAAACAGCTTGAAGAAAAGAAAGCAGCAGATGCAGCAAAGCTTGCAGCCAAAGCTAAGGAAAAGGAAGAAGCAGCTAAGGCCGCTGCTGCCAAAGCAACTGCTACCCGCAAGATCAATCCTTCAGATTTCAAGAAGCTTAAAACAATAGACGAAGAATTGATTATCTACGTTGTAAAAGACGGCGATACTCTTAAATCTATTGCTGAAAACTACTATGGAACTGCTTCCAAGGAACGCACCATTGCAGACCTCAACTACATTGAAAAATCATCCGCTGTAAGAGTTGGTGAAGAAATCATTGTTGAAGTTAGACCACTGGAAAAGACCAAAGGCTGAGGTGATTGATAAATGAATACTAGTTCTCTTCTTAAAACCAGAGCTGAAAAGGCTCCACTAATCAAATGCGAATCTCACGGCGAAGGTAGCTTTACTTTCCAGATTAAAGGAAAAGCATTCCAGCAGGGCTATCTCTTCATGAATCCACAGATGAAGGCTCTGTTCCCGTTCAATGGCGAATTGGTCCAGATTACCTTTATCGACGACAATCAAGTTACTCATTCTGCTATTTACCAGAAAATGCGCGGCTACATGGTCTGCCTTACCTTCGGTGAATGGTGGGAAAGAAACAATGTTAAAGAAGGCGACAGCGTTACTATTGAAGTAGTTGATCTTACTACCAAGACATATCGCCTTAAGCTGAACAATGGCAAGACTGCTGTTGTTGAAGAAGTTGAAGAAGAAGTCGAATTCAAGTTTGCTTCAAACATTGATCCTGCAATTTCTTATGATGCCCATAACCTGGATATCTTAAGAAGCATCGTTAGCAGCGATTTCGCTCCTTATGAAGAAACCAAACTGGTTCAGATGAGTCAGGAAATAGCTTGCGGAACTAATTCCAACGAGCTTCTTGCTCTTAAGAGCTGCTTTGGTGTAAATGCTTACGAACATCAGCTCCAGACTGCGCATGCTGTTATGGAAAAGCTTAACGGTCGTGCTCTTCTTTCTGATGAAGTTGGTCTTGGAAAGACTATTGAAGCCGGCCTCATTCTTAAGGAATATCTGCTCCGCGGTATGGTAAAGAGAGTTCTGATTCTGACACCAGCTTCTCTTATTACACAGTGGCAGGAAGAACTTAAGACTAAGTTCGGTCTCAATTTCAAAAATCATCAGGAAATCACAGACTGGGAAGATTCAGACCTTGTTATTGCTTCTCTTGATACAGCAAAGAGCACTAAGAATCAGGATAACGTTCAGAAGATAAAATATGACCTTCTCATCGTTGATGAAGCTCACAAACTTAAAAACAAAAAGACAAAGAACTGGCAGTTTGTTAATTCAATAAATACTAAGTATTTGTTGATGCTCACTGCAACCCCAATTCAGAATGATATGATTGAATTATTCAATCTCATTTCAATTTTGAAGCCAGGTTATTTGTCCACTGTTCAGAAGTTCAAAGAAGATTTCCTTGCCGAAAGCGACAAGAGATTGCCAAAGAATTCTGCTAAGCTTCGTGAAATGCTTTCAGAAATTATGATTAGACACCGCCGTGCTGATACTCTAATCAAGTTCCCACAGCGCTTTGTTCATACATATTCTGTTGATCTCAACGAAGATGAAGCTGCTCTTTATGCTGAACTGACAGATTTCATCCGCAAAAAATACTTCACTCTGCCAACCCACAAGAATCCTCGTGGAATTAACAGACTGACTCTTATCCTCCTCCAGAAGTTAATGGGTAGTTCAACCTATGCACTTGCAAAGGCTCTCGATAAGATGATTGCCAGCAATCAATACAAGGATGAATTCGACGAATCTCTCCAGAGGCTCCTTGATATGGCCAAGAACGTTAAGACCTCTAAGAAGGGCCAGGTTCTTATGGAAATCATCAAGACTGTGAAGGAAAAGGTAATTATTTTCACACAGTTCAGAGGCACTCAGGATTATCTGGTTAAGATGCTTGAAGATGAAGGCTATTCAGTAGCTGTATTCAACGGTCAGATGTCACAGGCGGAAAAGGACAAATGCATCGAAGAATTCAGAAACGAAAAGCAGATTCTTGTTTCCACTGAATCAGGTGGTGAAGGTCGTAACCTGCAGTTCTGTAAGTTCCTTGTAAACTATGATTTACCATGGAACCCAATGAGAATAGAACAGAGAATCGGTCGTATCCACAGACTTGGTCAGAATGATGATGTTCACATTATCAATCTCAGCGCCAAGGATACTATCGAATCCTATGTTCTTGAACTTCTTGATAAGAAGATCAATCTCTTTAAGCTCATCATTGGCGAACTCGAAATGATTCTCGGCAATATGCAGACTAAGAGAACTCTGGAACAGATTATTATTGATATCGTTACCATGTCTCCAAACCAGGATGCTATGAAACGCAAGTTCGTAACTCTTGGCAACAAGCTTGAAAAAGCTCTTCAGACCCACAATGAGATTACACGCGCCCAGGAGGAAATATTCAATGGCGAATAATATCCAACAGCTGGTCACTGCCTTCTTTAACATGCAAGGCATCAAGTGTAAGGAAGCTGAGGAAAATGTATGGGTAGCTGAAATTCCTGAAAAGGAACAAAGCTTTTTCAACTGTGGCGATAAGCTCTGTTTTACCTTTGACCGGGAAAAAGCAGAACTGCACCGTGATATGGAAATGGTCAGCGAAGGCTCTTTCCTGCTAAGAAAAATAGTAGAAAAGCTTGAGAAAACTCCAAAAGTCAGCAGATTGTTCGTTGGTCATCAATCGCAGGTTCCTGAGGATTCTGGTGTAAAGTCTATTGCAGAAAAAATGCATTATAAAACTTCTGTTGCATTTAATTTCAAGGTAACTCTTGAATGTGATTCAAAAGAAGAAAAGCTATATTCTGTAGTAGAGGATTCTCACGATTCTTCTTTGAAGGTGAACGACAAGCTTTTCTTGGTAAACCTTGATGATTACTCTGAAAAGCCGGATCCAAGAATTAAGCTTGAAGAACCTGGTCCGGAAGTATTGAAGGTTTATTTGCAGGCTTGCCAGAAGCTTGAAGAAAATATTCAGGAAGAAATCGAAAAGTTCCGTAAAATTGGTCAGGAAAAATGTCGTGAAGACATGAAGGTTTTCGATGACTATCTTAACGAACAGAAAACTGAACTTCTTCAGAAGAAAGAAAATGTAAGCTTCCACTTATATTTCTTCCAGAAGGAAGAAGAAATAGATAAGCTTATCAGTAATCTTGAAGAAGAACGCAAGCGCAAGCTCACTGAACTTGAAGAAAAATACAAGGTGAAAGTTAATATCACTCTTATAAATGCTGTTGTATTATGCGTTCCAGAATCTGGAAGCAGTAAACCCAAAACGGGTTCTTCAGCTAAAATTGTTAAGCTTAAATAACAAAATAAAAAATACGGTCGTAAGACCGTATTTTTTTATGCCTAAAAATTTTGCTCTATGCTATAATAGAAATCACTCGGAGGAAATATTATGTTTTTTAAGCAGATTTGTATTGTATTTGTTTTGTTAGGCATCTGGGGATTTTTTTATGGAGATTATATCTTTTATAAGCAAGCCCATTATATGCTCTATCAGCAATATACCATTCCTGCTTATGAAGCTTTTGAAAGAATAGTTAAATATTATCCAAAGAGTAAGTATGCTAAAGAAGCCAAAGAACAAATGGCAAAACTTAGAGCTACCAGTGGGGATTTGGAAAAAGAACTGGAAAAGAGGGAAGCAGAGTTCCGCAAAACTCAGAAATCCCGTGAAAAGACTGAGTCATTCCGTTAAGTTGTAAGTCGGGGTAAAATATGAAAAAGAAAGCTTTGTTATTGTCTGCTTTATTAATAGCATTTTCTGCAGGAAACCTGCTGGCAGAAAAGATTTGTCCAGTTTGTCAAAACATATTCGAAAACAGCATTAAGTTTTGCCCGGAAGACGGCAATAAGCTTGACGATGTTAAATCAAATGAAGTGATGACTTTGGAATTATGTTCTTTACCAGAAGGTGCCAGCGTTTTACTTAATGGAGAAAAGCTCAGAAAAAGCGACATTGAATTACGTATTGGCAGAACCTATAGAATTGAAATTACAGCAGCTAGCTATAAAAAAGCACTTTTTATTGTAACTCCTAAGGAACAGGGAAGAGTTGTTGTTGAGCCTGTAATGACTCCATTGAGTCCTGAAGAAACACGTAATCAAAAGATTAATAAAATAGCTAATTCACAATATGGTGACATGGTTGAAATAAAACCTGGTGTATATTCCGTAGGAAATGACCGCGGAAATGTTGATGAAAGACCATTGAGAAATTATGAGACACGTGGCTTCTGGATTGATAGAACCGAAGTTACTTGTGCACAATATAAGAAGTTTCTTGAAGACGTAGAAAAATATGGACATAAATGGTGTCATCCAAATGAATCCACAAATAAGGATCACACTCCATACCATACCTACGCCTGGGCTCTCAAGTTTAGTTGGATAGGCGGTCAGCCACCCTATGGCATGGATGATTACCCTGTTGTTCTTGTAGACTGGTTTGATGCTTATGCCTATGCTAATTGGGCTGGGAAAAGACTTCCCAATGAAAATGAATGGGAAATAGCTGCTCGTGGCACTGATGGAAGAGAATACCCTTGGGGTAATAATTTCTCATTAGACCGTTGTAATGCTGGAAAGGCTCCAATGGCTGTTGGAAGCTTCCCAACAGGCGCTTCTCCTTTGGGCATATTGGATATGGCCGGGAATGTCAGTGAATGGACAGCAACAGCATATGATCCTAAGCCTGCTAATGCCAGCAATTTTATGGGAAAATATGGATTACCTATTGTAAAGGG
Source organism: Candidatus Avigastranaerophilus sp. (assembly GCA_045599645.1). Classification (GTDB taxonomy): domain Bacteria; phylum Muiribacteriota; class Ozemobacteria; order Ozemobacterales; family Ozemobacteraceae; genus RUG334. Next base: position 6,503 of record JAZRWI010000067.1, read on the forward strand.
TGGTTCATGGGATGATAATGCCAAAGGTTGCCGTTCTGCTGCCAGAGACGCAAAACGTAGCCCATATTATCGCAGCACTACTCTTGGTTTTCGCTGTGTAAGTGATCATTCTCCGGAATTATTAACGCCAGGCAGGTAAACAGTTCGTTTTATCATGATTATATTGGTTACCGGAGCTGCTGGTTTTATCGGATTTCATCTATCTTTAGCTTTATTGAAGCAAGGAAATGATGTTATTGGCTTTGATAACCTGAATGATTACTATGATACTAATCTCAAGCTTTCAAGACTTGAAATTCTAAAGAAATTTAATAACTTTGTTTTTGTTAAAGCTGATTTAACAGATAAAGATTCTGTCGAAGAAGTATTCAATAAATATAACTTCGACAGGGTTGTGAATCTTGCTGCTCAGGCTGGTGTCCGTCACAGTCTGAGACATCCCGAAGATTATATAAATTCTAATATAACAGGTTTTTTAAATATCCTGGAAGCTTGTCGGCATCATAAGACCGCTCATCTTATTTATGCTTCCTCCAGCTCTGTATATGGTCTAAACACAATAATGCCGTTTTCTGTTCATGATAATGTAGACCATCCTGCGTCTATTTATGCTGTTACCAAGAAAACCAATGAATTAATGGCACATTCATATTCCCATTTATACGGAGTGCCAACTACCGGCTTAAGATTTTTTACTGTTTACGGGCCTTGGGGAAGACCTGACATGTCATTGTTTATTTTTACGAAAGCAATTTTGGAAAATAAACCTGTTAAGGTTTTTAATAATGGCCAGATGATGCGTAGTTTTACCTATGTTGATGATATCGTAGAAGGAATCATAAAACTGATAGATGTTATTCCTCAGCCAGATAAAACCTGGAAAAAATCCGCTTCAAGCGATGCTGCATCAAGCAGCGCACCTTACAGCTTGTATAATATTGGAAATGACAAGCCAGTAAAGCTTCTGGATTTTATAGAAACTATTGAAAATAAGCTTGGGAAAAAGGCAGAAAAAGAATTTTTGCCTATGCAGAAAGGTGATATAGAAGCTACTTATGCTGATGTTACTGAATTAGTGAAAAAAACTGGTTTCTCACCCTCAACTCCACTTACGACTGGCATAAGTAATTTTGTCGACTGGTATCTGAGTTATTACACTAACAAATAATCCAGCTTCCTAGCTTATTTCAATAATTGATTCGTTCTGCTTCAGCTTTTGCAGAGCCTGTTGAAGCAATTGCCTTACTCGTTCTCTAGAGACGTTCTGTTCGCGGCCAATTTCTGCCAGACTTTTTTCATCGCAGTTAATTCCATAGAAATTTTCTACAATATATCGCTGACGTTCATTCAAACTGGTTAAAGCTGTAGATATTGCTTCATTTTTTTGCTTTTCAAAGAAGGCTTCTTCTGGAGTTAAGGTCTGCTTGTCTTCAAGATAATATTCTATTGTTTCGTCTTCTTCGCCGTCGTTAGAGACTTTTGCGTAAATAGATACCGGGGTTTTTGTAACATTTAATACATTAACGATTTTATCTTCAGACAGTCCCAATAGTTCTGATAGTTCTTGCAGAGTAGGAGGGCGTGATAACTGCTCCTCGAATTTATTGATTTGAATTTTAATTTTATTTGCTACAGCTATTAAATGGCATGGAATGGTTATGGAAGTCTTTTGTTCTGCAACAGCACGTTGCATATAATATCTAATCCAATATGCCGCATATGTAGAAAATTTATAACCGAGACGGTAATCAAATTTTGCAATTGCTTTAATTAAACCTATATTGCCTTCTTGAATTAAATCCATTAATGGTATTTTTGAAGAAAACCTTTTGGCAATCTGGGTTACTAATTTCAAATTAGCCATTAAAAACAATTCAGAGGCTTTTTTATCACCTGCGATTTTCTTTGCCAGTTCAAGCTCTTCCTTCTGATTGAAAGGTTTCTTTGCAAGCTCTGACATATAGATGTCTACAATAACATCTTTGTTATATTTATTGGATTGTCCTAGCTTGGACTTCTTTTTTTCAATAATATCTTCGAATTTTTCTTCAGATAATAGGCCCAAATCCCAGCCGCTTTTGTAGAAGCAGGAGTTACAATCTCTATTGCAGCAGGTTAATTTTTCTTTTTCATCCTTGGTTCTTGGCCCAAAGAATTTAAAGCATCTGAATATCTGCTGTTCCCTTACTGGACAGTGTTCGTTATGACAATTTACGATTTCATAACAGAATCTTGCAGACTGAGTTCCTATTGTCTTACTATCCGGTTCTTGCTGGGGCTTATTATTTTTTTCTTCAGGAATAAGGCTTTGTGGGCTAATTTCATCTGACTGTATGATTTCTCGTTTATTGAATAAATCATCAGAAATTAAGCCTATTTCCCAACCTAACTTATAATTACATTTTTCACAGTCTGAAGCTTTGCATTTAAATGCAGGATTTTTATCTGAATTTTTGGCAAAAAAAAGCCAGCATCGAGGCTGTCGCTGCTTTCTTACTGGACAATCCAGATTATTACATTTATTAGCTTCAAAACAATACATAATTTATGAAGTCTATTGCTTGGGGTCTTGTGAAGATTTTTCCTGGTTTTCTTCTTCTTCCTCGGTTAATTTTAAGAATACGCTTTCTAAGTCATTTCCGGGCATTTTAGCCTGTTCCTGTAATTCATGCAGATTTCCTAATGCAACTATTTCACCATGACGGATAATAGCTATTCTCTGGCACAGATCTTCAGCGACAGAAAGGGTATGGGTTGTCAGGAACAAGGTTTTCCCTTCCGAAGTCAGATGCTTGAAATACTCTTTTACAAGCTTAATGCTCTTGGGGTCAAGACCAACTGTTGGTTCATCGACTACAAGTATAGCCGGATTGTGAAGAATTGCTGCAATCATTGCTGTTTTTTGCTTCATGCCATGAGAAAAGCTTTCTATCAGCTCATTTCTCTTGTCCCATAAATCAAATAGTTTCAGCATTTTTTCAGAAATTTCTTTTACCTGCTCATGGCTTACGTTGTATAGACCACCCATGAATTCAAAATATTCAACAGGTGATAGCTTTTCATATAGATATGGCCGGTCTGGAACATAGCCAATCATTGATTTTGCTTGTATAGGGTCTTTGTAGAGATCGTAAGAGCCAATAGTTATGCTTCCACTGGTAGGCTTGATAATGCCGGTAAGCATGCGTATCATAGTGGTTTTGCCAGCCCCGTTCGGGCCAAGAAAACCAAAAAGTTCTCCTTTGGCAATTTCCAGACTGATTTCTTTTACCGCTGTAAAATTGCCGTAATCCTTATGTATAGAATCAAATTTAATTATTGTTTCATTCTGGTTCATATTCTTCGATTGCATCCAGTCCCTTTTTTATAGGCAAATAAACCCACACAGCTGTAACGCCAAGGGCAATCAGCACACTTGCAGCAAATAGTATCGTAGGCATTATTCCCCGCATTTGATAAGCCCGGTAATAGTTAAAGCAATAAATAGGATAAGCTTCCATCAGAATCAGATTGATAATGTATAAGCCTGACAAAAGCATGTAAATAAAACCACCGTATGAGCCCGCAATTTTTAATGGTGAATCTACATTAAAGTTGGCATTAACGCTTCCAACCCCGATTGCAAGAGCTGTAATGACAATTGTGATTAATAATACGTTTACATAGCTTACTATGGTAAGAACACGAGTCGATACTGTGAAAACCGTATTTGTAACAGCGCAGAGTATAAGTCCCAATATAATCATAGGTATCAGGTAGAAAAGCACTTTTATTACCAGAACTCTTTTGGGGCTGACCGGCGAAGATTTAACTGCCCAGAAGGCTCTGCCTTCCATGCTTACAGATGGATACACAAAGCGCATGCCAATTGAGGCGACTATGAAACCGATGAATGGACCATTCAGATAAACGAGGGCGTTGTTCAACCCTTGAGTAAACATATTAGGAACGTCTTTTATCGGCAATATATACAGGTTATAGGCGTAAACCACAACTATGGCAAACATCATGAATATTTGGGAAAATACAGCCGGGTCTCGTAGGAAAATAGTAATTTCCTTGCTGGCTATAACCTGATAGTCCTGAGAAGTATAGCGTAAAGGCCATATTAGCAATCTTCTAAGCCATTCCAGACCTATGAGTTGATTATCCATGGCTTCGCATGAGCGCTGCCAGCTGAAGTGATAATACTTTTTGGCAAGAAACCACATCAGGACCAAACCGGTAATTGTGGCGAAGAAGAGCGGCCAGAAGCTTGATAGGGCTTCAGAGAATTTCCCATAAAACAGGTTAAGGGTTGTCATGTGTATCCAGGAGGTCGGTGAATACTGAACTAATGGCAATTCCAGATTAAGCAGGTAGTTCGATACTGTGCCGAAATGTGATGGATTAAGAAGCTTTTCTGCTTCCAAAGAACGTAAAAAGAAGATTAGTCCTGTAAGCATTATTATTGACAGGAATTGGAAAACCTTCTTCATTTGCTTGATTGGAAAAAAAGCTGCTAACAGTAGTGAACCGCTGGCACCAATAATATTCGGGATTAATACAAAAAACAATAATGCTATAGGAAACAATATATACGCTACCCAAAAAGCTTTCAGCGTTGTTGCAAATGCCAGGAAAACCGGGGCAAAAAATACTATTGCCATCCAGGACGAGTCAAATGTTAATAGCAGAAATCTGGACATGAATATTCTGGAGACTGGCTGAGGCGATACCATCAGCACGTTAAGCTCTTCGTCCAGAAATAATGCTGATAATGCTGAAATTACACCACTGAAAAGAAGCATGAACAGCATTGTCATGAATAACATTTCAAGCAGCTTTGATACAAGCATGCCGCCGATTATTACACCGAATGTATCGCCTAATAATGGGGCTTTGCTTACATAGTCCAGAAATTTGGCCATGCCAAAGTAAATGCCACAGCTTACGATTGAAGCGCCGATCAGAATTAAGAAAAGTAACTTCTGATTTCGCGCTGAAAATATTCTACACAGCTTTTTGATGGAAGGTTTTAGCAGTGTTAGAGTATTCATTATCTATTAATCGTCACTTGTGACGTCAAAGAACGGGAATACTATTTCTGTATCAAGCTTATTGCGTATTCTTTCTATCAACTGAACCGGTCGGCCAAATACCAGTTTGCTTACACCATTCAGTTTAACTTCAGAATAACGGCTGAAGTCGATTGAAGAGAGACGTCTGAACTCATCGTTCCCGACAATCATATTGCCTTTATGAAGAACCATTGAATAATCTTCTGGAAGCAGGCTGATAAAGTTTTCAAATGGGTCAGAGCCGTTGTCTTCAAACACTATGAAGTCAGAACGCTTGCCGGGAACAATAGAACCGGCTTCTTTTTCTATACCGAAAATCTTGGCGGCATCAACTGTAGCCATTTTTACCAGGTCCTGGGCCCTGATTGAATTATTGAGAAAATCCTTGGAATACTTCATTGCAGCTTTGAATGCTGAGTGCATATTTGAGGTACCTGTATTAGAACTGTCAGTGCCTATGCAGAGCTTTATTCCAAGCTCCATGATTTTCTTGACGTCGGGCTGGGTTCCGAAAATACGTTCGCAGGATTCCGGAATCCATACTATTGAAGCGTTTCTGCTGGCAACAAGATGTAATTCAGAATCACTTAGATGGCAGCAGTCTACTAATACAGTATTCTTGGAAAGGGCATCGATTTTGTTAAGGTAGTCAAGCTCTTCGCTTATTTCCTTGCTTGTACCTTCGCCAGCGTGTAGGATGAAAGGAAGTATGCCTTGGGTGTTTCTGTATTGCTCTAAGATATTGGAACACCAGTGCAGACGCTTTTCTGAAACAGAATGTGTCTGATAAAAATACTTCAGGATTGTTGCAAGCTCGTGATTTGTAAAGGTGCCTGAAACTTCAGAAGGGTAGTGGTCTACAATTGTTGTGGCACCTGCAATAACGTTTTTATACATGCCTACAACATATAAGTCTGATGCAGAAAGCTTTTGCTGAAGCTTATAATCAGTTTCTGAATGTATAGAGGTTTCCCATTCATACCAGTTTTCTACAGGCATTTTACCGAGAGAATGCCAGCAGGTATCAATCAGATGATCGTGACCATTTATCAAGCCAGGGAATATTACCTGACCGTCTAAGTCCATTTCTGTATCTACTGGTTTCAGAGGGGTCTGATCTGGTTCCAGGACATCATAGATTATGTCATCCTGAATCAATATACTCTGCTTTTTAAATGTGAAATCCGGCTGAAGAACCAACCCGTTTTTTAGAAGTTTAAACATTTTAATTCCTTAGAAATTGCCAAATTCAGGAGCTTTTGCTTTTATCTCTTTGAGAAATTCATTCCAAGATTTGTCTGTAACAGCCATTTCAACGAAATGACGACCAATTTCTTCCAGATATCTCAAAAACTTATTGCGTTGCTTGTCTGAATCTAAAGTTTTTAATTTTTCAAAGGAATCATAGAATTCGTCACTTGTATCAAGGCCGTATTCCTTTGCACTTGATTCAAACTGCTTTCTGAAATCAGAAATTGTTCCATTGTTGGAAACAGGTAAAATCTGAGAACCAAAAAGTATCCCAAGCATTTCGCCTCTGAATTCTAACGGAACAGCAAATATTAAGAATCCGCAGTAACAGAGACATACAAATGGAACCTTACGTCTCATGACTTTGTGTTCAATATTTTTGTAGACTTTGCGACAGCGTTCGCAGCCTTCTTTGGTGCCACGTATGAAGCTGCATGGTCCGTAAAAATAATCTGTCTTACAAACCACTTCACCAGTAGTAGAGCGTAATGATAATGGAATCCCAAGAAAGCTTTCCATTTTTCTCAACAATTCGGCAACTTTGCCTTGAGAAAAGGAAACCTGGGAATTCACTGTGTTGGTTGGCTGTTCAGGCTTTTTTTCTTTTTCAGACATAATTAACTCACTGATGTTTGGAATTTGCTTCTAATAATGCTATACCGAGCAGTAATGAATTATATTTGGTTTCACCATTGTCTGCCCGTGAGGGATGTATTACAGGACATTGAGCTCCATACAATAAACCACCCATGTTTGCATGCATTATGTGCTGGAGAGATTTATACAACGCATTCGCTGTTTCAATCTGGGTTGTTACAAAAATATCTGCATTGCCCTGAATTTTGCCATTGTATTTTTTTATCTGGGCAGATTTGGGGCAAACTGCAAGGTCAAAGGCTACAGGACCTTCTACTATCATATCTTTTCTGTCAGCCATTTTGTCTGTGACGGATTTACTTATGACAGTGGCAGGCATCTTTTCAGAAACCTTTTCATTGGCGGCCATTAATGCTACTATTGGGGCTCTGTTTACTAATTTATTGAAATATTCCTTGGTGTTTTCTATTTCTTTGCAGATGGTATCAGCATCAGGAGCAATATTAACTGCCGGGTCAGTAAGAATTCTAAGACCTTCCTTATCGGGCAGCTGGAAGCATGTTAAATGATTCATAAAACCATGCTGTAAACCATTCTTTTTATCAAGAACAGCTTTTATCAGGGAAGCAGATTGAACCATGCCTTTCATGAGTATATCAGCATGATTCTTTTTTATTGCTTCAACTGCTTTATTTAATGCTTCAGCTTCTGAAGCAGCCTGGATAATACAGATTCTTTCATCATTGGCTAAGTCATTAAAAACTGATTTTATTTCTGCTGAATCGCCAATTAATAATGCTTTATTTATAAAGCCTTTTGAAAGTGCTTTGCTTATTGCAAATTTTACAGCTTCATTGGCTGCTAAAGGTATAACAACCCTATAGCTATGCGCTTTTGAAAAGGTTTTTGAAAGCTCCTCAAAGAAATTGCCTGCCATGAAAAATCTCCTACGAATTCAGCATAAATTCTATCATTGAAATCCTTTTGCTGTCAAGAATATAGTGCCCTTGCATTAGATATAAAACCCATGTTAATATTAATTGAAATTATTGGAGGAGTAAAATGCGTATAATCGTTGCCGGCGGGGCTGGCTTCATTGGCTCACACCTTACTGAAGAACTTATAAAACAGGGTCACAAGGTTATTGTCTTAGATAATTTTATTACAGGCACCAGAAAGAATCTCGAACATATTAAATCTGAAAATCTTACTATTATCGAACATAATATTACTAAGCCTATATATTTTGGCGACAAAATTGATAGAATTTATAACCTGGCTTCACCAGCAAGCCCAATAGATTATCAGCAGCACCCAATTGAAACTCTCAAGGTTGGTGCTCTGGGCACTCATAATATGCTTGGTCTTGCAAAGGCACACAATGCCAGATTGCTGCTTTCTTCTACCTCAGAAGTTTATGGCGATCCTGAAGTTCATCCACAGCGCGAAGATTATTGGGGACACGTTAATCCAGTTGGACCAAGAAGCTGCTATGACGAATCTAAGCGCTTTGCAGAAGCAATTGTGGTGGCTTATCGCGACTTCCATCACGTTGATACCAGGATTATACGTATCTTCAATACATACGGTCCTAGAATGAGACTTAATGACGGCCGCGTTGTTCCTGAATTTATTTCTCAGGTATTAAAGGGAAAAGATATTACAATTTACGGTGACGGGACCCAGACTCGTAGCTTCTGTTATGTTTCTGACCTGGTTCGCGGTATGATGGCTGTTATGGAACAATCAGACATGGATCCGATAAATCTTGGCAACCCGGCAGAAATTACAATTAACGAATTTGCAGAAAAAATTATTGAAGTATCTGGAATTAAAGTTAAAAAGACTAATCTGCCACTTCCAAAGGATGATCCGAAGCGCAGAAAACCAGATATTACAAGGGCCAGAACCTTGTTGAACTGGGAACCTGTTATTCCTCTCGAAGAAGGCTTGAGAAAAACTATAGAATGGGCTAAGCATAATGTCTGAACAGAAGTTAGATTATAGAATTGAAAAAATATTAATTTCAGAAAGTCAGATTTCTGAAAGATTAAAGGAATTAGGTGCTCAGATTACTGCTGATTATGCAGGTGAAGAATTAACAGTAGTTTCTATTCTCAGAGGTTCATTTTTGTTCGCTGCTGATTTATGCAGACAGATTAAGCTTGAACAAAGGCTTGATTTTATGGCTGTTTCCAGTTATGGAAATGAAACTCAGAGCTGTGGAGTGGTTAAGGTTGACAAAGACCTTGCTGAAAGCATCCGGGGAAGAAACGTTCTTATCATTGAAGATATTGTTGATACCGGCCTGACTATGTCACATGTTCTGAAGATGCTTAAAACCAGAGATCCGAAGAGTATTAAAATCTGTGTCCTTTGCAATAAACCCACAAATCAACAGCAGCATGTTGATATCGATTATTGCGGTTTTACAATCGGTGGAGAATATGTAGTCGGCTATGGGCTTGATTATAAGGGCTATCTTAGAAATCTCCCGTATATAGGCGTTATCAAGTCTGAATATCAGTAAAATGTATATAAAAATACCAAGCTATGGAAGGTTCGATATGAAAACATTTATTTCTGGCAGCATTATTGTTGACTGCTATGTTATGGGGCCAATAGAAAACAATACATATCTTATTCATGAAAAAGATTGCAAGGACGCTATTCTTGTCGATCCGGCCGCTGATAGCGAAGAACTGGTTGAAGATATAAAGAAATTAAATATCGAAAAATTAACGATTTTTATTACTCATGGTCATTCTGATCATATTGCAGGTCTTGAATACTTCAGGAAGCAATTCCCATTCGCGAAGGTTGCTGTTTCTCGCGAAGATTCAGCGATGCTTACTGATTCACGCCTGAATTTATCTGATTATATGGGCATTTCTTTTGTATGTAAGGAAGCAGAAATAATCACAAAGCATGGCGATACCTTCAAGATTGGTAATCACACTGCCGTAGTAGCACATATTCCAGGTCATACTCCAGGCGGAATGGTATTGATTTTTGATGATTTTGTCATTTCTGGTGATAGTCTGTTCCACGAATGTATTGGCCGCTCTGATTTGCCAGGTGGCGATGGAGCTGCACTTGTAAAAAACATAAAATCAAAATTAATGATTTTATCAGACCGTCCTGTATTCCCTGGCCACGGTCGTGAAACCACAATCGAACACGAAAAGAAGTGCAACCCCTTCCTCAGCGACGACGCCTTTTTCGGCTACTAACCCTTGTCGCGCCAGCGACATATCGAGTGCGAAGCATATATCGAGTGGCGTCAGCCACATATCGATATTTCTTGGCTATTAACCCACAAACCTCCGCAAAGCACTAACCTTTGCTGGCAAACCACGTATCCCCTAAAACCGAGGCCCCAAAAAAACGGTCTGCTTGGCTGTTTATCCGTCATTTATCCTGTTATCCGGTGCTTTATTCCGATGTTCTCGGTTTCAAGCTTTCTGTAGAAATATACCCCTAGGGCTGTTGTAATGAGCTCAGAGATAGGAAATGACCACCATGAATATTCAAGTCCAAGCTTTGAAAGCAGCCAGAAAATTGGCACAAGACAGAAAATCTGGCGCAGAATAGTAAGCAAAGAACTTTCTTTCCCTTTGCCTATAGCCTGAAAATAAATTGGGAAAGTCAGCGAAGCACAGGCAGGAAGGAAGCTAGCACCAATACCCCTGAATGCCGTGATGCCAATCTCCAGTACCTTTGGCTCTGTCGAGAACAGACTTATTAATTCCACAGGATATATTTCAAAGCAAATAACCCCGATAACCATTGAAATTGCTGAAAAAAGAATCGAATCAACAAGTATTTTATGACAGCGTTGAAATAGCTTTCTTTCGTAATTATAGCTTAATATCGGAACAATAATTACCTGTAATGAAAATAACGGAATAAAGAAAAATGTCTGAAGCTTGTAATAAAGCCCCAGGACAGTGACCGATTCATCACAGAAGCCGGCTAGAATTACATTTAATAAATAAATATAAAAAGTAAATAAAGACTGCATTAAAAGCGTAGGAAAGCCTAATTTAAAAATATGGAATGAATATTTTTTTAATGCAGAAAGCTTTGGGAATGGTCTCCAGCCACCTCTGAAAACAATAAATGCATTAACTGTTTGTCCTATTACTGTTGCATAAGCGGCCCCGGCAATGCCCATGGCAGGAATCGAACCCCAGCCGAAAATAAATATCGGGTCTAATATTGTATTTGTTAAAGCGCCACAGATTTGTGCAATCATTGGCAGCTTCATGTTTCCATAGGATTGGTGTATTTTTTCCCATATGAAGGTAAGGCTTATTGGGAGACTGCCAATCATTGTTATATTTCCGTAAATAATTGCGTATTCAATGGCTTTTTCTGAACTGGCTGTTGTTTCAACATAAACTCTCATGAAAATTACGGAAATTATTGTAAGCAGTATCCATGCTATGAATGCTAGTATCTGCCCGGCTCCACCAGTATAGTTTGCGGTAGTGATCCTCTTTTGGGCATATAATTTTGACATCTGCGTATTTACACCGGTGCCAATGCCGCATCCAACTCCCCAAAGCAATAATTGCAATGGAAAAATTACCGAAAGGGCAGTCAAACCGTCGGTTGAATATTTCCCTATAAAGTAGCTGTCTACAAGGTTATAAAGCGCATAAACAAGGCTTGACAGCATGACAGGGGGAGTCAGTCTCCATATTAATTTCCAGACTGATTCTGTCTCAAATAGTTGTGCATCATTTATTGCTTGGTCGCTCATAATGCTCCAAAGTATATTACACAAGCCCATATTGGTCAATCTTTGTCGGTTTTACTAAAAACAAGAGAGGTAAAACGAAAACGAAGAAAGTGAGAGATAATATGCTGCTTATTTCTCTTTTCAGAAGTGGTTTGTATGTGAACGATTAATTTTAATTCTTTATTAATAGACGTTTGCTATATAAATTGATATTATATTTTTATGTTACTGTCGCAGGAGGGTATCATGGTTAAATTTTATTCTAAGGCAAAAAGCATAACTGTAGTATCTCTTATTCTTGGTTTTTTTATGACCATTGGGCCTGCCAATGCTGCAGAAGAATTGCAGGCTGATAAAATACAGAAAAGCAATGAAAGTATTGTTCTCGGTAATTTCATTACCATGGACTCAAAGAAGCCTTTTGCTAAGGCGGCATTGGTAAAAAATGGTGTGTTTGCGTATATCGGTGATGCAGATGAAGCAAAACGTCTTGCTGGAAATGAGGCAAAGGTTCTTGATTACGGCGATAATTATGTTTATCCTGGATTTCTTGAATCACACACTCATGGCATGCTTGCCGGATACCGTGCTATTGGACAGGCAGACCTGTCGCAGGTTATTCCAACTGATTATAAAAAATATCGTGAAATAATCAAGGCATTTATTGCAAAGAATCCTGGGAAAGAATTGTATCTGGCGGCTGGATGGTTTGAAAATGAGGAATATGTTTCTAAGGCATATCTTGATGAAATATGCCCGGATAAGCCACTTATCATGAACACTGGCAGTGGACATTCATGTCTGCTTAATACAAAGGCTTTGGAATGGGCAGGAGTTGATGCTGCTTATGCGAAAAAATACGGCCCGGCATTAGTGCATGTGGATAAAAATGGTGAACCAGATGGTTATATCTGTGAAATGCCGGCAATTGAAATTGTCAAAAGCATTAATGTCAGCATTGAGGAAGCTAAGACATATCTGCTCGATTGGCAGAATCTGATGCTTAAAAAAGGTTTCACGGCAGTTGCTGATGCCGGAGCAGAATTGTTCTATTCAGAATCTTCAAAAGCTTATCATGAACTGGAATTAGAAAATAAGCTTAAGTTACGCACTTATTCGTATATTCTGATGCCTGATAATCCTGAAAATCCTAAGGTGGAAATAGCACGTGCAGTTGCTGACCGTGCAAAATACAGTGGCGAATATTACAATGTAGTAGGGGTTAAAGTATTTTTGGATGGGGTTGTAGAAGCGCACACTGCCTGGCAGGTTGACGATTATGCTGATGAATCAGGTTATCACGGTCTTGAACGATTCAATAATCGTGACAAAATGATAGCGTTGATTACAGCTGCTGATGCGGAGGGACTTTCTGTTCATGCCCATTCTGATGGAAGCGGTGCAACACGTTTCATTCTGAATTGTATCGATGCTGCTGAAAAAATAACAGGAAACAAGGATCAGCGAAATGTAGTGGCACATTTACATTTTGTTGAGCCTGATGATATCCGTAAGATGGCTGAAACTAATACTATTCCGGCGGTTGCCCCTCTCTGGACTGCAAAGGTTGGTTATGATGTTGAGTTTGGTTATGTTGGTAAACTTGCTGATAAGTCATATCCTATAAAGTCATTCTATGATGTTGGGACAAACGTTGTTTTCCACACTGACTATCCAATTTCTCCAAGGCTTGATATAAATCTCAGTTTTTATATGGCTGAAAATCGTGCCATTCCTGAAGGCATACTTGAAATTGGTGGAAAAGAAACCCAACTCAATATTGAAGAGGCCATTAACCGTGAACAAGCTTTGCGTGCTATGACAATAAATGTTGCCAAAGCTTGGCGTCAGGAAAACCGCATGGGTTCCATTGAATTTGGTAAACTTGCTAATATGACCGTATTTGACTGCGATTTCCTGCATGACGATGCAGATAAATTAGTAACAGCAAATGTTATTGCAACAATCATAGACGGCGAAGAAGTCTACAAAAATTCCGACCTGAAATCCGAAAAATAATAAATAATACGGTAATTAATCAAAACCGCGTTCAAACCATCGTTTTGAACGCGGTTTTGTTGTTTCTGGCGCATTATTCTTTTGTGCAATTTTCTTTTATTGATTTCACAAAAGAATAAAATATTTATTGTGCAAATTACTTCACAAAAGGTCTTTACTAATTTTGAATAAAGCAATAAAGTAATAAAGTAATTTGCGTGCTGATGTATTGACATTAGCATTGAAAATAATTAAAATTTGATTGGGAGAAGTAGATATGACATCAACCTTAGCAAACGTTAGTTTTAGGATAGATAGTGAATTAAAAGCTCAGGCTGAAGAGTTGTTTAGCCAGCTTGGTATGAATATGACCACGGCTTTTAATATTTTCCTCAGGCAATCTGTCAGGGAAGGTCAGATTCCATTTAATATAACAATTAATACGCCAAATGCAGAAACTGTTGCTGCTTTGATTGAAGCTAACCGCATATTGAAGGATCCAAAGACCAAAAAGTATAATGTTGAAGATGCTTTAAAAGAATTAAAAAAATGAGCTATCAGGTTGTTTGGACTTCAAAGTTTAAGAAAGACTATAAGCATGCTATAAAAAAGGCCTTAATATTGAGTTGCTTGATAATGCAATTCGTTTGCTTGCTGAAAATGGTAACCTTCCTGAGTTTTATCATGATCATGCTTTAAAGAATAATTGGAATGGTTTCAGAGAATGCCCTATTGAGCCGGATTGGTTACTTGTTTATGCTATAAGAGATGATGTGTTGATTTTAACTTTAGCCAGAACAGGCACTCACAGCGATTTATTTTAAGATAGCATTGGACTGTGAAATCTTTTATAAAAATATCTTTGCAGAAGGTGAATTAACCGAAATTTCAACTTGTGTAAATTTTGCACAAGTTGCTGATAATGGGAAAATTGTAAAAGATGCCGTTATTGTTTCTAATGCATTATTGTTTTGTGCAATTTCCTTCTATTGATTTCACAAAAGAATAAAAAGTTTATTGTGCAAATTACTTCACAAAAGAAATAAACTGTGCTAATTTCTATATGAAGGAATTAGGTTATGATAAATTTTGGAAAAGAATCAGAACAGCTTGAGTTTAAAAAATCTACTTCAGAATTGAGCGAGGCTATTGTTTCTATTGTTGCTATGCTGAATAAGTCTGGCAAGGGCAAAATTATGTTTGGGGTTAGAAACAATGGTGACGGTGTTGGGCAGCAACTGACAGAAAATACATTAAGAGATATTTCCAGAAAGATTTCATCGGATATAAAGCCTGCAATATATCCAAGTATTTATGAATTGGAAAATACTCCTGGAATCATCGCTGTTGAATTTATTGGAAATGATAAACCTTATTCTGCAAGTGGAAAATTCTATATAAGGTCATATGATGAAGATAAACAATTAGATGTGAAAACACTCTTAAAAATGATAAATAAAAGTGATTCAAGCAATGCAAATTGGGAAAATCTTGAATCTGATGATACTATAGAAGATGTTGATGAAGATTTATTAAAACAATACATTTTGAGTTCAAATAAATGTGGCAGAATTTCAGAGTCTTATTCCAATAAGCAGGAAACGTTGCGAAAACTAGGTTTGGTTGTTGGTAGAAAACTGACCAATGCAGGTAAAATTCTATTCTCAAAAAACAAACCGTTAACATTAAAATTGGCTGTTTTTGCTTCTGACGAAAAACTATCCTTTATTGACATAAAGAGGGTTGAGGGTAACTTGTTTGAATTGAGTATAAAAGGTCAGCAATACATTAAAGAGCATATAAATTATCAGGCTCAGATAGTGAAGAATAAGAGAATTGAAATACCAGAGATTCCTGAAGAAGCTATTAGAGAGGTTGTTATGAATAGTTTATGCCATTCTTCTTTTGCCACAACTGTTAATAACGAGATTTATTTAACACCAAGCAAGATAGCTGTTTTTAATCCTGGAACTTTTCCGTCTGATTATAGCCCGGAAGACTTTGCTTATAAAGGTGTTGAATCTGTATTGAGAAATCCGACTATTGCTAAGATTCTATATTATTCAAACGATATTGATAGTTGGGCAACTGGTTTCAGAAGAATCTATAAATCGTGCGAAGAATACGGTGTGAAAACAACTTATGAAAAGAAAAATCAAGGCTTTGAATTTTGCTTTTATCGTAAGCAAATGACGGATGCTAAAATTGATTTGCAGGAAAAAATTTTGGTTCTCATTAGAACAAATCCAAAAATAACCACTTCAGATATGGCACAAATATTGAGGAAATCAAGACGAACAATTCAGAATGCTATAAATGCCTTAAAAATATCTAATCGTTTAGAACGTATAGGTGCTCTAAAAGACGGATATTGGAATATTTTGTAATCTCTTTTGTGTAATTTTCTCCTGCTGATTTCACAAAAGAACGAAAAGTTTATTGTGCAAATCACTTCACAAAAGAAAAGACTTTTACTGATTCTGATTATCTGACGCTAGCCTGCTATTTTATAAAATAATAGATTTAATTCGTTAATGCTAACTTCCCGTAATTTTTCCGACTAAAATCAAAAACGAGCAGAACGTAAGTGCAAAAATCCAGATTACCGCTGAGTTTGACCGTTCACAATTAATACAAAAATTTGTATTGCTTTATACTAAACATTATACTAAACTTTATATTGAAGTTTAGTATAAACTGGAAATACAGATATGGATATCAAACATCTTGTGATGGAATTGGCTTCCTATGATGAAGAGCAGGAATGGTTTGAATTTAAAGAAAATTGGTATGAGCCTGAGGCCTTAGGAGAGTATATTTCTGCACTTTCTAATGCTGCCGCTCTTGTTAATAAAAAATATGCTTATATGATATGGGGAATTCAAGATGTTACTCACAGAATCGTTGGAACTACATTTAATCCCTATACAGAATACAACAAAGAACCATTACAGCATTATCTGGCTAGAAATTTATCTCCAAGTATCAATTTTACGTTTTCAGAAACTATTATTGATGACAATAGGGTAGTTATACTTAAAGTTGCTGCTGCTCAAATAGTTCCTACTGCCTTTAAAAATGTTAGATTTATACGTATTGGGTCGTCAAAATGTAATTTGTTAAAATATCCATTGCGTGAGCAAGCACTTTTTAAAGTGTTGGCATTCCCGTTGGAAACAATAGAAAATACTCCTGCAGATAGACAAGAACTGACTTTTTCAAAATTATTTGCATTTTATGGCTCTAGGGGAATCATCTTAAAAAATAATACTTTTAAAAAGAATCTAGGTTTATTAACCAAGGACGGCGAGTTGAATCTTCTGGCTCAATTATTGTCTGATAATTCTGGTTTTTCTTTACGAGTCGCTATTTTTGAGGGGCAGACGAAAGCTTCTCACCTTTTTTCTGTAAGAGAATTTGGATATACTAGTCTTCTCTACTCTTTGGATGAGATATTGCGTTATGGTGATGTTATGAATATTATTCAGGCTGATGAAAGAAATCGTATAGTAGAGCGGAAAGAAGTGCCGTTATTTGATTCTTCGGCATTTCGTGAAGCTATTATAAATGCTGTTTTGCATAATAGGTGGATAGAACGCTTAGAACCTATGATTACTGTGTTTTCAGACAGAATAGAAATTTTATCCAGGGGCAAAATAAATCCCCCTCAGTCATTAAGCGGTTTCTTCAATGGTGAATCTGTTCCTGTTAATGAGAAACTATCAGAAATATTTTTACAGTTGCATATTAGCGAGAAATCTGGCCGTGGTGTTCCTACTATTATCGAAATGTATGGAAAAGAAGTTTTTGATTTCCGTGAAAACTCAATTGTTGTAAAAATTCCATTTAACAAAATTAATGCTAATGAATCTGATGCTCGTAATAAAGCAGACAGGAATATCAAACTAAGCGAAAGAAGAAAAATAATACTACGTGAATTGCGAAACAACCCAAACACCACGATGAAAGAATTATCTAAACTATTGGGAATAAGTGAAATAGCAGTGAATAATAATATTTCATTCTTAAAAAAGAATGGCTTCATAGAACGAGTAGGTTCCAATAAAACTGGTTTCTGGCAGGTTAAGTAATTCCTATGCCGAAGCCAAAAAATACATGCTTTTCAAATATTCTTGATGAGTTGTTTTCTTTTGTGCAAATCACTTCACAAAAGAAAAGACCTTTACTGATTCTGATTATCTGACGCTAGCTTGCTATTTTATAAAATAATAGATTTAGTTCGTTAAGGTGAATAAAATGCGTCAGATGATGAAACTTATCTGGAAGCATTCATTTCTTCTAAGCTGTTTATTATTTTTACCAGAAATTCTATTTTGGAATCATCACAGATTTCTGTGTAATTATTTATTGATTTTACAAGCTCATCCCGTTTTCTGATATGACCAAAATCGAATAATTCCTTTGGCTGGATGCTTAACGCAGTGGCGATATTTTCCAGTGTTTCCGCAGTTACAAAGTATTTCCCACGTTCAATGTTACTTATGTGCGGTGTGTCAACTCCAATTTTCTCAGCTAGCTTTTCCTGGGTGAAACCCTTAGTCTTTCTTATTTCCTGAAGTCTCATTCCAAACTTTTGTTTTAAGCTAGACATACATATATCCCAAAAAGAACAATTCGGGTGCAACTAATAACGCTCCCGTAAGCAATATATGTACAACAATTATATATTGTTATGAATATTGTAACACTACAAATTTGTAATGCTAATATATTGTATGGCAAAAAAATTTCTTGACTAACATATAAGCAAACGCTAAAATTACAAAAAAAATATAGTGTTGAGCTACAACAAGCGACTGAGGTTGTTTGTGCTCGCCCACCACTGAAAAACCAAGGGATACGCTATGGATAAACCGGTATTGTATTTTTCGTTACTTGGCCGTAAAGCTTCTGGAAAAAGTTGCCTTTTTGCAGCTTTAAATGCTCCAAAAGAAGTAAATAAGAATCATATTTCTATATGCTTTGCAGAAGAAACTAAACAATACAAACGTGTAGTCAATACTCTTCGTAAAGAGGCATTTCTGAAAAGAAACGATAATCTTCAACGTGACAAAATGGGCAACATCTTAAAAGAGAACGTTGAAAAGATTAAAAATGGTGAATTGCTTGACTCTACTGGTTTACCAGAAAAATATGTATATGTATTTTCTTTAAGTGCTGAAGATAAATTTGGGACTGATCTTGCTTTACTGGATTATGCTGGCGAACTTTTAAACAACAAAGGTGAAACTAACGAGTATTTTAATTCTATGTTAAAAAAAATGGATGGAATTTTCTTATTGATTGGCATACCTAATACTCAAAAAGAAGAAGAAGATTTTAACGAAGAAATCAATAAACTTACAACAGCTTTTAAGGCCATAGATATAAAAAGGAAAGACAAATCTCTGTTATTGAATATACCAATCGTATTGTTGGTATCAAAGTTTGATAGATATATTAGAAAGAATAATCTTGATTTTGATAAACTTGATATTTATGAAGAACATTTTAAACAATCTGATGTTTATAAAAGATTAGAATCATTAATTCAGAGTGTAACCAACATAACAGAAAATGGTATGTTTAAAGTTTTTTTGACTAGTGCGTTTGGAGAATGCTCTGATAAAGACATACCAGTAAATAGAAATTTGCTGAAGCCAATTAATCTGTTGGAACCATTCGATTGGGCAGCAAGAAAATCTGCACAGTTGAAGACTGATGAATGTAAAAAAATACTAAAAAACGGTTTTTGGAAAACATTATTTAAGGATTCAACGTATTTTAAGCAGGCTTATGAACTTATGCCTATTTACCCAAGCGATAGTGAAAATTACAAATTGCTTGAAAACATTAATGACACTTTGGAAAAACAAAGAAGCAAGAGGTTTGTTGGTATAATGGGTATGCTTTTAATGGCTTATCTTGGTACTGATTGTTATTTAGATAAAAGTTATTTGGATAAACTGAGTGTTGCTCCTAAAACAGAAGAAGAATGCGAAAATAGGATTATTGGCCTGAGAAAATACTTGAACGATGATTATTATCGGCATTTTATTGCAAAGTTATCTTTTTTTACAGATAATATGGCAAAAGCTAGGGTTTCCGAATTGCAAGATAGCCAGCATTTTATGCAGATTGAGAATTTGAAGAATGAAAAAGATCATAATAAAGTTGTTGCAAAATGCGATGAGCTTTTGAAAAAAGATCCAACTAGAAGCAATGCTGAGAAAATTAAAGAAATCAAAATTAAAGCAGAGACAAAACTTTGGGATGAAACTGCTGCTTTATTTGAAAATGAGTTGAATAGAAAACTTCAGGCCAATGAACCAGTGCGTTTGAAAGAAGTAAATGTCTTATCCTGTAAAATTGATGAATTAGAAAAAACTTTACCTGAATCTAGAAAAATTAAGCTTGATGATTTAAAAGCTATTTTTGGCAATTTTGATACTGAAAATAGAAAAAAAGCATGGATTGTTGCTTTGAATGAAACAGAAAAATTGATAATGACTGCTAATACTACGACAGATAATCTTAATGAAGATGCTTCTAAGGAAATACAGGAAAACATTGGCAATTTGCAAAATACATACCAGAAGACTTTTGATGCAGAAGGCAATTTAAATAAACAGTTTGAAACTCTGAAACAAAATTATGAGCAACTTGTCAGAGCAAAAGTATTAAGAGCTTGGGAAAAACTAGTAAATGCTTTTGAGGCAAAATTAGAAAACCTAGATAAGAACAAGACTAATATAACTGATACAAAAATGATTGGTCTTAATCGTGATTTGTTGAATATTAAGAACAATTACAAAAATGAATTTGATAAGGCCGACGTAATTGATAAACTAGCAAAACGACTGACTAAAATTATTAATGACTCTAAGTCTCGAGAATGGAATCGTAATTTGGATGATATTCTTACAAAGATAAAAACCTATGATAATAATAATGAAACCACAATAACAGTAGAAGAATATGAAGAACTTGATAATAGTTTGAATGAACTAAACTCTAAATACGAAACAATTTTTGGGGAAGATAGTCTTAATAGATTTAAAACCACTAGGAATTTGCTAGAAACTGTTTTTATTGAAAGTCAGAAAAAGGCATGGAGAGCTAAGGCTGTTACTTTGAGAAATAGCATAGATGGTTGTTTGAGTAAGGAACTTGATAATGGTTTAACTGCTATTAATAGTTTATCAACAAAACTCACTGCCTTAGAAAACGATTTGACTAAAAATCCAAACTGGAATTTAAACGATGAATTTGTTGAACTGAGAAATTTCTATGATAAAACAAAATCTATTATCAAATTAAAAATATTAGATAAAGATTTTAGCTTAAAATTACGCGAAGCCACTAATTTTTCTCATTCTAATGATGAAGATGATTATGTCAAGGCTTTTGATTGTTTATTGGAGGCGGAACTTTTATTAGACAGAGAAACATTATCAGAAGATTCTATTTCTTCTTATAGTAAGCGATATTTTGATACTTTTGCTAATGTTTTTGAATGTGTTAATAAGAATATTGCTAATGGCATAAAGGCGTATATAGAAACTGATGATTATATGGCAGCTAGAGCTTTGGTTAATAAAGTGATGAAGTCTGAATCTTACTTGCTTATAGT
The DNA here is from genome assembly GCA_045599645.1 of Candidatus Avigastranaerophilus sp. Lineage (GTDB taxonomy): Bacteria > Muiribacteriota > Ozemobacteria > Ozemobacterales > Ozemobacteraceae > RUG334. The sequence goes on from JAZRWI010000067.1 coordinate 27,789, forward strand.
AAAAAAATATAATGGGGAAAATGACGTAAAAGAATTATATGAGAATCTGATTCATCATATCGATTTGATGGAATTTATCAAGGACTATAACGCTCTTAGTGATATTTGTTCGCAAAGCTATAGAGAAATCTTTAGCTCGAATAATGCTATGGCATTAACAGCATTTATAAATAAATATAAAATTAATACACGAAAAGATTTTGTTCAATATGTTGAAGAAGTTAAGAAATTAAGGGATTATATTAGCAAAGGCGAAGCAGAATTATGTGCAAAAATAATTTCAGTGAAATACCCTAAAACTTTTTCTGAACCTTTATTTTCTTTTTATGATTTTTCTCAAACATACACTGTAACTATTGAAGGTTCAGAAGATAGTGGTGGCTATATACGTTTTGTTACTAGTAATCCACGTAATATTACTGCAAAAGCTAAATGTAGTGGCCGTTATGATGGAGTCACAGGTTTTACCGGTAATCCTAAGTTATATTATAGTGGTTCTGCTTCTTTCGATAATGATGGTAAGTGTAATATAACGATGACTTGCGATAATTCAAATGGTGATAGTGATTTTTACAATGCTACGGGGTTTGTAGAACTGGAAATTGTTAGTTTTAATAATGTTCCACAACTTGGTTCATTAGAGATAAAGGATAAATAATATGGCTATAAAAAAGATAAGTGTATTATTTCAAACAACGGAGTTATCTGACTCTGGAAACAAGATAATTGTTGCTACCGATAATGAAAAATCTGAAGATAAATTGTTTGGCTATTTTCAGGAAGCTAGTCGTCTTAATGCTGATGAAAATGGTTTTAAGTTTGGCAAGAATATGGTTGTTTTTGAAGAAACTACTATTCAAAAGGAATCAAATCGAAAGAGCAAAAATATTTTAATTCTTTTAAAGAAGCATATTGCTTTATTAAGTGAAGTTGAAGTAGCATCAATAAAAGAAATATGTCGAACCTTTTCAGAAAAAGAATTGCCGACTTTAAAAAAGCAAGCTGAGAGTTTTACTAATGAAAAATATCAAAGCATTGTAAAATCAGATGTTATTAATGGTTTTGAAAATAAATTATTGGATAATATTCCTGCTTTAAATAAGATTTTTAAACCTGTTGATAAAAGCAAATTTAATAAATACTATATTGGAATTATAGCTTCAATTATTGTGGTATTGTTAGGGTCGGTTAGCTATGGCAGAAGAAATTCTAAGGATATGCCATCTATAGCCGGAGAAACTAAACCAACATCTAATAGAATAAATATTAATGGTCGAAATTATCAGAACAATGAGTTCCCCATAGATGAAAAATCCACAGAAAACAATAGGCGACAACAAACTACATCCAAAAAAGAGTATAAAGCAGATTTAACTTTCATAGATGAGTTCTGTAAGAAAAATGAATGTGATAAAAGTGTTTTATTGCCAATTATAGAAAAGAAAATAGGTTTCTCAGACTTAGATAAGTTGTCCGAAAAAGAAGTGTCTTCATTGAAAACATTTTTATATAGTAATGATTGGGCACTAGTTAATTTAAATGATAAAGAAAAAACTGTCTTAATAGAGTTTTTCGATTTAAATAATACAGTGCTTACGAGAAAGAAAATAAATGATTTAAAGGATCGTTTAAATCAATTCTATTATTCATATACTGCTTTAATTGCCCAAAAAGATTCTGTGACGAAATATGTTGATTTGTTTAAAGCGATTTTACCGGATGAAAAAGAACGCCTGGCTTTTGTTGTCGCTGTAAGTAAATTTTCTGGACAAGTAAAAACGGATGATGACAATAGTGTAGTATTTAATCAATTTGATTGTGAAATTATTGAATTATTCAAAAATATTTTTATTGGTGACAAATCACTAGTTGTTACTGCTTTTTTGAATCCTAAACTCTCTAACGAGCGTGATATTAAATCCATTATCTATAATTGTAAAAGTATAAATACATTTTGTGATGTTTATAATAAAAGGCTTCAAAAAATCATTAATGCAGAGCTAAGTGTAAAATTATTAATAAAGAAGTTTATGGATATTGATTATAAAAAACATAAGCAGAATTCTGATTTTGCTACATTTGCTGACTTGAAAGAAAACGATGAGAATATAACTAAGACAAATATTAAAGAAGAATATTTGAATCAGAAGTTAAATAGTAACTTAGGTATGGAAGCAAGTGTTTTTGATGAACAGTTAGCTATTGTTAACAAATTATACCAGGAATTTTTAAAAAAATCTGTCGAATTAGGACGTGTTAAGTAATGAATAATAACGAAAACGAAAAACAGTCCTCTTGTGAAGTAGTTCCTGAAAATACATCAAGAATAGAAGAAAATAGTAATTCTTCGGCTTCTAAGGGATTGAGTGTATTAACTATTTTTAGATACTGTTTTTGCGCGTTGCTTATAACTGCTACTGTTGCAGTTATCCCAGGTTTATATAACCAGCTCAAAAATTTTATTGATGCTTCTGGGAAACCAGTTGAAACTATAAAAAAGATTATTGGTGATATAAGTGATGTAGCCAGCAGAACTAGCGATTATACTAAAACTTTCGTTACTGGTGAACGGCAAGGAACAGGTAGTATTATACTGCCACCAAAAGAAATGAATCCTGAAGACATAAAACCAGATATTGCAACTGTATCTACTTCAATGGAATCAGTTGAAATAGCCGTAAAAGAAGAGAAAAAACAACTTGTTGACCAATTCTTTGTCGACAAAAATAAGCAGGGGCAGTTTTCTAGAAATTTTTTACGTGAAACGGATAAAATAATTAAAAATAGAAAAGCAGAAGTGAAATGCATTTTTGATGAGGCTAAGAGCAGAGTTCCTGATTTTGTAGAAGCTCATTATGAAGATAGAGATTCGGGGCCGACAATGGTAAAACTGATGAACGAAGAGTTATTATCTGATGAAACTCTTGATGATTTTTTAGCCAATACAGCCTTAGAAATTGATGAATTGTTTTATGATGCAGTTGATAAAGAACTTGAAAATGCTTTGCTCTCTATCGATTTGGGTACAGATACATTGACTGAATTAAAAAAAAGACTTCCTAGTGCAAGACAGATCTGCAATCAGATGTATATTGATGTTATGAATAGAGTTGATTCTAGAAGTAAAGAACCACTTTATACCAAACGGGCAAATGACTTAAGGGATAAATATGATTCTCTATGTCAGAATTATCCTACTTTAACAAATATTGGTAAAGTTGGTTTTGTTGCTATATTAGGATTCCTTTGCCCCCCTTCACTTTTTATTACTGTACCAGCTTTGCTAACTGATGTTGTGCAACAAGTTCGTTTGAACAATGTTAAAAATAGTTTTAAAAGAGATTTGATAAGTCAATTTGATAAACAATGTCGAATTTATCAGAAAAATCTTGAAATAAGTATAAAAGATATTGCCAAGTGTTATGTTGATCTATTGATTAATGCTAAGATTAAAAGTCTGGAAAGCAATAGTGAAGCGTATAATATAGAATTTCCTAATCAGAAATAAATAATTATGTACAAAACAAAATTATTGCTACTAATATTTATTGTTTTAGCTGAAACATTGCTATTAGCAAAACAATTACCTATTGATACTAATGGGCCAAAGGAAAATGCCAAAAAGCAATTAAACATTATTTGTGAAAAAGCAATAAAAAATAGTGAATCAAATATAAATGGTTTTTATTATAACAATTTGTATTGCATTGAGAACAATTATTGTTTAGGCACATTAAATGATAAATTGACACTATTCTTGTGTGAACCAGTTATTAATGAGTTAAACTCTTTGGTCACGTCTGATTATTATTTTGAGCCTTCAGCATTAGAAGTAGATATTACGGATATTACCTGGAAAACTGCTGAGGACTGGAAAAAAAAAGTAAGAAACAGATTTATTACCAAACTGAATAAGATAAAAGGAAAATATGAAACGTGTATTAAAAATATATATTCAAATAAAAATACTTCAATTTTTATAAAACCAGAAACAGAATATAAATTAACTTTAAAAAGGTTCAAGATTCCAGAAGAGCACAATGAAAATTCAATTGTTGATATATGCGAAAGCATTAGAGAATATATTGCTGATACCTACAGATTAAACAAAGCTTCTGGCTGTATGAGTAATAGTGATATTTTTTCAGAAGAAAGTGATTTTTATATTAACTATCCAGGTAATTTTGAAGCTGCAAGTAAAGAATGTAGTTATACAGTTTGGAATGGAAAAGGAAAAATAACAGTTAACTGTCGAAAGCATGGCGATTTTATTCTTGAAAGCGAAGGTATCAAATAATGGATCAGCATTTCCCTGTTTGTTTATTTGAAAAAGATAGTTATGTTGGCATAAAAGGTTTCTTTGGTGTTATATTTTTGGCTTCGTTGATATACTTTATGTATGGTATTATTCACTTTCTTATGTGGGATAGTTCTTTTTGGACATTTGCTGTAGATCTTATAGCTAAGCCTTTTTATCTTTTATACCATATTGGAGTATTTGGTTTTATGTATTGCGTGACATGGGCAGTATTTGATTTCGAATTATTCAAGGCTTGTTTTCTGAAATTTTTTGCACTAGTGTTTTCTATAGCATATATCGTTTCTCCTGTTGATTTTTTGCCGGATATATTGCCTATTGTTGGGCAAATAGATGACTTTATTGCAATTGTAATAGCGGTATATAATGCTGTTACTATGGGCAGAATATATGAACTCCCTGAAATCAAGCGAAAACAACTTAAATAGCAGGTAAATTATGGAACAGAAATTTGTGTGTAGATATTGCGGTATCGAGATGCAATCGTCTTCGGCAAGGTCATACTGCTCATATGGGCCAGGGCATAAGCATGAATTAATTGCCAAGAGCGAAAATTATGTGTGCAAGTTCTGTGGTATGAAACTACAGAATACTATGGCACGAGGGCACTGCGTCAGGTCTGCTTCTAAGACCCATGTTCTTATAAATGCCAAGCCATCATATACTTGCCGATACTGCGGCCAAACGTCCAAAGACTCCAATTTTGTAATATCCCACTGTATAAAAGCTCCCAACCACCAGCACGAGCTTATTGAATGAAATTTGTTCGGATGAAACAGACTCGGAAGGAACCGAATTAAATGAAATTCATTGGACGGGAAGAATATCTTAGGAAGCTCATTAAAAATTAGCAATACAAATGAATCGTCTGTTGTATTGATCTATGGCAGACGACGTATTGGGAAACAGTGAGCTTGTAAAATATATGATTAGGCAATCTGATTGATATAAAAAGCATTTATTATGAATGTAAACAGGTTGCTGAAGCTAGTAATTGTTAACTTCCACTAAATTTTGCAACTCGTAGTAGAATCTTACCAGTTCGGTATTTCGTAAAGTCAGAAAACTTGAAAGTTTTCTGACTTTTTATCGAGTGAGAAAATTTCTGGAAGTTCACAATGATAGTTTTTTTATTTGTTTAACAATATCTTCAAAATAATTGGAATTAGTTGAAAATCTAAAAAACTCTGAAATATTTATGTGAGCATTGATAAGTTTTTTCTGAATATTAAACCATTCTGATTCCATGCCTATTGGGGTTAATTGAGAAAAGTATGAACTGTTAACTGTTTCAAAAATTATTGTCACAGCTTTAAACAAAGCAGATAAATTTAATTGTTTGGTTATTCTGGGTGCAGAAACGCCTGACAATTTTAATATGTTATTCTTTTGATTCAAAGACAGGTATTTGTGTCTTTTTATACTGTTACAAGTTACCAAGCCATTCAAAATAAAATCGTCAATGATATCTTTTATAGCAGGCCATGATAGACCAGTGATGTCTGAAAGTTGGCTGGTTGTTAGATTGTCTTGAATAAGCATTTCTGACAATATATCAGCCCTTAGATTACAGCCGAATACACTTCTAAGTATTAACTTTAATGATGAATAATTCTTAGGGACAGGATTTGAGTTACCTGTTGGTTTAAATTTATTCCTTTTTATTCCATATTCTGAGAAGAATTGATCTTTTTCACTGAATACGGGAATTGGTTTCCCATTCGTGAGATAGAATAATGACTGTATTTCATTCTCTGAGCACTTTAGGGGTATTATTGATTTCCATCTGGAGTCTTTGGTATAAGAAAATACAAGTTTTGCTATAGCACCAATAATCTTTGAATTGTCACTAGGGTAGGTTATTAATTTTATTTTTAGTTTTTGTATATTTATATATTTGCCGTTTAGTATTAACCAGTCTATTATTTCATCAAAAAGTCTTGCATCATATCTTGCTATGTTACTGGAAAATATTAGTAGACTTTCCGGGTCTATTATGTAATTGATTTTTGGAATAGAATGACTTCCTAAACCTATTGAAGTCCAAAGTTCCCATAGATAATTTAAAACTGTTTCATTGAATATGATATTAAAGTTTGTTGGCAACGCTTTCATAGCCTAATTCCTTTAATGCAAAAATTAACATTTCTCTGAAACCTTCGGATACATCATGTGTCATTGTCCATTTTGCTGCAGCCAATAATTCTTCATCGGTTGGCTTTAAGGCCAATAAATCTGATATATGGTAACCCCCACGGTCGACGGTTGCATATAGTTTAAAAAAGATTTGGTCTATTCTGCTAATAAAATAAACTGTTAGTTTTGAACCAATCTTATACTCTTGTAAACGGTTCACAAAATTATCTGGTAGGCCCATTCTGAATAAATCCACTGGAGCATAGTTTATCCAGTCTTTGGGTAATGATAATAATTTAAGGCAGAACCACCACAGACAACAAGATTGATAGGCAGGCTATTTAAGACTTCCAGTCTTTCGTTCAATAGCAAAAGTGCGGTATTTAGTCTTTCTAAATTAAAAATTTTCATTAAACTTAAACCTATATTAAATATAGGTTTAAATTAAATTATAAGACAAGAAATGTCAACCTTTATATTTAGAAAAATATAGGCTGTTTTATCAATGCTCATTGCCCAAAATGCCCCAACCACCAGCACGAGCTTATAGATTGATTATAGCTCATATTATTTATAAAACCTGCGTTCTAGCTAATTAAAGATGCGAATTTTCAGGCACGGTAAAAGCTGCTTGATTGAATAAACCTACTGTTAGTTGCTTTATTTGTTCGTTATGTGGTAAGGTGTTAAAGAGGTAACGGCAATGGGTAGTTATTTTAATCCAAATAACGATGGTTTTAAGCAGGTGTTAGAGCCCGGCTAAATTAGCCATTTTGGGTCAGGTTAAAAAAACCATTTTTTGACAGTAAAAAAAAGCCATTTGCTATTTTTATTTCTTCTTTTAAATTAGAGTTTGACCAACCACCTAATCTAAAGGAGGAATATG
>JAZRWI010000068.1:0-73097 GCA_045599645.1 Candidatus Avigastranaerophilus sp.
GTTTCATAATATTGTATTATAACACATTTATTTTAAATATACAACACCGTACAACAAAATAATTTAATTTCTTGACATAAAAAATACCGCAGTGATGCGGTTTTGGGTATGAATTCGGTACACTAAACTGTTAAACTTCCGTATTATCTGTAGAATTTGAAGAACCAGAAAATAATCAGACATATGGTTTCCGTTACGATTGGCAATTCTGGTAATTTTCTTCACTTTTTTATAAACTTGTGTTAAATTGTATCTCTACTATTGTCAATAAAGGGTAAGGAAGTTAAACTTCCAAAAGGAGATACTTATAATGGCTGCAGAAGACGATAAAAAAACTCCTGCTAATGCTGAAAATCAGCCAAATATACCTGTTGCATCAACAACAGAAGTCTATCCGGTTTTACCACTCAGAGATATTGTTGTATTCCCATATATGGTTGTTCCTCTGTTTGTTGGTCGTAAAAAATCTGTAAAAGCTATTGAAGAAGCTATGCTGAGAAATAAACGCATAGTTGTCTGTGCTCAGAAAAATGCTAAAACAGATGATCCTACAAAGGATGAATTATTTACAACTGCTACTGTCGCTGAAATTTTACAACTCCTTAAAATGCCTGACGGCATATTAAAGATTCTTGTTGAAGGCACTAAGCGTATCAAAATTTCTAAGTTTACAAAGGATGTTGAATACTTCGAAGTAGAAGGCGACGTTCTTGAAATTGAAGATAAGAAGTCTATACAGCTTCAGGCTTTAATGAGAAATGTAGTTGCTCTTTTTGAACAATATGTAAAGCTTAACAAGAAAATTCCTCTAGAAATAATTATGGTTGCTACTAACGTCGAAGAACCAGGCAGATTGGCTGACGTTATTACTGCACATCTTAATATCAAGATAGAAGAAAAACAGGACGTTCTTGAAACCTTTGATCCGGCAGAAAGATTAGACAAAATTGCTTCAATTCTAAACCGTGAATTGGAAATTATGATGGTTGAAAAGAAAATTCGCGGACAGGTTCGCAAACAGATGGAACAGATTCAGAAGGAATATTACCTTCGCGAACAGATGAAAGCCATTCAGAAGGAACTTGGCGATGATGAAAACCGTATCGAAGAAACTGAAGAATTAAAGGAAGCCATCATAAAAGCAGGTATGACTGACGATGCTCGTGAAAAAGCTCAGAAGGAACTTGCTAAGTTGATGAGAACTCCATCACAGTCTCCCGAAGCTCAGGTTTCTAGAAATTATCTTGATGCACTTCTAGCATTGCCTTGGTCTAAGGAAACTAAGGATAGAATTGATCTTAAAAAGTGTCAGAGCATGTTAGATGAAGACCATTATGGTCTTGAAAAAGTTAAAGAAAGAATTCTTGAATACTTAGCCGTTTGTCATCTGAAAAAATCTATTAAAGGACCTATTCTTTGTTTGATTGGCCCTCCAGGTGTTGGTAAGACCTCTCTTGGTCGTTCAATTGCTAAAGCATTAAATAGAAAATTTGCTAGAATTTCATTAGGCGGTGTTCGTGACGAAGCTGAAATTCGTGGTCATCGCAGAACCTATATTGGAGCTATGCCTGGTCGCATTATTCAGGCTTTACAAGACGCTGGTTCTAAGAATCCTGTCATATTGCTTGATGAAATTGACAAGCTCGGTTCTGATTATAAGGGTGATCCAAGCTCAGCTTTGCTTGAAGCTTTAGACCCAGAACAGAATGTTAATTTCTCTGACCATTATATTTCAACTCCTTTTGATCTTTCTAAGGTTCTTTTCCTGACTACAGCTAATGTTCCACATACTATACCCGGACCATTGCGCGACCGTCTTGAAATAGTTTACCTGTCTGGTTATACAGAAGAAGAAAAGGTAAATATTGCAACTAAGTATCTTGTTCCAAAACAATTGGAAGCTAATGGTGTTGAAAAAGAAAATATCAACATTGATCAATCTGCAATTATTGAAATAATCAGAAAACATACTAGAGAAGCCGGCGTTCGTAGTCTTGACCGTGAACTCGCTTCTGTATGCAGAAAGATTGCTAAGGATGTTGTTCTTGGAAATATTAATCCAAAGAAAGATAAAAAAGCAAAAACAACCAAAAAAGATACAAAATCTGTCAAGAAATCTAATAAACCAGGTCTTGTTGTAAAATCTAAGGATATTGAAAAATATCTTGGAATACCAAAATTCCATCTTGATAAGGTTGAAAATCATGATGAAATCGGTCTTGTTAACGGTCTTGCCTGGACTGAAGTTGGCGGAACAACTCTTCCAATCGAATGTGTAGTAATGCCAGGTCGTGGGAAAGTAATTCTTACAGGTTCTTTGGGTGACGTTATGAAAGAATCTGCGCAAGCTGCAATTTCTTATCTCAGAAGTCATGCTAAAGAACTTAATATGAGACCTATCGATTACGAAACAATCGATTTACATTTACATTTTCCGGAAGGTGCTGTCCCTAAGGATGGTCCATCAGCTGGTATTGCAATAACCACCGCAATTTATTCAGCATTGAATGAAGTACCCGTAAGAAGTGATTTTGCTATGACAGGTGAAATTACACTTCGTGGCAAAGTTCTTCCTGTAGGTGGTATAAAAGAAAAGCTTCTAGCTGCTCACCGACAAGGTATTAACAACATAATTCTTTCTTCTGAAAATGAAAAAGAATTAGAAGAATTACCACCACAGATTCGTAAACAAATGAGTATAACTCAGATTGAAACTGGTGATCAGGCTCTTAAACTTGCTTTGAATGGTAAGCCTAAGAAAACGTTGCTTTCATTCAAAAAGCCTAAGAATTCACTTAGAACGGAAGCAAAGCTTTCAACTAAGAAAAGTAATAAAGCGAGAAAGAAATGAATATCACAAATAGAATCACATCAGCAACCTTCAGTGCTTGCATTACAAATAAAGAAGGATTACCTAAGGATGATTTGCCAATAATAGCACTAGTCGGTAGAAGTAATGTTGGTAAGTCTTCATTGATTAATAGTTTAACTGGTAGAAAAGAACTTGCAAGAACTAGTTCTATGCCAGGCAAAACATTAACAATGAATTTCTACTGCATTAATGATGCATTCTATTTGGTAGACCTTCCAGGTTATGGATATGCAAAAGCTTCTAAGGCTACAAGAAATAAGATTCAGGCTATGATGGATGAATTCTTTACATCCTGCAATAACATTAAAGGTGTTGTTCAGATTATTGATATCCGCCACAAACCCTCTACCTTAGATTTGCAGATGCATAACTGGTTGAAGGAACAACATTTTAACGGATTTGCTGTTCTTACTAAGGCTGATAAGCTTAGTAATCAACAGGTTGTTAAAATGAGATCAACAATTAGCAAAGATATTAGAGGTGTTTATCTGATGTGTTATTCCTCTAAGACTGTTGCTGGTCGTGATGATTTTCTTGATGCTATAGAAAAAATTCTTGGTGGTTTTGCCTTTAAAGTTACTGAATCCAAGTCCAAGGCTATCCGTGAACGTGATGATGTTCAGGAACAGGTTAAACAGCAATCTGATGAAAAACCTGAAAAGGAAATTAAAAGTGAAGCAGTTGAAAGACCTGGCATGACTGGTGAAACCCAAGGACACCAGAAAAAAGAACGTTCTGATTTTGATAATCGTGACAGACGAGAAAATAGGAATCAGAATTTTAGTCGCGAATCCCGACAGGGCCAGGGAAGAAACAATAAAAATTTCAGGCAGAATAATCGAGAAAATCGTGAAAATCGGGATTCCCAGGAAATTAATAAGGGTAATAGACCAAGACCAAATAATAGAAATAGGTTCAATCGTAGAGATAATAAAAATTCACAAAAGGAAAATTAACAGAGGTAAATATTATGAAAACTATGAATTTTGCTAAGTCTGTTTTGATTCTTAGTATTCTATCTTCTGCATTTATATCTACAGAAGCAAATGCTTTTGAACGTTATACCTGGTCTGAACTTGTAACTGGTTCAAAGAATCCAGCTGCAACAGAAAAATTATCTGCTGTTTCTGAATGGTGTGGTCTTACAAAGATAATCAAATCTGATGAAGCTTGCTTTTCAAAGATGAAGAAAGCAAGAGAAATTCTTAGCAATAAATCTATTCATTCTAACAATGAAATTTTTAATGCTGCTATGGATTTAAGATATATTTATCTTTACGGATTTAAAGACCTTGATAAAGCCAATGATGTTTTAAGTTATCTAGAAAATATTCCCGAACTTAAAAATAAGGTCACAGCAGAAAAATTGTTTTCTTCTTTTAAATCAGAAGACCTTTTAACAGATGAATTTTATGATTCTCTTTATAACTTGATTGGCAAAGAAGGCGTATTCCCTTATGATAACGGGTATATGCCGGTTATTACAAAAGAACATGCTTCATCAATGCTTGCTATAAGGGAAATGGTTGATGGAAAAGGCAAGCAGAACGATAAAAGTTTTTGTAAGGCATGGAAAGATATTCCTTCTGACGTCATATATCTAATTGCTACCGATCAGCGTGAAAATGCATATAAGATTTATCAGAGCAATAAGTCTTCCTATGATTCTAAAACTATTAAATTAGTTGAAGATTTCTTATATCCTCTTTATACACCAGTAAAAAAAGCTAACAGAAAATTCCTTGCTGGTGTTTTCTGTGTTGAAATTTTCCCGGGTCTTGGTATGGATTTAATCAATGAAGCTCTTTCAGATTCTCCAAGAGTTACTAAGGCTGAGCATGCACTTGCTTGCCTTTCTGATGTATATGCCAGACATAATGCTTACGATGAAGCTCAAAAGGTTTTAAAGCTTCTTAAGGAATATTATCCAGAATCAATTTGGTTGAAATGATAAAGAAAAGCGTTCTTACATCATTACTTTTGGGATTATTTTTATCCGAGAGTTGTTTCGCTTCATTTGAGTATAGCGGAGTATTTGCTTCTCAGCGACAATCAAATGAGTCGCAGACTTATTACATTCTTTTAAATGAAAATACTAAAGTATTGTTAAATTTAAAGGATGAAAATGGTAATGATTGCAAGAGCGTTTTTGTTTCCCAGATTAAACTCTCATCTGATGATACAAAGCTAATAAAATCTGATGCAGGAATAATGGATTATTCCGTTCCGGTTACTGGTATATATGAAGTTGAAGTTAAATCAAATGCTGATTTATCTGAAACAATTTCGTATACATTAAAGGTTGATGAAGTAAAACTGGATGTGAATGTTTCTGATAAAAATACAGAAAGTATAAAAGAATCATTATCAGAAGAGATTTTAAAACAACCTGAGAATATTGCAACCTTTGCTAACTTATTGATTCCTGATATTAATGAGCCTGTTGCTGCAACAAATACCTCTAATCTAGTAAACGATAAAGAAGAATTAATTGCTTCTGATAGTATTGATGCAGAACAGATTGAAGATGCAAATACTTTTATTGTGACTTCAGATGCTTTAAGTCCTGATAGTATAGCTGTTGAAGAAAAGGTTGACCTGATAGCTTCTGATACAGAACTTGTAAGTTCTAGTTCTAATTCTATATCGTCAAAAGTAATTGTTGTTGAAAAGAAATCTGTAAAATTTGATGGTAATCTCGAATTAACGAAAACTATTGATGTTTTTGACTTTATTTCAGACAAAAGTAAATGTTGGCCAAAGTCTGTATGTGTGGATGAAAATGATAATATTTATGTCCTTGACGGCCAGCTGAATAAGGTTCATTGCTATGATTCAAATGGTTCTGAAATTCGAGCATTTGGTTCAAAGGGAAAGGAAAACTTTGCGTTAGGGATTCCTGTATCTATTGCTGCCTTACAAGATAAAATATTTGTAGGAGATAGACAAAAGCATTGCATACATGTTTTTGATTCTAATGGTAATTGGATTACTGCAATTCAGAATAATCCTAATGCTGGTTTAAGAATTACAAATCCGGTTTCAATATGTATTAGAAATAACGAAATCTGGGTCGGTGATAGTGGCTCAAATAGAATTTTATGCTTTGATTCATCTTTTACATTTCTAGGAAGCTTTGGTTCTACTAATGAAAGTAAAATTGAATCTATAGCAGCTGTTTCAACAGATGGTAACAGCTTATATATTCTTGAAGAAGAAGGCTGTATAAAACGATTCGGACCAATGGGTAACTTTGAGGCAGCCTTTGCTACTGATATAAGCTTTGGTAGTTCAATTTTTGTTGATAATGAAAAAAATATCTGGGTAGTTGATACAGAAAAGGGTGGAGTAAACTGCTTTTCTAATGAAGGCAGTTTAAAGTATTCTTTGAATAAAGAAAAATTAAAAGGTTTATTTGATAATTCTGATAAATTTGCACCTTCTGCAATTGCTATCAGTAATTCAGCAAAAATTATCGTTTCTGATACTGCTTCAAAACAGGTAAAAATATTTGAGATTAAAGATTAAAGTATGCTTGCTTCAATAGTAAATTGTAAGTTAAGCCGCTATAATTAATATTATAGATTTTCAATTATACTTTAAAGATAGAGTAACAGTGACTAAATAAGTTTCAAAAAAATACAAAAGCTTGAATTTATTATTCGGGCTTTTGTGTCTATTAATAATTAAAAACTTGTTCGGGGCAATAATACATTATCATTTGCAGACCGTTTTCATCAGAAAAATCAGCTACTAATACTGGATAAAACTTATTAAGCCTAAGCATACTTGGCATGGTATATATTATTGGAGCATCTTTTTCCTCTCGTGTTGATTGCCCAACTAATTGTGTAACAGCTCCTTCTGCATTATAAATTTTCATACTATATTTTACTTTATATTTCTTTGAATTTTCGGTCTGTTTAATTCCTGGATTGTTTATAGTGACAGTCCTTTTTGACTGGTTATACTCAAAAGAAGGACAGGAATTCCAGGTTGGGAAATTGTTATCCCATACTATATTTTTCTTAGCTTTTAATTTATCAGAATCAACTTGAAATTCAAAGGTATAATCACCAGATTTTAGTGCGTTCTTAGGGTCATTATCTATAACGTATCCATCAGCTATCCATTTTTTGTCGTCAGTGAAATACATGGGATTAATAAAAGAAGAGTCTGTAACAGAATTATCATCAGGTCCTTTTAATAAACCACGTGCTTTTTCCTGATTGGTTCCATAATATATCATATTATATGAATTACTAGAGTTTTTGGTATAAACACCTGCACACATATCATATCTAATGTCTTTGGGATTTGTTGGTTCATTACCTTTAATACTACAACCTAAAACAAATAAAAATGATAGTAGCATTAATACCAAAAGTATGAATTTTTCGCGTCTGGATTCGTTTGTCTTTGTCATAAAAACTCCTAATGAAGTTGCAAGATATTATCACGAACTTAAGCAAATTTCAAGCTATGAAATTTTTATTGAAAATTAAAGAGCGTGAAATTATAATGTCATAGTCTATCTAACTATGTACATAGGATAATTATGCAAAGTTGCTTGAATAATAAAAAAGGTATAATGGTTATTGTTTTATGCGCAGGCTTGTGCTTTGTGCTGATAATCTTTGTTTCATTAGTAGAAAGAATGCGAAATGAAGCAGCCATTACCAATAAAGTTTCAATAAATGAAAGACTGAACCAGTTAGCTTCTGCTGTCGGTCGTATTTCAATCAGAAAGCTTCAAAAAGATATTGAACTAAGAGACCAGAAACATGGTCAGAAAATCATTGATTTAATTACAGTAAAGCATGCAACAGGTGCTCAGCCCGCTGAAGATTTTACAGATATTATCGATGATATGAAGGTTATTAAGCAGCTTAAAGAAGAATTTAAGAAAAAATGGGGTAAGCAGGGTGAGTTATCTACTTTTAAAGTAGAATACCGAATGGACCTTGGAACGGATAAGGCCTTCGAAAGACCTATGAGTGGTTGTGATGATAACAATATTGAAAGAAAAGGCCATATTGATATGGACGTTACAGTCGGTATCGACTATGGCGTTAAGCGTAAATACACAATCAGAAAAGAATTTATCTTTGCAAGACTGCTTGCTCCGCCTTTCTATAGATTTACATTATTCTCACATAACGGAGCTAATATTGAAGATAACATAGCAAACTCCATCACTTATGATGATTCAGGTAAGGTCACTGAGGGAAATAAAAGACCTTTGATCTGCTTGAATAGAATTCAGACCAATGATAGCAAAAGTGAAGTCAATTTTCTTGGTGGTCCCGAAAATGTTGTTAAAAACAGAGGTTCTGATTCTTATATAAAGAACGGCTGGATTTACCTTGGTGGTAACGGTACATCAAAAGACATGCGTGGCGACAGTGGCAAGCTTATTTTGAATATTGTCCCGGGCATTGGTGATGACGATTATAAATCCAAGTTTGGTGAATATTTCCATTTCTATTATGATAAAGATTCTGCCGGCTGGTTATCTATTAATAGCTGGTCTGACTGGCTGAAGAATAATGTAGCTGGGAATAGTTCGGGCATAGTTTCGTTAGTATTTGTAAATTATGGTCTTTATCAAGGTTTGCTTGATATTCAGTGGGGTAAAAGTGTAATTGATGGCTATTTCCTATTTAAGAATAAAGTAGCAAGCTTATATAAAGACAAGACTGGCATGAGTGGCAATCTTGATTGCGGTAGTGCTATACACTTGTTTGGTACACCAAGTCACTGTACACCGACATTAGTGTTTGGTCAGGTTCAGAGACGTTATTTACGCTGCTTTGCATTGTATTATTCTGACTTAAAGAAAGTATTCCCTTTGCGTGTGGTAACTGACACTAATAAAACAGGTTCATTAACAAGCTTATGGGCACTTTATTCCGGCCAGATATCTGTATGGTATTTACTTGCCAAGGGTGGTGCTGACCAAGGCGCTCTTGGTGACGCCGTTAGAACTGCATTCCTTAATAATTTCTTTGAAGGTAAGCAATCCCAGGCATTCAATATTTATTATAATGGTACAGATAACCTTTGTGGTATTGGTCCCAAAATCACAGATGAAGAACCTTATATGACTGGCTTACAGAATATAGCTGCACCTAAGAATCCCGAACTTAGCTGGAAGGATTCTGTAAAAGCACCAAAGTATTGTAAAGAAAAACCGGATGACCTTTGTGTTGAAGACTATAATTTCACTGGTAATGATGAAGAAATTCATTATCAGGGTAACATTCAGGATATTATCATTGAATATGATGAATACCTTAAAGATAGAACTTCATACACTCTTGGTGAAGATGGCGGCAAGCTTAGTATGAAGGACGATTTCATACAGAAGCATTTCTTTACTGACGACAATAAGAAGGAATTTTTCCTGAATCAGATTATCAGGGTTAAGGGTGATCTTGATATTGATGAAAAGCTTGTTGTAGCAAAAGGTGGGATAATCATTTGCGATGGCGAAATTAATATTAGTCAGCCTATTTTGAATAAATATATTGAAGGTGCATCACCAGACGACCCGGACAGCTTTGGCTTTTTAACATTAATTGCTAAGAAGGGTATTAATATCAAGTCTACAGCAGGAACTAATGCTTCTCCGCTTCCTGTTATTCATGGCTTCTTTATTGCTGGTTGCGGTCCTGGAACTGATTCAAGAGTAAGATGCGATAAGCCAATGCATATTATAGGTGGAGTTGCAGCAGATAGAATCGATAATCTTGTAAAAGACGGAGCCATCATTGAATGGGGTAATAAACCTGGCGAATCCACTATGTTAGAGCTTAAGGATTATTACGGACTTACACTTGGGCCAAGAGATATAGAAATTTACACAGGCGAATAAAAACTTTTTCCAGATTTAACGGTATATATTATGAACAAGCAAGAAAAAACAGATGGTGAAATAGTTAAGCTGATCTTGGCTGGCGATGTCCAGATGTTTGCCGTGCTTGTAGCTCGCTATGAAAAGCTTGTGTTCAGCTTTTTGCTTAGTAAATATCAGGATGTTTATGAAATAGAAGACGTCGTTCAAGATACCTTCTTAAAAGCATACAGACATTTACCTAGTTATGATTGCGAACGTAAGTTTTCTACTTGGTTATTAACAATAGCTAGAAATTTATTGTTTGATAACCGAAAGAAGAATAGTAGGAGCGTTGCTTCAACTGATCTGGTTACAGATGTATTATTGGCTGAAGAGCCAGAAGATTCAACCCAGCCAGATGAAGTAGCAATCAGAAAGGAAAGATTTCAGCGTCTTGCGATAATGATTAAAAGCTTGGATGAAGATCTTAGAACACCATTTATTCTCCGAGTTGTTAATGAATTATCATACCAGGAAATAGCTGACATGCTTTCAGTTCCGTTACAGACAGTGAAAAATCGAATCTTTAAAGCCAGAACTTATCTTAGAGAAAAAAGGGAACAAGAAGAATGAAATGCCCTGATGTAGAACAACTTATGCTCTTCGTTGATGGCGAACTTACTGCTAGCGAAGCTGCTGCGGTAAAGAACCATATTGCAACCTGCAAGAGCTGTCAGCATGAAGTTAAAGAATTTCAGGCTGACCTCGAAACAGAAGCTTTGCTTAGAAACAAAGTAAATAACAGCTTTGCTAAACACCAGATTAGCAATAAGATTATGAATGCAGTCAAATCTGAGCCGAAGCATAATAAAAAAGCTTCTACATCTACTGTCTGGACTAACTGGCTTGTCAGACTTCTGGTTCCTGCTTTCGCTATGGCTGTTGTTCTCTTCATGCTTTTCAGTGGAACCACAACTCCTGAAAATCCTACAATATATCAGGGTAAGGTTTTCAAGGTTTCTGTATTCACAAATAAGGCAGAATCTTTTGTAGATAATAATCATGTTGAAGCCAACAAAGCTTTTAATCTGGAGCCAATGGCAATTAAGAAGCTTGATGGTGAATTCCTTGTTAATGTTGTTTCTAATAGCAAAACTTATTCATTGATCGTAGATGGTAAAACTGAAATTAAGTTTGATGAAGATTCAATGGATTTAGTATTTGATAGCTGTTCTGCAAATATAACATTAGTAAACGGTAATCCTGTTAATGCTATGGTTAATGGCAAAAAAATGAACATTACTAAGGATAAAGCAGTAATGTTAAAACCAGAAGAAGTTAAGCAGGTTGAAGAAAAGTCTATAACTGTAGAAACAAAAGCTAAGACTAAGCCTGTAGAAGAAAAGCAGAAAGTTGAAGAACCTGTTGCTAGTGCTTCTGAAGAAATTCCAACAGAAAATGAAATTTGTGAAGAAGAAACTTTGACTACTAGCGCAACTGGTGATATTACTATATTAGACATCTCCGGTGAAGGGGATGCGGAAGAAGGACATTCTCCATTTGAAGATTCTCAACTTGGTGGCTTGTGAGGCATTACTGAATGAAAAATAGATTGGGCTTCACAATGATAGAAATATTGGTAGCCTTGGTTATATTATCCTTTGGCTTTCTACCAATCTACAATCTTTTCAGACAGGGTAGCGCTACAACTGTTAACAATATTCAGGAAAACATTGCCACTAACTATGCTTCTGATTTAATAAATTTCTGTAAGGATTTAAAATACTATCAGATTAATTCCGCAAGCAGCGAAAAGAAATTTGAGTTGAGAAATGACGAAGAAATTAAAGATTTCTTCTTAAGTAAATTGAATTTGAATGCACCTCCTAGCGTGGAAGCACCTTTTAACAGGTCTATAATAATTGAAAAATTCGATACTAGAGGTATTGTCGAATTCATAAAAGATATTATAGCTAACAGAAAAAAGGTTCCTTCATATATGGTTACTGTAAAAGTCACTTTTCCAAAGATGTCTGGTAAGGGTGAAGATGATGTAACCATCTATTCTATTATTATGGATTAAGTATGAAACGCAAGGCATTTACATTAGTAGAAATAATGATTGCTGTTGGACTATGCACTCTCGTTCTTGGCGTAGTTTATAAGGTTTTTTCTGGAACCTTTACCCAATTCTTTAAGACTTCTAATAAAATGACAAATTTGCGATCGGCCAGTATTATTCTGGAAAGATTAAAGAGTGATGTAAGATGTGCTGTTGTTCCTGTTAATGAAGATGAAGAACCAGTTATTGAAGATGGAACATTCTCTTTCTACACAACTAGTGAAGCTGGTAAAAGAAAGAAAGTTGTTTATAAATATTCTGGAACTGAATTAACAAGAGAAATTGACGGCAGCACAAGAAACGTTAATAAGGCATTAGTAAGAAACTTTACGATTGTGCCTTCAGAAAATACACTTGGTAATAAATATATTACAATTACTATTGTTGTTGATAATGAACAGAAATATGAAAAGAGAAGCACTAGTTCTAAGGCTAATGAAATTCAATTACAAGCTGTTCTTTATCCAAGATTCTACAAAGAATCTATGACAAGTGAAGAAAAATATTGGTATAAAACTCACGAAAGCTAAAAAAGGAGAAATATTATGAAAAAGTTTCTATTGGCTCTCATGGCAATACTAGTTTTTGCTGGTTCTGCATCAGCAATGACAACCCATACTTTTGTAGATGGTGATACTTTATGGGCATTGGCTGTTAAATACTATGGAGATGGTAGTCTTTATACTATCCTTTCTGAAGTTAATAATATTTCAAATCCAAGAACAATTCACACAGGCACTATAATCAAGATTCCTGATAAAACTGATTTGGAACAGATTCGAGATACTACAAACGAATCACAGCGCCAAAACATGGTTGACCAGATTAGCGGAAGTAATAACAAACCAGAAACAAATAATAATAAAGAAGAACCTTACATACAGCCTAAAGATGAAGATGTAAGCTTTGAAAATAGACTTGAAAAAGAAATAGATAAGAGCAGTTTTAAGTCAACTGAACTTACCCCAACAGAAGATTGATATAAAAAAGCGCAGCCAGTTAATTATCCATTAAGGAAGTTAATCTAGACTGCGCTTTTTCTTTGTTTACTTTATTCCATTACTGGAATGAAGTAATTTCTATAGTTCTTTTCTGATGTCATTTTAATACTCCTATGATGTCATTACCGAGAACCAAAAATTTTATTGCAAATTGCATGCCACTAAAAAACGATAAAAATAGAGAATTTTAGATTAAAAAATAAACAATCTGTATAAAGTTTAAACAATCTTGACGATTTCGTTACAACAGTGTATATTACAAGCACTGAAAGTAGAAAATTATGAATTCTTGTATATTAGGCGATGTTAATATCTTTACTGGTTATAGCTATATAGGCACTTGTAAAGAGTTTATCTGGAAACTTGGTGATAAAATTGCTGGCAAACAAATGCCATCACATTTTTATTTTAAGGGATTAAAGCTTGAATATGATGTTGAAGCTTTAATGATTCGTAAAGACCTTTATTTGCGTACAAAAGATAATAAAGAATACATCGTTAAAGAATTTCAGATTGTAGACATTAACGATTCTGAAAACATATCTGGCATAGCCATGGATATGGATCTTCTATTTGAAAAGTTCCCCGAAATGAAAAGCATTACCTCCGGGGAAAAAGTAATTGTTAACAAGAAAACGCAAGTTGTAGCATTCAAGGCTGTTACCGACGTAATTCATAATGTTAAAAATGGTCATAGTATTGATACTGCTTCAACAAATGAAGTTTCCAAGACATTGGTAGAAGATGTTCTTTCAGCTCCAGATGCTATCATGAATCTGATGGACATCAAATCCTTCGACGACTATACATTTACTCATAATATTAACGTTTCTACTATCAGTCTTTTTATTGGTGAAGCTTTGGGCCTTGATAAAGCTGATTTGGAAGACCTTGGTATGGGTTGTATGCTTCATGACGTTGGTAAAATAAATATTCCTCTTGAAATTCTTAACAAGAACGGTAAGCTTACTGACGAAGAATTTGCACAGATGAAGTCCCATCCGATGAAGGGCTATGAAATATTACAGCGCTCAAAAGGTATTTCAGAAAGAGCAAAAAGAATTGCCTTGGAACATCACGAAAAGTTTGACGGTTCCGGTTATCCAAATAGAATTAGTAAAGAAACAATTAGTTTATTTGGTAGAATTTGCGCCGTTGCTGACGTATATGATGCCTTAACTACAGATAGACCATATCGTGTTGCCATGCAGCCATATGATGCTATGAAAATTCTTGTAGCAGGTATGGATAAACATTTTGATCCACATATTCTTAATACTTTTATTAGAAAATTCTCAATATATCCTGCAGGTAGCCTTGTAAAAATGAACAACGGCTCAATAGCACTTGTATTGAGAAATAACCCACAGGCAGTAATAAGACCTGTAATTAAGATTATTACTAATGAAAAAGGTAGACATGTTTCTGAACGTATTGAAATAGACCTTTTACAGGACAAAACCTTGTTCATTACTGGTCCGGCAGATCGTTCAGCACTAAATGTAACTTCAAAAAATGCAAACCTTTAAGCGTTTACATGTTCTGATAATATTATTCTTTTTCTTATTTTCAAATTTAATGATGTGCTATGGGCAGAAAAGTCTGCTAGAATCCGAATCACTATTTGGGCTTGAAGAACCTGAAGAGTATAAAGAAAGCACAAAGACACCAGGTTTCCTTGATGGCGAAAAAGTAGAACCAACCTTTATTCTACCTCGACCGATTGGTGGTTTTGGTAATCTTCATGTTATTATTGAAACAATAGATGCAATAAATGAAAAGGTAATCTCTCAAAAAGCGGATCGTGCAGAGTTATGGCTCGGTCATAACATGATTTCGAGACTCGATGTAAATGACGTTAAGGTCTTAGAAAGTGGTAAAGGCCGATATTTTGATTTCCCGATAACTAGCTTGAGAACCGGTTACTATTTTATTTCCATTAGATTATATTCAAACGGGTTCTTATGGAAAAATAAAAAATTTCATGAAGAAATATTTCAAGTTGGTGTTCACGAAGGCCAGACTACAACTTTAAGAAGAAAAATACCATTTTTGCATTGGTAAATTTGGAACCTTTTTTTATTTTATAGGTCTAATGTTTATATGATAGATGAAAATACAAATATTGTATTTGATGCAATAAGAAATGGTGATAAAAATCCTTTTGACAAACTTGTTTCTCAATATGAAAAAGTTGTCTATAGGATATGTCACAGATTCTTTAATAATGAGAACGACGCCTTAGATGCATCACAAGAAATATTTATCAAAATCTATCGTAATATTGACAAATTTGAAGGTAAATCCTCATTGAAAACTTGGATATATAGAATAGCTTCTAACACTTGTATAACCTTATCCGAAAAAAATAAAAGGGAAAAAGAAGGACTGCTGCAAAATATAGTAAATTGGTGGCAATCTTTTTCTCAACCAACACCAGAGGAAATTACTGTTTCAAATGTAGAACGAGGTATTACTCAAAATGTCGTTCGTGAAAATATTACTAAGATTCCAGAAGTCTATAGAATCCCTGTCATATTAAAAGACATTGAAGGTCTTCCAATGGAAAAAATCAGTGAAATACTAGAGATTCCCGTTGGAACGGTAAAATCTCGTTTAAATCGTGGAAGAAGAATATTACATGATAAACTTGAGCCGTTGATGAAGGAGTTATAAATGAAAAGATGTAAACTATATCTTGATTCATTGCAAAACGATGATAAAAACTCAATTACTGAAGCAGAAATACACGCAAGTCATTGTAGTGATTGTTCATTCGATAAAAAAATCAACGACAAAATGATAATGGTCATGAATAATCTTGCTGAACCGGAGTATCCTGAAAATCTTCATGACTTGCTAATGAATGCTTCATTAGATAACAAATCAGTTTCATACGATGAACAGAATCTTTTAGAAAAAATCTCGATATTATTGCTCAAACCATTAGAAATTGCAGCGCCAATAGCCTGTGTAATAATGCTTATATGTATGATTCAAATTAATACAGGTGAGAATAGTGGAGACTTAGAGGGTAAGACGCAACAAAGAGTATCTTTTAAGGTCGAAAAGGTTAATAACTCTAACAATACAGATGCTCTAGAAAAAGTTTCTCCAGAAGAAGTAAAGGAATTTCTGGCTAAGCTGGATGAATTTAATAAATCACATCCCGAAAACAAAATATTGAACAATAATCTTGATATTAGACTGGTAAACGATAGATGAAAAAGTTTGTATTCATATTTATATTTCTATTAAATTTTATTCACGTTTCCTATGGCGCTCCTGCTGAATTGTTTGGCACCACTTTGATTGCTGACATATCACAACAGGTAAGCCCATCTGTCGTAGCTATCGAATCCGTTCATTATGTCAGAACAAGGAGCTTTGGATCAGGTGATCCTTTGTTCGATAGATTTTTTAGTCACTTATTCGATGATGATTTCAGCGGTTATAATAATGTTATTCCGCAGAAGGGTAGTGGGTCCGGGGTTATTATAAGCAAAGATGGGTATTTATTAACAAATGAACATGTCATTTCATCAGCAGATGAAATCAATGTAAAATTTGGAGATGGAAAGTCTTATAAAGCAAAGATTATAGGGAAAGATAAAACAAATGACTTAGCAGTTTTGAAAATTGATGCAAAAGAAAATCTTTCTTTTGTTCAAATGGGTGATTCAGATAATGTAAAAGTTGGTGAATGGGTTATAGCTATCGGTAATCCTTTTGGTCTTGGTATCACCGTTACAGCAGGCGTTGTATCTGCAATAAAAAGAGACTTAACTATTGATAAAAATACAAATTACACTGGTTTAATACAAACAGATGCTTCTATTAATCCTGGCAATTCAGGTGGTGCATTAATAAATTCCAAGGGACAATTAATTGGCATAAATACAGCAATTATGCCATCTGGTCAGGGCATCGGGTTTGCTATTCCTGTAAATAGAGCTAAGAGAATAGTAGGGGATCTTATTAAATATGGAAAGGTGAAAAAAGTATCTATTGGTGTTACTTTACAAAATGTAACTAAGGAATTAGCAGAATACTTTAATGTTCCAATGAAGGGCTTATTAATATCTTCTGTTGAAGAAGATTCCAGTGCTTCAGAATGCGGTCTTGTACCTAGTGATATAATTATTTCCGTCGATGATTTCGTGGTAAACGATGTATCAACTTTTAATAGTATTGTTGATAAATTTTCAATTGGTCAAAAGTGTAAATTAAAAATTTATAGAAAAGGAAAAATGTCTGAGGTTAGTTTAGTTTTTAAAGAAACAAAAGCTTCACAGAATGCATTAGGCATTGCTGTTAAAACTGTTGATGATGAATTGATAGAAAAATTTAATCTTTACATTGATCAAGGCTGTGTAATAACGGAAGTTATTAATGGCTCTCCTGCTTATGAAGCCGGACTAAAAAAAGGTGACATAATCTTATCTATTGATAAGAGTACCACACTAACCGAAAAAGCTTTTGAAAAAGCTATTAATCAAATTGGTAAAAAAACTTCAGTTATTATGAGAATTGTAAGAAAAGATACTGTAGTTAGACTCATATTACCTTTAAAATAGAAAAATCTTTGTACCTTTAGTAAAAAATGGTTGAATTTCTTGTGAAGTTTTTCTATAATCAAAATAATGACACTCACCGGAGGGCATATAAATGCAATTAGTTGATGTATTAAAGGAAAATATGATTTTCCTTAACTTCGAAGCAGCAAATAAAGAAGATGCTATTGAAAAATTTATAAATTCCTTAGAAAAGACAGGAACAATTAAAGAAGCAAATGCTCTTAAAGATGCTCTACTTGAACGTGAAAAATTAGGTACCACTGGCGTTGGTAACGGAATTGCTATGCCACACGCTCGTTCAAGCGCTATTAAAGATTTAACAGTAGCTTTCTTTAGAAGCGAAAAGGGTTTTGATTTTAAATCAATGGATTCTGAACCAGTTCATTTGGTATTCTTGTTATTGGCTCCAGTATCAGCTGGTGGTCCATATTTAAAGCTTCTTGCTAATATTTCTAGACTTCTTAGAAGTGAAGATTTTAGAAATTCTCTCATGGAAGCCAAAGATGTTGCTGCAGTAATGCAGATTATTCAGGATAACGAATAATTAGGTTTTATTTTGAATAAATTCAGAATTATAGCAATTATAACCCTGTTATCCTTTTATGGTGCAGGGTTTTGCGTTTTAGATAATTCAGGGTCTGACTTAAAGCTTAAATATTCTGTTGATGCTGCTTCAAAAAGAAATAGCAGAAAGAATAAAAAGGATTCGAAAAAATCCGAAAGTAAAAAAGCTGTTGAAGAGCAGAAGGAAGATACTGAATTATTGATGGACAATGAGCTGGCACGTAATTATATGCCAGATATATATCGTTGTCCAGATTGCGGATATGAACAGGATGAACCAGGTAATTGCCCCGATCATGTAACTCTTGAACTAATCAAGATTATATCTGATCCGAAAGATCCTTTGGCTCCTGCTGAACTTGATGGGAATGAAGATATTCTTGTTGATGTTCCTTTAAATATTCAATTTAAAAAAGATCAAATTGAAGAAAAGAAGGAAGATGATAAGGATACAAAATCAAAAAAGAATTCTTCAAACAAATCAAAAACGAGTAAATAATTATGAAAAAGCCTTTAGAAAAATTATCTATAATCTTAGCTTTGTTCTCTGCGCTTAGCTTGGCTTTACCAGTTGATGCAGCTGATAAAGAAAAGGAAGGAATCGTAAGAGGAAGTTATATCAATCTTAGAGCTGAACCAAAATTCAATTCTCAGATTGTTGGTAAGAAATTAAGAGGGGATACCTATACAATCAAATTTGAACAACAGAATTGGTTAAAGGTAATCTTCAAGGATAATACTGAAGGCTGGATATATAAAACATTAATCGAAGCAACTAACAAGGAAGCTTTGGAAAACAAAACTGAATTAGAAGAAAATAATTCTTCTGATCAAAAAAATGATGATAATGCATCTAAGAAAGATGTAAAAACTGATTCTGCTAAGACTAATGAAAATAAAACAGAAAAATCAAAGCCTGAATCAGTGAAACCTGCAAAATCAGCATTAGACAGTGAAAAACCGCTTGTAAAGCCTGTAAATCAAAAACAGATTCCTGATGTAGTTGAAGAATCAGGAACTGCTGAAGAATTATATAATCAAGCTATAAAGCTGTATGAAAAAAGAAAATATGCTGAAGCTCTCGATAAAAATAAAGCTGCCAGCAAGAAGGCTCCTAAAAATGCAGAAATTCTAAATAATATTGGAAATTGTCAATTTAAGCTTGGTAGAATCGAAGATGCATTAGAATCCTGGAAAGAAGCATTAAAAATAGCCCCAAGATCAGGTAAGATATGTAATAATCTTGGTATAGCATATTATCAGCTTGATAAAAACAAGGATGCAATAGAATATTACAAAAAAGCAATTTTATTTGAATCTGATTTTGCAGATCCATACTACAACATTGCGTCAGTATACGGTTTTATTGGAAACTTTGATGATGCTTTAATGTATTATAAAAAATTCCTGGAATTTAACCCGGATGATACAATGAAAAAACTGGCTGATGAACGAATTGCGTATTGCGAAAAACAATTAAATAAAAAGCTAGGGAAGTAATAAAAAGGCCACTCAAAAGAGTGGCCTTTTTATTACTGACTAAATCCTTTTCTGAAAACAAAGACAGAATCAGATTTTGTTTTAACTATTAGCTTGTCACTATCAAGCTTCAGAGAATCTTCTATAAGTTCTCCGTTTACATGACAGGTCCATTTTATGCTTTCACTTCCAACATGCATGCAGAATATCCAACCATCTGCTGTACCTATATACATGACTTTATCGTCAAAAACCGGATTAGTTACAAAGGTTCTATTCTTACTAGTGAAGATTAATTTTGTAGAACCAGATTCTGGGTTTACAGAATAAATTTTTTCTCTATGAGCATAAATACCCTTTTCATTATTGAAAACAACAGGGTATATATCCGCTTTATTTGGAAGCGCATTTAATCTGCATTCTACATTACCGCCATCGAGTTCAACAGCATAGTATAAACCTTCTTCAGTTATAAAATGAGCCTTTCTATCATTAACCCACACTGGTTTTATACTTGAAAAACTTTCATTAAAAATCTTATGTATCAGATGACCATCTTTATAGCTGAGTGTAACAATTTCACCTGTTTTAAATGATGCAACGAGGTTTTCACCATATTCAGACAATAAACCTCTTTGAGCTCTTCCACCAATTTTAGAAACTGTGTGCTGATATTCCCATTCCTGAGTTCCTTTTTTTATGTCCAGACATTTAATAAAACCATTCTGACAAGCAACTATGAGTTTGTTACCATGTTCAAGATATGAAATATCATCAAGATATTTATCAGGGAAGAGTCTCGAAATCTTTGAGGGTTGATCAATGGTATTTAACCAAAGTTCTTCACCTTTTTCCACATCATAAACAGCTATTTTACCATATTCATAAAATGCTATCATATACTTACCATCAGATGAGAAATGAGTAGTAATAGGAATCAATACTTTATTTTCATCTGAAATTTCTTCATTTGCATATTCTGTATCAGATGCAGTCATTTCTGGATATGGTATTTCCCAAGAAGTATCACCTAAGTTATTTGTGTAGCAAATAAACTTATTTTCAGTCGCAACTATAGGAGCATTTGTTTTTTCAATACCTTTATTTACGACTACTGAATTTACAAAGGTTTTACCAACTTCCTTGCCATCATTGATTGAGAATGCTCTAACATCCTTACCATTATTAACCCAGATATAATTATCATCAAATGACACATTACCTGGTGTTCTTGTTACAAACTTTTCAAGGGGATTATATTTCTGATAAACTTGCCATATAAGCTTTTCTTCATTATTGTTTGAGTATTTGTTATAAGACGAATAACTAATTTGCAAGCCGAGAATTAAAGCAATCGCTCCAACATAACCCATCCATTTCCCATCGCCCCAATCTTTACCAAAAATCATTTCAAAAAATGACTTAACGATTAAAGCAGTTAAGAATTGTATGAATGTTAATGCAGCAATAATTCCGGTCATAGAACCAGTAACAAGTAATTCGTATGGAATATTTTTTCTTGTCCAAGCGGACTGAATTATATCTATTATGCTGGATAAATTATTAACTACTGGTTCATAAACATTACCAAACCAAGCAGAGAATATACCAAATATAAAGAAAATTCCTGCAAATACAGAGTATATAATGGAACGCATCATAATCTGTATGGCAAGAAGCATTAGTAAAATACTTCCTATAAAGATATAGGATATTACACTCATTGGTGGGAATGTTATAAATTCACCAAAGCAATTACCTAAGTGATAAAGCTGGTAGAAGATAATGCATGCCAATGGTAACATGAATACAAAATTCTTCAACGTTTCCAAAAGATGCGATTTCTTCTTTGGTTTTGTTTTAGTTACAGCCTTTTCCGGTTTAATGACCACCGGATTATTTGTTACTATTGGTACATCGTCCATGGTAAACCCTCTGAAATAGAATTAGTCAAAACGTACATCGGAAGCAGAGCAAATTTTATTAACTATTTGAAATATTCTTGACACATTTATAAGTAAAATATAAACTAATTTTACTGCAGTTTAGACCCTAGTGGTTTAGGAGGTTCCTCTTGTCATCGGTATCACATATTTTCTTTAAAATAGCCAATGAAAAGGATTCAGAGCTTGAAGCCTGTGAATACCTTGATTTATTTGCGCGTAAATGCGGTTTTTGTTCAGAAACTATAGATGAAATGCGACTTGCTTTTATAGAAGCAATTATAAATGCTAAAGAACACGCACCAAAAGATTTACCTAATGCTGAACATAAAGATATTCATTGTACATTAACATATGTAAATGATAATATTGAAATAAATATAAGAGATTATGGTAAAGGCTTTGATCCAACTGTTGTGGAAAAGCCTGATATACGAAAAAAGCTAAAGTCTTCTTACAAAAGAGGTTGGGGACTAATGCTTATGGAAAAGCTTATGGATGGCGCAGAAATCTCATCTATGCCACCATCAGGTACATTGATACACTTAGTTAAGAAAAAACTTCAGAATGTTGAACCTAATGAATCGCAAATAGCAAAAGAACAAAAGAGATTTGAACGTCTGAGATACATTCTCGGTAGTTTTATTGATTTGAGTTCATTCTTATGTCAAAGCAAAAATCTACAGTCCGGTTTGCGTTCAATGTTAAGAATATTATTAGGTACACTTGGAGTTTCAAGAGGTGCCGTTTATACTTTTGATAAGGAATCAAAGAACCTTTCTTGTTTCGTAGATATAAAACTTAGAGCTAATGCTAAGCTTCCAAAGATTGAGCTCTCTCCAGAAACATTAGAAAAAATATCTGCAAAATCAGATTGTGTTGTTACTGACATTATTAAAGAAGATGTTAGTAATTTTAACGATGCATTTAAAAATGATGGAATAACCCATGTCTATGCTTTAAAAACTGATGATAATAATCATGGGCTGCTAATACTGGGTAATAGATTCCATAATGATGAACCGGAAGATTTTGACAGTGAATTATTGACAGTAATAGCTCGTAACATTTCTTCAGCTATAAATACATATAAATTAATGGAAAATCTGAAAGTCGCCAATACAGAATTAGATAAACGTTTGGCTGAACTGGAAGGGAAATAATATAAGACAAAAAGGGGCCTTGTAAGAATGACGCTTTCAGCCGAATTAAAAGCTGCAATAAGAAGTAATATTAATAAGTTAACACAGAATGGCGCTGAATACGTTGATGTTAGATATTATACTTGTGATGACCTTGAAGAATTAATTCTTGATGATGGTAATCTAGAAACTAACAGAACTGTATATGAAAGTGGTATTGGTGTAAGGGTATTATGGGGCGGAGCCTGGGGCTTTGCTGCAACAAGTGATATCAATGATATAGGTAATTGTTTTGAATTAGCTCGAAATAACGCAGAAACTGCTTCAAAACTTGTAAAAATAAGATTAGATATGGGCAAAATACCTGCTCATTGTGATTCTTATAGTTCACCAATCGTAACTGATTACTTTCAGGTCTCACTTAAAGATAAGCTGGAATTTCTTAAATCAATTGATGAAGAACTAAATGAATCCTGGATTACTAAAAGAATGATTAGAACTCAGTTCCAAAGAAGTTCTGTATATTTCTTTAATAGTGAAGGAACAGAAACCGTTAAAAATATGAGAGATGTCTTTGGGCACATCGAAATATTTGCAACAGATAAAGACGGTCAGAATCAGAGAAGAAGCCATGATTTATTTTCAAATGGAAATCCAACTCGTGGCTATGAAATGCTCACTGACCCCGATTTATTTTCATCACATGCCGGTAGATTAAAATATGAATTAAAGCAACTTATAAATGCTGATGAATTGGAATATGGAAAAAGATCTGTAATCATAACACCAGGGCAGGGATTTTTGCAGGTTCATGAAACTATAGGCCACCCGTTGGAATTAGATAGAATTTTGGGTTACGAACTTTCTTATGCTGGTGGTTCCTTTGTTAATCTCGAATCATTCGGTCACTTAAGATATGGCTCTGAAAAGTTAAATGTATCTGCTGGTGGTGATTTCCCAAATTCACCAGGTAGCTTTGGCTTTGATGATGAAGGTTCTCCAGAAGGCAATTATCTACTTATAGATAAAGGTATTCTTGTCAATGCTATAAGTTCAAGAGCAATGATTTCTGAAGCTAATCAAAAAATTGGCTATCAGCTTTTCAAGAAAAGTGGTGGATGTGCTAGAACAACAGCATTTTACAGAGCTCCAATTGATAGAATGACAAATGTCAATATTTTACCTGGTAATGACGGAACCATGGAAGATATAATCGCATCAACAGAAGATGGTATTATAGTCGATACACCTCTATCATGGTCAATAGGTTCCAATAGAGAACATTTCCATTTTGCATGTGAAATAGCCTGGGAAGTAAAGAACGGTGAAAAAACCAGAATGCTTCGTAATCCAAGCTATCAAGGTCATACTCTGGAATTCTATAATAATGTTTCAGCCGTAGGTGATAAGTCAACTTGGCAATTATGGCAAGTAGATAACTGTGGCAAAGGTGAACCGAATCAAGCTTTGGAATTAGGTCATGGTGTTCCTGTTTTTAAAGTTGATAATGTAATTACAGGAGAAATGAAATAACCATGAGAAATTGCAAAGCTTTCGATTATATAAGGACTATTAGAGATATAGCTGCAGAAAAAGGAATAAATGCTTCTTTTGAACTTCATATTGAAAAAAGTCATTTAATGAGAATTGGTAATAATTCTGTTTCATTAAATACATCTGAACACCTCAACAGATTGTGTATTGAAGTAATAAAAGGTAAAAAATCTGGCTTTCATATTCAGATGGGTACAATTACCTCACCTGAATATGTAGAAAAAGCTCTTAATATTGCTATTGAAAAAGCTGAAAATGCATTTGAAAGTAACTATACACCATTATTGTCTGGTCCGACAGAAAATATTGAAAAGTCTAATCAATATGATTCTGAATTAGAAAATCTAGACTCCGAATATAAAGTAAATTTTTTTAAGGAAATTATCAATAAAGTTGGTTCAGATTATTGCTACTCTGGCTCCTGGTCCAGTGGTTCCGTAGAAAAATTTCTTGTATCTACAAAAAATAGATTTGAAGCATGGCATCTTGGTACTGATCAACAATTCGTAATGGTTCTTAATCATCCTACTAAAAGGTGGGAACTTAAGAGCGCTTTGACGGGTTGGAGATTAAATGATTTCAAGCCTTCTGACGCAATAGATTATTTTAAAAGTCTTTTGCCGGTTTATGAAAATAATGAAGGTTATAAAGTTAAACCTGGTTCCTATACTGTTGCTTTCGGACCAGGTGCAATTTCAGAGCTTTTATTAGCTTCTAGTGAAATAGCTTTTGATGGCCAGACTTATGAAGATAAGATTTCCTGGCTTTGCAATAATAAATTTGGCGATAAAATCGCTCAAGAATTCATTTCGCTGTATGATGACCCTGAAAGTGAATTAGTTTTTGGTATGAATTTTGATGATGCCGGCACTGCAAGAAAGAAATTTCCACTAATTGAAAATGGTAAATTCATGGGAATTATGTATGATAGTTCTACTGCTGCCAAATACAAAAAACCATTAACAGGTCATTCATTAGATTCAGTTAACAATGTGATTTTGCTTCCTGGTAAAGATACACCTGATATTCTTGAAGCTTGTAAAGATTTAGGAAAGGTTATATTTATCCCTGATATTCATTATGTTGGCATTCCTAGTCCAACAAAAGGAATTCTAACTGGGAGTTCAAGATATAATGCTGTCTTAATAGAAGATGGTAAAATGGTTGCGCCACTTTTTTCCTGCAGAATTACAGAAAGGATTGGAAAAATTTTTAACAATATAATTAAAATGTCTAAGGAAAGTATCTCCTTTAATATATCAAACACCTATGAAAGAAGAACTCCTTTTGCATTTGGAATGCCTACCTATATCATTGCTAAGAACGTAATGATAACAGATAGTTCTGATAGTTTTTAAATCTTGCTTTACACAAAAATAAAAAAGAATGAGCTTCTGAAGGAAATCT
Source organism: Candidatus Avigastranaerophilus sp. (assembly GCA_045599645.1). GTDB lineage: Bacteria > Muiribacteriota > Ozemobacteria > Ozemobacterales > Ozemobacteraceae > RUG334. The sequence goes on from JAZRWI010000068.1 coordinate 25,500, forward strand.
TCCATATAGCTTTACCAGCTATTGGAGGATTTTTAGGTTTGGTTCTCTTTGATTTTATAGATATCTTCTGGATAGAAAAAATTGGTTCTCAGGCTGTTGCCGCAGTTGCCTCCGCCGGCTTTTTAATAGGTTCCATTTACTCAATAATTCAAATTCCAACAGCTGGATGTACATCATTAGTTGCTCAGTTTTATGGAGCAGGAATGATAAAAAAGTGTTGGCAAGTTGCTATTCAATCATCATGGCTCGGATTTTTTATGGGCTTAATAATTACCTTTGTAAGTCTTCCATTTATTGATATTCCATTTAAAATGATGGGATTAGATACTGATTCAAGTCTTATAGCAATAGGGTATTTCAAAATTATTTTATATGGTATGCCTTTTATATTCCTGGACCAACTATTTGGGAATATTTTTAATGCTTTTGGTGATAATAAGATAAGCAATGTCGTAATGCTAGTCTGTCTATTTATTAATGGCGTTCTGGACCCTATATTGATGTTTGGCTGGTTAGGAATGCCTGCTCTTGGTATTGAAGGAGCTGCTATTGCAACAATAATAGGACATTTAGTTTCATTAATGTCTAGAGCTTATATTTTAAGAAAACGTAATTATATACCTCCATTTAAGCTTTTTCTTGATAGTAACACATTTTACATAAAGGAAGTTCTGAAAATAGGTTTACCGAATGCGTGCGCATCCTGGGTATGGTCAATGGTTTACCCAGTTTTAATGAGACAGATAACTCCGTTCGGAGTAATTCAAGTATCTGCAATCGGAGTTTGCCATAGATTAGAAGATTTTCCTTTCTTTATTGCTCAAGGCTTTGGAATAGCTGCAACATCACTTGTTGGCTTTTATTTAGGAAAACATGAAACTGAAAAAATTGATAAAATTTTAGATGGTTGTATGTTTATGTCTTCGATGCTCATAACACCATTTATAATGCTATATCTGTTCACTCCACATAATCTTATTGGCATACTTTCAACCGATAGTGCTTTAATTGATGCCGGAGCAGCTTATTTATATATAATTGGAGTATTTGAAATATTTATGGCATATGAAAACCTTTTGACAGGTGTTTTTACTGGCTTAGGAAAAACATTACCTACAACTCTTGTTACTATGCCTTTAACATTAGGAAGAATACCTCTAGCCTGGTTACTTGCTACGAAATTAGAAATGGGCGTTGAAGGAATCTGGTGGGCTATTAGTATATCAACTTTGCTTAAAGGGTTAGGCTTATCAATTCTATATAAATTTTATAGGCGAAAAACCAATAACTTTGAAACTCTGGCTATCTGAGGGATTACCATAAATAGCCATTAGTCATCCAATTCTTTTATAAAGATTTTTTCTGCAAACTGATTCTTAATTGATTTTACAGTAAATGAATAGTTGTTATAATTGAATTCATCATTTACAGATAAGAAACCACCTTTAAGGTTTACCAGGAATCCGTTTAATGTATTAAAATCTGAAAGTGCCTTAGAACCAAAATTTATTTTTAATATATTTGATAAATCAGATAATGAAACAGAACCATCAACTGTAGCTTCATTTAAACTCTTTGTTTTTTCAATCAATCTAGATTGTTTACTATCTTCATACTCATCATCAATTTTACCGAAAATTCGTTCTATTATGTCGTTCATTGATACAATACCAATTAAAGACCCATATTCATTCTGAACAATCGCCAATTGTGACTTTTCATTTCTCATTTTTTCAAACAAACGGCTAATCAAAATGCTATCGGGAACGAATAATGGTGCTTGAAGATGGTCTTTTAAAGAAAAATTATCAACAGAAAATTTATTTAAGCAAATTTCTTTGTAATTAAAGATGCCGATTATATCAGAATTATTAGCATTAAAAACGGGCATTCTGGAATACATGTTCTGAGAAAAAACTGATAGTATTGCTTCAAATCCGTCATTCTCATTTAAGGTTATAACATTACTCATTGGTATCATAAGATCACTGGTTTCAAGGGTGTTAAAGTAATGAGCTTTAGTAATCATTTTATATCCGAAATCTTCTATTATGCCAGCTTCTCGACTATGTATGCCAATAAGTTTTATTTCCTCAATTGTAGTAGGATGAGTAAGATTAAGCGTTTCTTTTTTTATGAGCTTCAGTATGATATTTTTAATATTAGAAACAAGCCCTATAAAAGGCTTAGACATCTTACTCATTAAATTTAGAAATTTAGCTGAGCTATAACAAATTGAGTTTGATTTTGCATTCCCTATAATGCTTGGCATTATTTCACCAAAAGGTAAAATAATTGTAATACTTACAAATATAGAAATTAGAGCGTCAAGCAATCCATCTTCGGGAGTTTTCATCATATAGTCACAAATGATGATAGTACATAGAATTGTAGCAAAGATGTTTACAATCATATTCAATGAAACAAGTGAAATTAAAATGTTTTCTCTTTGGCTATACAAATGCTTTAATAATGAAATTCTTGATTGGTCTTTACCGCTAATAGTCAGAATAGAATATTCATTCTGAGACATAAAAGCGATATGTACGGCACTCAAATAAGCAGAAATAATTAGAGTAACAATAAACAAAAGAATATATGCTGCCATGTTATTTTACCTTATTTATTCGCTTAGTTATAAGAATTTTTTCTGCACATCTGGTTTTAACACTAAGGACTTTAAAATTAAAATCTGAGATATCAAATTCATCTCCCTTTTCAAGGAAATCACCTTTTATATCTGTCAACAAGCCATTAATTGTGTTTATTTTATGATGAGCATTGGTTGGGAAGTCGGTCATTACAATTTTAGATATGTCTTGTAACGAAGATGTTCCAGGTATCTCTAAGTTAATGTCTTCACTTAATGTCTGGGTTATTGATATGGAATCTTCTTCATCGTCATACTCATCGCCTATTAAACCAATAATGCGTTCTAAGATGTTTTCTAATGTTACAATACCATCTGTAATACCATACTCACTAACAACAACAGCCATGTGTTTCCTTGAAACCTTCATTTGTTCCATTAAACTACCTATGGTTACATTACCAGGAACATAAATAGGTTCTATCCAATGCTTTTTTATATCAAAATTATTCAATTGGCTTTCTTTTAGCTTTAAACATTCTTTTATGTTAAAAATTCCCTTTATTTCATCTATACTAGTATCATAAACAGGTATTCTTGAATAAAGATGAGTCTTAAAAATTTTTAAGAGTTCATTTGGTTTAACATCAGACTTTACAGCTATTATCTTATTCTTTGGAATCATTACATCTGCAGCTGTTAGATCATTTATCTGGCTAGAAGTATACATGAGATTTTTTTCCATGTTATCTATATTCCCTGCTTTTTGGCTGTTTTCAGCCATCATCATCAGTTCATCAACAGTAGGAGCGTCATCAATTGCTTTTACAGGTAACATTTTCATAACAGTTTTACTGAGCCAGTTCATAGCAATAGTAATTGGTTTTAATATATAAACTAAAAAATTTAATGGATAAGCAGCTATTGAACACCATCCCTTAGTGAATGCAACGCCAAATTGTTTTGGTAAGACTTCACCAAATATCAGAAGGAATATAACAGAAACGACAGAAGCAACTAAGGGGCCTGCACTTTCAGGAAGTATTTTTGTTTCTACCAGCATTTTATCGGCAACAACACCTGCATAAACAGCTAAAACTGTATTAACAATATTATTACCTACTAGTAATGCTGCAATTACGCTCTGTTTATCATTTATAAGTTTCTTTAATAACTGTTTTTTCTTTTCTGAAAAGAAATTTGAAGCTAAGGCATATTCGGTTATTGAGGTAAAAGCTGTTTCTGTGCCAGAAAAAAAACCAGATAACAGAAGTAGAATTCCAAAAATTATAATATCATTCATATAATTGCTCCTGATAGAGCAGATATTATACATTATTAATAAAAAATTTTCAAAAAATTGAAAATTGTAAAAAAAAAGTATTGCAAATGAAAATGAAAAGTGATAATATACATACATCATCAAGAGATGAGCAATCCTGAATAGCTCAGTCGGTAGAGCAACTGGCTGTTAACCAGTGGGTCGGGGGTTCGAGTCCCTCTTCAGGAGTTGAATCAGCAAAAGCTGATAGGGATGTTTCTAGAGAAATCTAGATTTTCCTGAATAGCTCAGTCGGTAGAGCAACTGGCTGTTAACCAGTGGGTCGGGGGTTCGAGTCCCTCTTCAGGAGTTCAAAACCGCTATTTAATTAGCGGTTTTTTCATTTTAGATAAATTTTAACTTTTTTTCAAATACCCCTTACATAAAATCAAAATATAAGTATAATAAAGAAACTATGATGTCACTTAATATAAAAAAATGCGTTTTGATGTTAGGGTTATCTGTAGCTCTCTCAACAGTACCTACATATGCAGCACAGGAAGGGAATAATTCAGAAAGTGCTCGCGAAAAATTGTTGAACGAAGCTATTTCTCTCCTCGACAAGGTTGAACTGAGTTCTCCTCGTTCACAGGTCGAAATCATGAAAGTTCGTGAAAGACTTGTAAAGCTTCAGAACATTAACGTAACTGAAGACGAAGGCGATGACAATGCTCCAGAACTTATGTTTTCTCGCAGCGGTGGTAATTCCACATCAGTTAGCCGTGCTAACAAAGCTAAGAGAGTAAATTTTTATAATTCCTGCAGAACATTGCGCAATGGCGACCTTCTTTCTAAGCTCAGAGGCGAATGTGCTTCACATAAAGCTTATGATTATAGCAGAGCTAGAGAACTTGTTATTCTTGGCTTAGATAATCGCAATGGTGACTTAGAATGTGTATATACTGGTAAGGTATTCACAATTGGCACTGAAAAAATGCCATCTGCTAATGATATAAATATTGAACATACATGGCCTCAGTCTAAGGGCGCCAAGGGTGCTGCAAAGACCGACCTTCATCATCTCTATGCTACAGAATCAAAGGCTAATTCTATCCGTGGAAATCATCCTTTTGGTTGGGTTAAGGAAGAAAATCCAAAGTATAGCGTAGGCGGAAGTAAATCTAATGGCCAAGTTTTCGAAGTTAGAAAACAGCATCGTGGAAATGTAGCCCGCTCTATGTTCTATTTTGCTACTGTTTATAATCAGAAAATTGATCCTGAACAGGAAAAAGTACTTCGCCAGTGGCATAAAGAAGATCCGGTAGATGCAAACGAAATCGCTAGATGCGATAAGATTGAAGCTTTGCAGAACAATAGAAATCCATATGTTGACCATCCTGAATATGTTGACATGATTGAAGATTTCTAATTAATGATTAAAAAAAGCACCACTTAGTGGTGCTTTTTTTTTACCATTAATAACTTGAGCAAAATATATCTAAGTTTATTTTAGTAATCTGCCGATAAATATAAATTTGCTAAATTTAACTTGCCATAAGTGGATTTTTTTATAAATTTAACTATAACATGGAGGTTATATATGCAAAAATTGTCGAAATCCGTTCTTTCACTATTTTTATTGTGTTTGCTTGCAATGCCGCAGGCTTCTGAAGCTCAAGGAGGATGCTTCAAAGCTAATTGTGCACCTGCCTGCAATAATCTTTCAGTAGTGGACATGTCCAAACCATTACATAAAGAATTCTGTTCAGTTCATAATAGAACAGGTTGCTTATGCCTTAACAAAATCAAACTTGGCGAATGTTTTAATGATTTTGATATGGAAGACATTTATAACAACAGGTGGATAAGCTCTTATATGAAGGGTAAGCCAGTTGTTATATTAGCTGGACATAGATCTATAAGATGGGAAATTGCTAAGTGGGCTGAATGTTTTAATAAAGAATTAAGACAGACAGGCCTCGCTCACGTTGTTTGGGTAAATGATTTCTCACGTTCTCGCTACCACACAATAAGAGATGAACAATACAGTATGTGGAGAGCTTTTAAACCTGCTGTTCCTGTATTGTTTGACTGGGATGGGGTAGTTGGTAGAAGTTTAAAGATTGATTATGAAAAACCAAATATAATTGTTCTTGATCCACATGGAAGATTAGTTATGCATGAAATAAAGAATTTTGATTGGTGTTTATATGCATCTATATCAAATTGTATAAAAAATCTTTGCAATACTCCTGTATCATGTGAATGTGCTCCAGCATGCGCTCCTTATATTACAGTAAGTTGTGCGCCAACTGGTTGCAAATGTGATTCATACTAAAATTATCTGGATTGATTATTCATGAATTATTAAGATAACCTTTTATATGTTTATTGATTTGAATGAACATGGAGGTTATTAATGAACAAAATATCTAAGATATTATTATTTGTAGTATTAGCCGTTTGCCTAATAATTCCATCAGCTTCTGAAGCTCGTGGAAGGAAAAAAAGCCAGTCCTGCGAAACAACTATAACTACAGTTGCTCCTGATTGCTACCATGGATGCATTATTCCTTGCGGAACCTGTACTAATGTTATGCATTATCATAGAGTTCTAATAGAAGAAAAGTGCGTTCCAGAAGTAAAACATATACCAGTAACTACTTGTAAGCCAGTCGCTTGTTGCAAACCAGTTAAAAGATGCTGCAATGCACATCCTGTATGCTGTAAGCCAGCACCGTGTAACTGTTGTAAATGCAAACCAGTTGTCATTTATAAACCAGTAACTTGCTGTAAGCGAGTAGTCACTTGCAGACCGATAGTCGTTTATCAGGCAACTGTTCAGCCTGTTGTAGCTTGCTGTCAGCCAGTTGTTACCTGCTGTCAGCCAAGATACGTTTGCCCACCACAGGTTCCTTGCAGTGTTGTAGCACCTTGCAATGTTCCATGTGGTAAAAAAGGAGATTCAAATTAATAAGCTTATATGATTAGTTATCTTAATAATTCATGAAAAGTCATATATATGATTTTTTTAAATCCCGTCAAATTATTGGCGGGATTTTTTATTTTTTACTAGCGTAAATGAATGACTTTTATATATTTACTTTCTAGGAGATATTTATGAAAAAACTTAATAAATTGTTTTCTATTTTAGCATTGGCAACAGCATTAATTGTTCCTGGAACAGCTAATGCTCATGAAAATTACTATCATAAGGTTCAAATGGGTGATACCTTCACTTATTTCGATCTTGAAGATACTCATTATCAAAGATGGGTTAGTTCTTATTTAAGAAATAAGCCTGTTATAATGCTTACTGGTCATAGATATCAGAAATATGAAATAGCTAAGTGGGCAGATTCATTTGCTCAGGAATTTCAAAATACAAACCGTGCATATGTGCTCTGGATTGTCAATAATAGTAAAACTTCATGGACTACAAGCAGAGAGACAATCATCCAACAGTGGAGAACATTTTCTTCTTCCGTTCCAATACTAATGGACTGGGATGGCATTATAGGAAAAAGCCTTAGGATTAATTACAATGTACCAAATATCATAGTTTTAGATTCCTATGGCAGATTGGTAATGCATGAAATGCATACTTTCAGTCCCCAGGTATATAATGTTATTTCTAATAAGATTACTCCATATTGTTCTTATATGAAACTTAAAAAAGGTAAATATAAAAAAGGTAGAAGAGGGGATTCAAATTAATACTTGAAATTTCAGGCATAATTTAATAGAATCTGAGCCCAAGGAAATACAATATGAAATCATTTAAATCAATTATTTTAGCAAGTGCATTTATGTTGTTAAGTAACATGGCTTATTCAAGCCCTTTTGAAGATGTTCCAACCAATCACTGGGCTTATGAAGCTATTAATCAGTTGTCTGAATCAGGTGTTATTACCTGTATCGAAGGAAATCGATATGTTGGTGAAAAGTCTATTGATAGATTAACAATGGCTTCTTATCTGGCAAATGCTTTGGCAAATATTGAGTCAAAGTATGGTTCCGATTATTCTAAGCTTGGGGAAGGGAATATCTCTAATATACAGCGTTTAGCAATGGAATATGCTGACGAACTATCTATTATGGCTGTGAAATATAATGGCCTGGATAAAGATTTAAAACAGGTAAAAGAAGATATTGCCAACCTTAAATGGGATGTTGCCGAAATAAAAAAAGAAATAGAAGACGGTCCTACAAAAAGAGTTCATATTGGCGGTGATTATTTAACAAGAATCACTGATTTGCATTATGAACATGGCTTTCACGGTGTTCATCAAGCAGCTGGTTTATTCCGCCTGAAATTCGTCATGAATATTGATAAAGATGTTAAGGCTGTTGCCAGATGGAGATTAATGAACGGTGTAGGCGAAAGTGGAACCTGGACAGGAAAGAATCATACTACTGGTATCATGGATTTAGCTTTTTTGCAGATCAATAATAAACTAGGTGGCGATTTCCTCTTAGGTAGAACATTTGAAGCCACCGGTCATTCTTTGTTGATTAACCAGTATGTTGATGTAGCAAGATATGTGGCTAAAAGAAATAATGGCAGTCTTATTGTAAACTCTTATTTTAATAGAAAATCAAAAAAAGATGTTAATCAAGTTTGGAATGTTGGTTATAAACATAATGATGCAAAATATAATTATTATGTAAACGTATATGGACAAACTGGTCCATCTGGTTATAGTATGATAAATAAAACAGATGATGTAACAGTTAAAGACAGTAAGAGATATGATATTGAAGCTGGTGTTCATGCTTTGATGGGGAACAGTGGTAAATATTCATTGGATATGTCAGCTGTACACACTGATTTAAAACAGGATAGCATTGATGGAAATAAGGTTAGAGACAATGGCAATATTCTTTATGCTGCTTTAAATTGGGATTCAAAAGAAGAAGTTGCTGCTAAGGTATCATACTATATGGCTGATAAAGAAGCTCATGGTGGTTTATTCCTGGGTGGGGATAGACGTCTGGCTATGGGACCTGAAAGTCCATTAGAAGATATTACAAGACTTGATAACTTGATGTATACAATGAATCATTTCTTGATTAATGGTGATATTCATAATTTTTCTGATACTAAGATTCAAGTTGAATATAGACCAATGAATTCTAAGAAAAACTATTTCAGAATAGCTTATGATTTCCTCAGAGAACTAAAAGATAAGGTTAATGGTATTGATAATAGCAATCCATTGGGAACTGATTCTGGAAAAGCAGATGTTCTTACAGTAGAATATCGATATAAACTAGGTAAGAATACAAATTGGAAAACAGGTTATTCAAAGTTTACTCACAAAGGCTTAGCTGACAGAATTACTGGAACTGATGCCGGACGTGGTGGAGCAGGTAGAGATAAAGACTACGGTTTATTATGGTCTGAAATTTATACTAGCTTCTAATATAAATAAAAAAATAAAAAGCCATACTTTTTAAACCTTAAAGTATGGCTTTTATTTTTGTGATTATTTTTTACATCTGTGCTAGTATTTTTACTTCGCAGGGTCTGAGGTTGTAATCAAAAGAGTAGGGCAGATAATTCATCTGGTATTCCGGACTTATATCAACGATGCCTTTATCACCAAGAATAGCAGTTAAATCAGGAATAAATATATTTTGATGATTCTGATTATCTTTATTCAACATAACTAAAATTTGTTTTTCGCCAGGAATACTCTTTTTAAAGCAGAATACATTTGCCCAATTTGCTTGATCAATAATTTCAATTCCTTCTTCAACATTCAATACAGGGTAATTATCTTTCAAGGCATTAATTTTCTTAATATAAGAAGAAAAATCAATTAAAGTATTTTCCCAATCACCTGGTTGAGTTTTTACAACATTAAGTGGCTTTGTGAAACCGAATTCAAAACCTATTGGAATCATGTAGCCTGCGCTGAAAACGGCATCAAACAATAGCTGACGTTTAATAGCTTCTATATTACCATGAGTTTCGGCAATCATTCTTTCTGAATCATGTGATTCAGGGAAAGATAGTGTTTTTACAATACTAGAAGTCTTATAGTATTGTTCCATGCCCCAGAATTCATTGAAGTCCCAATACTTGGTGGAGTTGAACAGATAGTCAAAGCCAAGATTTGCTAATTCCTGAACCTGTTTAAAATCGCAGCCCAAAGATTCGGCTAAAAACAGGCAACCAGGCTTGAAATCCTTTGACTTAGGTATTAAATAGCTCCATAATTCAGAAGGAACCTGATAAGCCATATCGCATCTGAAACCATCAACACCCATTTCAAGATAAAATTTCATCATGTTCCACCAGAAATTCCAGAGGTTATCTCGATCAGGGGAATTTAGATTATCTACTTCTGCTAAGTCTCCCCAGGCATGCCATTCACCATCATGCATTGCTCCAGGATTTATAACTTTTCCATTTTCATCAAGCTTATACCAGTTTTTGTGTTCAGCAATTAAATCACAATCAATTGCAGTGTGATTTATTACTAAGTCCATAATAAACTTCATACCTGAATCATGACACTTGTTTATAAAAGACTTTAACTGGTCAAATGGTTTAACATCTATTGAATTATCAATGAATATTTCAGCAATTCTATAATAATCTTTTGGAGAATAAAGGCTTCCACTAAAGCCAGAGTAGTGGAATGGGTTAACCCAGATAGCATTGAAGCCCATGTCTTTAATTCTGTCAATCTGTTCTTCCCAGCGCGGCATTGAGCCGACTATTCTAGGGAACATGTTATAGAGTCTAAGAGCGCAATTACTTTTTTCCATCTTTTTCTCCTTTGTTTACATAATAAAGTTTATTTATAATATCTAGGATTTTTTTTGCTTCTTTTAAACTTCTTGTTTCATAAAACAATTCCTTATTATCGTGTTCAATAATGAAAATAGAATACATGGGATCAAATTTTTGACCATTCTCACTTCGTTCTGAAGTTTCCAATATTGTATCTGACCAGTTTTCCAAGGGAATTGACTTGTTAAATGGTGGTTCTCGCATATCCTGTTGAAAGTTCACTTCATTATTTTTAATTTCAACCTTCATGTTCTGATAAGCTAAATTCTTACCTAGGAAGAAAAATAAAATAAAGAAGAAGAGTAGAAAAAGCCACTCATCCCATTGTTCTATAAATTTAAATCCATTATATCTACCAAATAATAAAGGTAAAAAGAACGACATAAACAAGAAGAAAACCCCAAGAACTATTTCTAAAACAGGGTAGTAAGTAAAACCGATTAAACGTCTTTCTTGAATAATGTTTAAAATCATTCTTTTTTAACTCCCTGATATACAACAATCCAACCACTTTCTTCTACACTTAATTCAAGATTAGTTTTAAGTATATTAGAAATTACTTCTTTCGAATCTGTTGGCATTACAAGAAAACTGTCTTTTTGTATTTTATCTTTTATTTCTTCATCTGTAGAAATCATTAAATCAAATCCATCCTGAGTGGGAAAATCAAGTTTATTGTTTACTGCAAGATTTTTGTAATTCTTGCCAGTGTAAAAATACCATGCATTAATTGGTCTTCCACAGCAGATGAAGTCGGATGTAGGCATTCTTTTTATTCTGTTAAGCAATCCATGATTACTCGGTAAGTATGAACTACTGGAAATAGGTTCATGGCCTTGTATTGCAGGAACAGTAAAAAGTATCAGACTAGGAATCAACATAGCGGCAGGAATTAAGACACTCTTATTTAGTTTCTTAATTCTGAATGCTATCATTATCATTGATGAAAACAACCAGAACACACCAGTAAATATTAATGTTTGTGAAATAACTCTAGCTTCGTTAGAAATTATAGCACCCCAAATAGTGAAAGTAATACCGGCAAGCGTTGTTGGAATGATTATAGCTAAATTATGCATTCTTCTCATTTTAACAACTTCTATTGATTCTTTAGTATTCTCATCTTTTGAAAAGTATATTGCCTGGAATGCTGGAGCTGTCAAAAGGAGCAATGGAGGTAATGAGGATAAAAATTGTGAACATTCTCTTGAGGTCATTAACAATCTAACAACAAAAGGTAAGAAAGCCCAACTAACAAGATATGCTACAGCTGGATCATCTTTAATTTCCCTTATTTTTTGTTTTAGTTCCAATAACCAAATTGTTGTCCAAGGGAAAACAGCTATTACAGGTAGAAAAAGGAATAAGAAGAATGGAGTATTATGATAATCATTAAAGAAATTATTGTAAGGTAAATCTAGTAATAAATATTTTAATAAGCCAGGATTGATAAATACCTGTATAGAATACCAGCCCAAGCCAAAAATCACGAAGCTGATAATGCCTGGTATAAATTTATATAGCTTTTTAATAGATTCTTTCTGACCTGTATAGATTGCTGTTAATGTTATTGCCAAGACAGGTAACAAAACGCCAAAACCTGAAAATAAAAAAGCAACAGATAATATCAACCAAAAGGTTAATCTTAGTTGCTTAGTAGGATTATTCAAATAATAGAAGAAGCAAAGGCATAGCAAAGCTTCAAAGGCTGTATTGAATGGAGTGGGTGATAAAAATCTGAATGAGATCTGAAATAAAGCTGAAGTGCATAATAATAAACACGAAATTACGGCTGTTTGTGTCCCAAAGAACAACTTTGCAATAAAATAAATACAAACTGCTGTTAAACCGGCTGCAACACTCAGAAAGAATCTGGCTCCAAATTCAGTAAATCCAAAGAACTTAAAACCAAAAGCAGTTATCCAATATACGCCAGGTGGAAGTTCAAAATGTTTAAATCCATTTAAAATTGGTGTTGAAAGATTATTGTTATCAATCATGTATCTTGCTATGGAACCTATCATACCTTCTGTTGGTTCAAGCAAACCCATGGTTCCAATATTGTATAATACAGGTAGCATACCTGCCAGGAATACAATAATTGGCAGATAGTTGTTGATTTTACGTGAAGTAGCCATATTTAGGATAATTGCCTCTCTATGTTTTTTATAGTTTACAATATTTAAAGTGTTAAATACAAGACCCTTCGACTCTTTACCATAAATAAAAAAAGTGTTATGTTATGGTTATCTTAATTTTTCGGAGCTATGTAATGACAGATATTAGAAATCTTAGCATTGGTGTTGATCTTGGTGGAACTAAAGTAGCTGTTGGACTTTGTAGTAATGGCGAAATTCTCAAGAAGTCCATATTTCCAACACAGGCTAATAATGGATTTGATAGCATAATCGATACTATTATATCAGCAGTTAAGACCGTTATGGGTGACACTGAACTTAAGGACGTCAGAGGCTTGGGTATAGGTGCTGCTGGTCAGATTAATCCAATTACAGGCGAAGTTATATACGCTCCAAATTTGCACTGGGAACATGCTCCTTTAGGCAAGACCCTTGAAACCAAGCTTGGTTTACCAGTAAAGGTTCTAAACGATGTTCGTGCAGCAACAGTAGCAGAACAGAAGTTTGGTAATGGTAAAGGCCTTAGAAACTTTGGTAATCTTTTTATCGGAACAGGTGTAGGTTCAGGCTGGGTTATCAATGGTATGCTTATGAACGGTGCCACAAATTCAGCCGGTGAAATTGGTCATATTTGTCTTGATCCTAATGGTCCAATGTGTGGTTGTGGGCATAAGGGATGCCTTGAAGCATATTCTTCTGGCACAGGCATGGAAAATTATTGTAAAGACCAGATAAAAAAAGGTAGAAAGTCAATTATTATAGAAATGGCTGAAAATGACATTAACAAGATAAGAGGACCAATTATCGGTAAAGCAGCACAACTTCAAGATGAATTGGCTATTGAAGCTATTAAACGTGTTGGTTATTATCTTGGTCTGGCATTAGCTAATGTTCATACACTTATGAACCCTGAAGTCATTCTTCTTGGTGGTGGCATGATGGCACTCAAAGATATTTTTATGCCAGTTCTTGAAGAAACAATGAAGAAACATATACTTCCAGTTGCTAATGAAGGCATACTTGTAAGAGAAGCAAGATTCCAGAATGATGCTGTATTACTTGGCGGTGCAGCAATTTTCGCATGAAGCCAATACAACCATCATTATTAAAGAAAGAGCTAATTCAGAATGGCAGTTGGGCAGAATCTCAAGACTATTCTGAATTAGTTTTGCACATTCAAAATGTTTGCAAGGATTGTCCAAGTATAATACTTGGGTATTCTGCACATTTTGATTCTAAGGCATATTCAACCCTGATTGCAGAGAAAATAACAGAGTGGGGAATCAATGTTTTTATTCCCGAATTTGCTGTCCCATTATCTGCCATTTCTCACGCTATAATTACAAGAAATATGCAATTAGCTTTATATGTAGAAGAATCATCAGAATCTGAGATTATTCTGATACCTATTTCTACACATGGTGGTTTATTTGACGAACAAGATTTACAAACTAAGTTTGTAATAAAAAAAGATAAAAAAGGTGTTATCGGTAGTACCGATGTATTAAACAGTTATGTAAAACATCTTGCAGGTTTTGCTGATCCATTTATTGAAAATGGTGTAAGTTTTAATAATCTACAAATACCTTTCCCTGAGCTTGAAGCTTTATTAAAGCAGAATGAACAATTACATATCTTATTTGAGTCTGATGTAAATGGTATTTCAGCAAATATTAGCGAAAATGGTTGCTTGCTTAAGCTCGATGATAACAACAAAAGCATTTCGACTGATGAAATTGCTTTAAGAATAGCTAATTATCTTATAAAGGAAAGATATGCAACAGGTTGCGTTATTGGACCTGCTAATAAAATTGATTTATTCAGTCAAATCGATGAAACCATAGAAGTTGAAGGTAATCGATTTGATTTATGTTACCAGGCTGGTTTTTCTAATTTACTTCTTGGGTGGTGGCCTGACAGCCTGATTGCGCTTCAAGGTAGTAGTTGCTTTGGTGATGGCTTATTATCTGCTATATATTATATAGAATCTTTGAGGACATTGAAGGAGTATTGATTATGCGAAGTCACCATAGTTCTGGTTCTCCTGTTGGAGGTTTCTTTGTAGTCGGTAGTTTTTTTGTATTCGTCATGGCATTAATTGCATTAGGCTTTTATTGGAATTACCATAATAGGAAAAAAATAAAAAAGTTCATAGAAAAAAATGGTTTAAATTATAAACCTTCAGATTCTCAAATTATTTCACAGTTTACTCCATTTTATAAAATTAATCTTAAAACTTATGATACAGGCTCTCTGACTGATATTATTACCGGAACCAAGAATAATATTAAGATTACGATGTTAAGCACTGAACAGAAGAGTGGCAATCATGGTGTTTATTACAATCATGGTAATGTAAACTTTAAACAATTAGTAAATAACCAGAATGCAGACTTTAGAAAAATTAATAATGATACTGAAAAGCAGCCGGATGAAACATCGGTTATGCCGGGATTATTGCCACTGAAGTTGAATTCCTGTTCCACCATTTTGAAATTAGAAGGAGATTTCAATCTCCCTAAGTTTAAGTTGGTTAGTAGATGGACACCACCTCAAATGTTTAAAAATCTGGTTAAATTACCTGAAATGGAATTACCTGATTATGCGATAAAATTTCCCGGTGAATTTGGAAAATACTTTTACGTTGATTATTATGAAGATGAATCCATAAGACAATTGTTTGATCTCAATCTTTTAAACGATTTCGTAAGAAAAAATTTAAAAGCTAAAGGTCCTATAATAGGATTGCCCTGGCAATTTATTTCATTAGGCAATATAGTAATTGTAGATTTTGCAATGCCAACTAATGCTGATATGAAAATCAATTTATTAGAAAATGCAATCAGGCTAACTCTAATGTTTAATAATGAAGCAAAACATCTTTCTTAAGTAGATAAATTTGCTTGACCAATTTTTTTAAACGTTAGATAATTATAACAATCTTAAAAAACAGGAGTCATATACATGGCTAAAGTAGGAAATGTACTTATCGCTCAGGGTGGTGGTCCAACCGCCGTTATTAATCAGAGTGTTGTTGGCGCAGTTCTAGAAGCTCGCAAATATCCTCAGGTTGGTAATATTTATGGTGCAATTCATGGTGTTCATGGCATTATCGAAGAAGATTTTGTTGACCTTACCCAGGCTACTACTCACAATCTCGAAAGAGTTGCTGTAACTCCAAGTTCTGCTCTTCTTTCAACTCGTGACAAACCAGATGCAGAATATTGCAAGAAGATATTCGACGTTTGTAAGAAGTATGATATTAAGTATTTCTTCTATAATGGTGGTAATGACTCAGCAGATGCTATCAGAATAGTTAATGATAATGCAGCAGCTGCTGGTTATGAACTTCGCTGTGTTCATATACCAAAAACTATCGATAACGACCTTCGCGTAACTGACCACTGCCCAGGCTACGGTTCAGCAGCAAAGTTCGTTGCTTCTGCATTTGCAGGTGCTAACCTTGATAACCGTTCTTTGCCAGGCGTTTATATAGGCGTAGTAATGGGCCGCAATGCCGGTTTCTTGACTGCTGCCGCTGCTCTTGCAAAGAAGTATGAAGATGATGGTCCACACCTCATTTATTTACCAGAAAGAGCTTTTGATACTGAAAAGTTCCTCAGCGATGTAAATGATTGCTATAAGAAATATGGCAGATGTATTATTGCTGTATCTGAAGGTATCGTTGACGCTCAGGGTAACCCAATCATCACTAACCTTCTTGGCAACACTGAACGTGACTCTCATGGCAATGTTCAGCTTTCTGGCACCGGTGCTCTTGGCGATGCTCTTGGCAAGGTAATTAAAGAAAAGCTCAATATTAAGCGTGTTCGCTCTGATACTTTCGGTTATCTCCAGAGAAGCTTCCTTGGTTGTGTTTCTGAAGTTGACCAGCAGGAAGCTCGTGAAGTCGGTGAAAGAGCTGCTCAGTTCGCTATCTGGAACGATGTTGATGGTTCTGTTTCTATCCGCAGAACTGGTGACTATTCTGTTGACTATGTTCTTACTGAACTTAAGAACGTTGCAAAAGAAACTAAGTCTATGCCGGATAACTTCATCAACAAAGATGGTAACTATGTAACTCCGGACTTCATCCACTATGCAAGACCATTGATTGGCAAAAATATGCCAGATTACGAACGCTTGCAGTGTCCCAAGGTTCCAAAGAAGTAATTAACTGATAAAACTAAGACGGCTTGTTGCATTAGCATCAAGCCGTTTTTCTTTTTTACTTGACCTATCAGTCTAAAAGTTAGATAATCACGCTATTCTAATTGATAAAGAAAGACATAATCATGACTAAAAATATAAAAAATTACACTTGCATTGTTGAAGGCTTGACCTCTGAAGGTATTTCTTTCGTAACCATTAACAAAAAACTTACTAGAATCCCCGGCTTCTTGCCAGGCGATAAGATTGCCATAGAATATAATGAAGAAAAAAATAGGGCAGTAAAAGCAGAAATGCTTGAAGAATCACCATACAGAGTTAAATCTGATTGTTTCTTCCACGGTGCTTGTGGCGGTTGTGACCTTCTTGAACTCTCAGAAAAGGCTCGTAAAAAAGAAAAACAAGCCATGATTAAGCGTGCACTGGCAAGAATTACAGGTGCTGAAAATGTTGAACTCGAACCATTTACTGCATCTAAGGAAATTATTCGTTATATGCCTAGAGTTAGAATTCATCAGAGTCATCACTATGAAGAAAGAACATCTGGTTTCTTAGCCTCAGAAAACTTCGGCGAAAAGATTCCAGGCGGGGTTGTTCCTGTTACTTCATGCGCTCTTTTAATGCCAGCTCTCAATAAAAGACTTGTAGCAACAAGAAAAATTCTTGACCAGGTTCCTATAATGCTTGAAAGTCTTGAGCTTATGTCTTCTTCGTCAACCCGGTCTGATAAAGTTGTTGGTCATGCTGTAATGCAGAAGGGCAAAACAACTCATTTCTTTATTAAAGATTTGAACAAAATTATGAGAGCAGCAAACCTCAAAGGTTTAACTGTTGCTGACCATAATAATAAAATAAAAGAAGTCTTAGGTGAAACTTCAGTAACTGGTTTGATTGCACCTAATGTTGAAAACGGACCCTATGAATCAGAAGCATCATTCTTTGTTCAAGGTAATATTTACCAGAATCCTAAGCTTCTCGAAAAGGTTGTTGAATACGCAGAACCTTCAGAAAAAACATATATAGTTGAAGGTTTCGCAGGAGCAGGTAATCTTACTCTTGCTTTGGCCGCCAAGGGTGCAAAGATTGATGCTGTTGAATCGCATCCGGGTGCTGTTAGAAGTGGCATTAAAAATATTAAAAAGTCAGGCTTCGCTAATGTAAGACTACATGAAGGAAATGCATTAAAAGCATTAACCAGGTTTGAAAATGCTGACGTTCTCGTAATGGATCCACCAAGAACAGGAACTCCTGGTATCGCTGAAATAGCAAATAAGCTTAATCCGAAGAGAATCGTTTGTGTATTCTGTGACCTTGAAGCCATGGTAAAAGATTGCAAAGCTCTTCTTGCTACCAAAAATTACAAACTTGAAAAAGTAGCCGGCCTCGACCTCTACCCGCGGACACATCATGTTGAGACAGTTGTTCTTTTAAGTAACAACGTCGACAGCCATGTAAGCATTGATGGCGAGATTATTAGTCACAGGGAAGGTCATAGCAGAGGTATCGTATCAAACCAGCGAGATCCAGAGCATTTGCGGTCTCAGCTTGGAATGGATCATACGAAGGATACTTTTCGTAAAGCCGAAAAACAAGAGATGAGTGGTAAGGTTGATACAAAAGCAGGCACACAGGCAAGTATTTTTGCAAGTCTTTCTGAAAAGGATGCTATTACTGTTATTGGTGAATTTTGTAGAGAAGACATGAAGAAGACTGGTATTCTTGCATCTGTTTCTGCTGCACAGTTTATTTTAGAGAGTGGCTATGGTAAGAGTGAACTTGGTCAGAATGCCAATAATATGTTTGGTATGAAGAAATCTATATCGGGAAATACCTGGTCAGGTTCCACTTGGGATGGCACTTCGGTTTATACCAAGAAAACAGAGGAACAGAAAGAAGATGGTTCTATTGAGATAATCACAGCCGATTTTAGAAAATATTCCTGTGTGGAAGATTCGGTAGCAGACCACTCTGCATATCTGCTTGGTGCGATGAATGGAAAGTCACATCGTTATAAAGGCATTAAGGGTATGACAGATTATAAGGCTGTGGCACAACTTATCAAGGATGGTGGCTATGCTACTTGCCTTACTTATGTGGAAAAACTTTGTAATCTCATTGAGAAATGGAACCTTACGCAGTTTGATGTAGGTTTAGATATAAAGCCATAAAATCCTCATACTTTAACATACCTTGTAATCCAACAAAATGGAAATTGGACAACAAATGTAGAAAGAGCAGTTGAACTTGATTGCTTGGATGTATCTGGCAAACATTATGATTGTAAATATGAGAATTAGTAACATAAGCTATAATGTTGAAATCTGATAAAGGAATATAAACTTTTTATGAGAATTAATTTCGAAAAATTCACTGAATCACTTTCTGTAGCTATGGACTATGCTGTTAAAGCGTATTTAGATGTAAATCCATTCCACGGTATGCGTGTTGCTGTTCTTGTTAACAAGATGGCAAAATATCTTGGCTTTACAGAAGAAATTACCTCAGCAGTAACAATGGCTGCGTGGCTTCATGATGTGGCAGTTTCCGAATACTTAACAGACGAACTTCCTGATACAGGCTTAGATAGCTCTGAGAAAGATATGGCACCACACTGTGAGGTTGGTGAAAAAATTCTTAAAAAGCTTCCTTTCTATGCACAAATTAATGGGGCTATTCTGTTTCACCATGAAAGAGCTGATGGTGAAGGCGCAATGAGTATTCCTTCTAAAGACACCCCAATTTATGCCCAATTAATCCATACTGCAGATGTTATTGACGTTCAATTCAATCTATATACTTTTGATAAAAATAAATATAAAGAAATCTGTGCCTGGATACCTCAAAATAAAGGCACAGTCATTACTGAAGAATGTGCTGATGCTTTTGTGCAGAGCATTGGTTTGAAAACTCTTGAATCAATAGCAGGGGAAAACTGCAGAGCAGTAATGCAAGAAATACTTCATGAAAGATTGATTGAAATTTCCACTGATACTTTAAAGGAAATGTGTTCTATCTTTGCAGATATGACTGACTATAAATCCCATTTTACCTGGCAGCATTCGAAGGGTATTGCACAAAAAGCTTATGATATGGGCAAATACTACAACTTATCTGACGAAGAATGTAACAAGCTTTATATAGCTGGTGAAGTTCATGATGTTGGTAAGCTGTTAATTAGTGATAAAATTCTTGAAAAGCCGAGTAATTTAACTTCTGAAGAATTTAAAGAAATCAAGAATCATGCAATGGGTACCTGGAATATGCTTTCCGGCATAGTTGGTATGGAAGATATCGCAAAATGGGCTTCATTGCACCATGAAAAGCTCGATGGTAGTGGTTACCCGTTTGGTTACACTGCTGAAAAGCTAGATAAGAATTCTCGTTTATTAGCATGTCTTGATATCTATCAAGCATTAACTGAAAACAGGCCTTACAAAAAAGTAATGAGTCACGAAGAATCAATGATTATTCTTAGAAAAATGGGTAGTCTTGGTCAACTTGATATGAATATCATTGAAGATATTGATAAATGCTTTAAAAATAAACCACAAGCAAATAATGACGATTATTCTCAACACATAATTGAAGAATCAAAACCAGCAAGTCTTCCAGCTTATAAATGCCCAGTTTGCGGATTTGTATACGAAGGTGAATTACCAGAAGACTTCATATGCCCACAATGTGAACAACCTGCTTCTATTTTCGAAAAGGTAAATTCCTAATAAAAATGAGTAAATATGAACTTTTGTGGGAATGGATAAAAGAGAATGGTAAGGAAAATTTTAAACTCAGCTATGATGAAATTGAAAAAATAACTGGTTTTAAATTAGACCATTCCTTTTTAACATATAAAAAAGAATTACTGCAATTTGGCTACAAAGTTGAAAAAATTTCTATGAAAGAGAAAACCGTAGCTTTTATTAAGTCATAAAGCAAAAATTGGTTTTATGCATGATTATCAGGTCAGAAATAGAACAATTAAATTTGAGATTCTTGATTAATTGAGAAAACAAAAGCCTCGATTCTTATGAATCGAGGCTTTTGTTGTTTAATCTTTTTTAACTTCAGAATTCTTAATATATTTCTTTTTAAATATAAACAAGGCACCAAGTGCAACTATAATACCAATACTTACAGCAACTGAATAATTCATTTTATAAACGACAGCAAGACATTCCTTTGCAATAAGGAAATGGGTTACAGAAACGGCAGTCATAAATGTAGCTGGAATAGCTGTAAATTTCCAATTTTTCTTTTCCTGAACAAGATATACAGATATTGCCCAAAGTACCATCATTGCCAGAGTCTGATTAGACCAGGAGAAATATCTCCAGACTATTTGGTAATCGCACTGACCGACTATATAGCCAGCCAAGAGTAGAGGAACTGTTACGTACATTCTCTTTTTCCAATCGGCCTGATCAATCTTAAACCAGTCTGCGATTGTAAGTCTTGCAGAACGATATGCAGTATCACCTGAGGTAATAGGACAAGCAATGACGCCAAGCATTGCAAGGATACAGCCAGCTTGACCCATTGTCGTTTCGCAGATATGATATACAACTTTACTATTTCCACCACCAGCAGCTAATAAAGCTGCAGAATTTTCATAGCAGCATACTCCGCCGGCAGCCCATACCAAAGCAATGAGACCTTCAGAAATCATTGCTCCGTAAAATACCTTACGACCCTGTTTTTCATTCTGAATACATCTTGCCATCATAGGTGACTGAGTAGCATGAAAACCGGATATTGCGCCACAAGCAACAGTAATGAACATTATTGGCCATACAGGTAACTGCTCTGCATGAAGATTTGAAAAATTATTCCAAACTTCTGGCATTACAAATTTTCCTGAGAAAACTAATGAACCAGAAACTCCAAGAGCCATGACTATAAGACAAACGCCAAATAAAGGATATATTTTACCTATAACCTTATCAATAGGAACGAATGTCGCGATAAAATAATAAAGTAATATAATCCAATACCAGAAAGGTGTTGTAAATTGTTTCGGAGTGATGATGTCGAGTAAACCAGCAGGACCACTTGTAAAAACTACGCCACATCCAATCAATAGTATTACAGAAAATACACGCATTATAAACAATGCTTTTTTTCCAAGAAAGTGACCTGTAATTTCTGAGACACTAGCACCATTCATTCTTACAGAAAGCATACCGCACATATAATCGTGAACTGCACCTGCAAAGATACAACCAAATACAATCCAGAAATATACTATAGGACCAAAGGCTGCACCACCTAAGGCGCCAAAGATTGGTCCGGTTCCAGCAATATTAAGTAGTTGAATAAGATAAACCTTCCATAATGGCATTGGAATATAGTCAACACCATCATTGATTGCATAAGCAGGAGTCTGTCTATCATCAGGACCAAATACTCTTTCAATAATGTTGCCATAGAGGATGTAACCGCATATTAGTAAAGCTACGCTAATTAAAAAGGAAAACATATTTACACTTCCAAAAAGTTAAGTGCAAATATTATACAACTTTATTCTTTGTTGTTGAAGAAATCCTGTGCGATTTTTATTAAAATTTTAAATTTTCCCTTAACCACAGGAGAGTCGGGGAGACTATCAATAAAATAAGCTCCATAGGATTTATTTATTATTCTGTTATCAAGAATCCAAACTGTACCTCTATCAAGTTTTGTTCTTACTAATCTACCAAAGCCTTGTTTCAATTTAATCGCAGCCATAGGAAGTTGATAGTCCTTAAAAGGATTTCCACCTTCTTCTTTAATTCGTTCATTACGAGCTTCTAAAACAGGATCATTGGGAGATGCAAAAGGCAATTTCAGGATTACAAGATTCCTTAGAGCAGAACCGGGAATATCTACACCTTCCCAGAAAGAATCAGTGCCGAATAATACAGCAGAACCATCATCTTTGAATAATTCAACAAGATATTGTCTATCAAAATCACCTTGTTTATAGCAACTTATTCCATTTGCTTCTAATATCGTTGACAGGTTATTATAGAACATATTCAAATGTGAATATGAGGTACAAAGAACAAGTGTACCACCTAGCGATGATTTAATAATTTCTAATAATGGTTGTGTGGCCTGTTCTACAAATAGGGCACTGGAAGGATCAGGCAAATCAGATGGTATAAACAATCTAGATTGCTTCTGATAATCAAAAGGTGACTGATATCTCCCTTCAATAAGTGTCTCCGCTATTTCTTGATGAAACAATCCAAGTCTATTCTTTAAAAAATTAAAGTTACCGGCTGTAGTCATAGTTCCAGAAACCATAATAGTGCATGGAATCTTTGTGAAACAATAATCAATCATCTGTTGCGAGATTATTATCGGTAATGATGAAATTGAAGTGAATCTACCTGTTTTTCTAACGTTTGTAGTAAAGAAATGCACATAACTTGACCTGTTTTCTGTTTCAATTTCAAACATCATTGTCAATCCGTGAGATAATTCATCAACACGATTTGCATAGTTATTCAGTTCGGTATAAGGAACCTCATAAATAGAATTATCATCTTCAAAATTTTCTATGGATGAGTTAAGATGTCTTGCAAATTTTTTCATTGCATTTGTAAGGCGTTTACATTCAGTAATAACTTTCTTGGCAGTATCACATAAGATTAGAAACTCATTAGCACGTTCCTGTTTTTCTGTAATTCTAAGTCTATATTCACCCAACTGTGTACTTTCATTAACAAGAAAAGTAGCGATAGAATCAAACAAGACCTTTGCTATATCAGATATTTCCATTCTACATGGAATTAGAAGGTTGTTAATTTCATTTAACAGAGATTCTCTGTCAGAATCAGAAATATCGCCATGTTTAAAAGCAAGAGCATTAGCGAGAGTTGTGAATGTACCTGATTCTTTCTTGCCACGTTTCTGGTATATCTTATTTAATATTCTTTGGAAACCTGTAGCTGTTGTTCTATAACCAAAGTGCTTTGTTGCAGTATCTTCAAGGTTATGTGCTTCATCCATGACTATTGATTTGCAAGCCGGAATAACTGCTGTCTGAGAATACTCAGAGGTTTCTGCCCTTAATGCTAAGTCAGAAAACAACAAAGAATGATTTACAACTAGAATATCTGCTTCAGCAGCTTTTCGTCTAGCATTATAGAAAAAGCATTCATTGTAATCTGAACACTTAACTCCCGGACAACTGTCTTTATCACAGCAAAGCTTATCCCACAAAGAATCAACAGGAACCCATGTTAAATCACTTAAAGAGCCATCAGTCGTCTTTTCAGCCCAAGCAACAAGCTTCTGAAACTGGGGAAATTCCATCTCATCTAATAGAAAATCTGCATTATCGCTTGATGTAGCTTCTTTAATTCTTCTTAAACAGATGTAATTATTTCTGCCTTTCAATAGGCAATATTTGAATTCTACTGGTAATATTTTTGCAAGAAATGGTAAATCTTTATCTACTAGCTGATACTGTAGATTTATCGTATTAGTAGATATACAAACCCTGCAACGGTTCTTATTTGAATAGAAAATAGCAGGTATCAGATAAGCCATGCTCTTACCTATGCCTGTTTCACCTTCTAATATTGCATGGCATGGTTGATTAAGAGCATCAGTGATTTTTCCCATTAATTCTATCTGGCCGTCGCGTTGTTCATAATTCTTTAGCTTTTCTGCAATAGGACCATTTTCAGAAATGTAAGCAATCATTTCTTTTTTGCTTAGTTTCTCTGGCTTTTGTTCAATATAAGGTTCAACAACTACGTAAAATTCTGAACAATCGTTATTATGAATGGCAAATCCAATGCCTGATTTTCCACAAATATCTGCAACCCCCAAGTCAGGGTCAGAAGGGCGAATTTTTCCTGAAGGATGATTATGAAGAAGAACTTCACCAGGCCTCAGGCTTCTTATTATTGCTGGAGCAGTATCAACATTTCCCCTTGCTAGAATTCTGACGTCAGAATAAGTATCCGGAGCAACACAAACAGCGGCAGAAAGAACTTCACAGCCTCCCGCCTGTTCTATTGTTTCTTTTAGATACTGCCTGTCATATTCATTTAAATGAACAGGTGAAGCTATTTTTCTTTTACTAACCATTTAAAGATTTTATTTAGACTGTTCCTGAGGTTTTAGGAAAGATATTAACTTAATGATTTCTTCGTTCTTAGTTTCTTCTGCTAAATCAAAAATGCTCTTATCATCTCTGGTTTTTACTGTAATATCAGCACCTGCTGATACAAGCATTTTTATAGCTTCTATATTTTTGCATCTTATAGCAGACAGGAAAGGTGTATCGTAGTTTTCGTCTCTTCTTTCGAGCAGAACACCATAACCGAGCAAAGTAGCCAGACAGTCTATTTTATCTTCTACAATTGCCATTGAAATTGGTGTGAAACCAAATTTATCTCTAATTTCCGGATCAGCACCTTGATCTATCAGATATTTTACTATTTCGTAATGTCCTTGTTTGGTAGCTATCAATAAAGCAGAATGACCTGAAATCATTTCGCATCTGTGAACATCAGCACCTTTTTCACAAAGCATCTGTAAAGCTTTTTGATTATTAGTTTGAGCAGCCTCCATCAAAAGAGTCATACCAGTTTCATCGTTTTCATCTAATAGAGAAGGGAATTCTTCAATAAGCTTTTCAAGTTCAGGGAGCTTATCGTTAAACATCATATCTCTAGCTTCTGTATATTTCTGGGAAACTACAACGGACTGAGGCAGTTTTGATACTTCTTCGATATATTCGATGAGTCTTTCTTTTGGAAGATCTTCTTCGTTTTTATCAAGCAATTTCTTTACTTCAGGCAGGCTATTAATAAGAATAGCTGCTATTGTAAGGCTTTTGCTCTGTCTATAATTTGAAAGTAAACATTCAAGACCTTGGACATACAAAACTGGAATATCATTGGTTTTTCCGAGACCTGTCAAGAATCTTGCAAAGCTGAAATTTAAGCAGGGTTTCTTAAGTCTTTCAAAATAAATGCAAGCGTTCTGAGCTTTTTGAACTCTTGCAACATGATCCTCATCATGGAAAGAAGTGGTCCAGGCGAGACGACAGAATTTAGAGCAAAGAACTGCATCACCCTTTGCACAGCAGATTTCAGCACAGACTGAAGTCATAAAGCTTGTCTGCATATAATCGAAAACAAAAGGATGCGGTTCCAAGCCTAAAAATTCATTTAAAGCATCTTCATCTCTATCAAGATTTATTAAACAAACAAAGGCATAATATTTCTGCCAGCCAAATAATATAGGATCGACAGGCTTTTCTGCAAACATCCTCTGTTTCATTTCAGAGCATAATGCCAATGCTTTCTCAAAATTTTTATTACCAATGAGGTTCATTATTTCTTTGAGATAAACGTCATATAGTTGCTGTCGTTCCATTTAAAAACTCCAAATAATTATTAAATTGCGCTATATATTACATTTCTTTTAAAAATAAAACAATAGCATATTGAATAAACTTTAAATACATAATAAAATAAACATATAAAGGAGACAATATCATGGGACTAGGTTCTAAAATAATATATAAAGCATTAGAAACTGGTTTTGTGCCAGTTAGACTGACAAAACTCTGGATGAAATTTTTACTTTTCAGAGCCAACAGATATTCTTCCTTAGGAAATACAGATGCCAGAAACTCTGTTTTTAGGCAAATATCGCAGGATTTAATAACCGGGAAAACATTACAACAAAGAGGTTATACAAGATTTGCCAGTCATGACCTGCCATTGGATTCATATGAGTTCTTTATGGGAAAGCACCTGAATTTTGCGTGTGGCTATTTCTCTACTGGCGCAGAAGATCTTGATGAAGCTGAAGAGAATGCCCTCTGGATGGCTGCAGATAAAGCAAGAATCCGTGATGGAATGACAATCTTAGAAATAGGATGTAATAATGGCGCGTTATCGCTTTATGTTGCAAAAAATTTCCCAGAATGCAAAATAGTCGCAATAACAGATACAGCAAAAACTCTCTCTCAACTCAAGAAAAGAGCTGAAGACAATGGTTTTTCCAACATAGAATATTTAAGCTGTGATTATACTGATCTTAAGGATTTAAAATTTGATAGAATTATTTGTCTTGAGAGATTTGATTTGATTAGTTTCAAACCAAGCTGGGAAAAGAAAATCAAAGCTTTATTATCACCTGATGGTATGTTTTTCCTTCAGACCCCCGTTCATTATGCTTATTCATACTATGCTGATTCTGTTGGCATGGAGGATTATCCTGGGAATAACATAATTTCAGAAGATATAACACCGAGCTTTAAAACCCATATGCTTACCAATCAGGCTCTTCACTTGTGTGATTGCTGGGAAATTAGCGGCGAACACTATAAGATGACCGCTGATAAATGGTTTAAAAAGTTTGTATTCAATAGAGATGTAATATTAAAATCTATGCAAAAGGCTTATGGTCACAAAGACGCAAAGTTATGGTATGAACGCTGGAAATTATATCTCTTAGGCTTATATGAAAGATTTGGCTATAATAAAGGCCAAAACTGGGTAGTAGGCCAATATTTATATAAGTAAAAAAAAGCCCTCGATTAACGAGGGCCATTTTTTTATCTTAAAGGTGGTTTACCTACATAGATTAATTTTTTATCAACTAAGTCTTTTAAAGTCTTAATGCCATTTTCTTCTAAAACATCAAAAAACTTTAATAATAATGCTTTCACAGCTTCAGTATCATTCATTGCCCTGTGGGCATCAACAAGATTGTAGCCAAAATGTCTTGCCACATTTTCTAATTTATTTGAAGGAAGTCTTAGAAGCTTTCTTGATAACAACAAAGTGCAAAGTGAATAACACTGGTAATCATAATTCAGACATTTATTAAAGAAATAATCAAAAAAAGCAAAATCAAATGGAACATTATGAGAGACGAAAATTCTATTACTTAATTTATCGCGGAGAGTAGGGGCTATTTCTTTTATAGTGGGAGCATTTTTAACCATATTATCAGTAATATGGGTTATATTTGTTATTTCATTAGGAATATGACATTCAGGGTTGACGAATCTTTCAAAACGTTCTTCATTACCGTCTTCATATAAAATAATCGCTACTTCGGTTATTTTTGCAGGACCTGGTTTAAAACCTGTTGTTTCAAGGTCAAGAATGGCAAAAGGAAGCTTTCTCACTGGGGTATTTGCATATTTTTCAAAAAATTCAGTATTCATAATATTTCCTTAAGAAAATAAAGATATTCCTTTTTCCAGCCAGGAAATCTTTTCTTTTAAATCATTAACTGAAGCCGGATCTTCTTCTATTTCCAGATTAGCTTTTAGACGTTCTTTTGTTTTAATCATATGCCCGATCAAAGTATTGAAATTAGGCATTTTTATAGGTTTAACTTTCTTAGTTTCTTTTAATGAAAGAATTTTAGAAGCAGACCCTTCTGTAAAGGCTGGTGCTATAAGAGCATCAATTTTATCGCCTTCACTAGAATTCTTTAAATCTGTGAAATAAAACTTATACTCAGTATCTGTTTTATCATCCTTCACAAACACAAAGTCTGGGTCTACGCTTTTTACAGTACCTTTTAAATGAAGTAAATTTTTCATATTAATCAGTAATAAAAAAAGCGGTTCTACGGAAGAACCGCTTTTTCATTTCAAGTTAAATTATTTCAACAAACCAGTGCGTTCATTGAATTCCTTGATGTGTTCATCCCAAGAGTTAACAACTTCATCACTGAAGAGGTCTTCCCAGAATTCTGGATCCCAGAGTTCACGGATTTCTTCAACAGTCTTACCCTGCTGTTCACACCAAGTGTAGTATTTGAGGTTGTGAAGTCTCTTGCGATCGAAGTAGGTGAGTTCCTGCATATACTGAGAATCTTCACCGAGCCAATAGCGTTCGAAGTCAGCCATTGCTCTGTCATGTGTATATTTACCATGAGCCTGTTCAAGTTCAGCAAGACGAGACTGATACATAACTGCAGAGTCAGTCAAGCATGTGAACAAGCAGTCATGTTCATCCATTTCGAACATCTTAGCAGTCTTAATTGCAGAGAGAACATTGCTGATAGAGCTGATGCCGAGGAGGTTCAACTTTTCAATAAGTTCTTTCTTTACGCCAGCCTGAGCGAGAACTTCATGACCTTCTGGAGTATTCAATACTCTGAGCATTCTCATGCAGTTTTCGTCGTCGATTGCAACTACAACGTCAGTATTTCTTGCATTGTGTATCCAAGGAACGTGCTTATCGCCGATACCTTCAATACGATGGCCACCGAAACCGTTGTTGTAAAGTGTTGGGCACTGAAGAGCTTCAGAAGCAACAATCTTTGCATGTGGGTGAACATTCTTAATGTGGTCGCCTGCTGCGATTGTACCAGCAGAACCAGTAGCAGAAACCCAAGCGCTCATTCTGTCACCAGGTCTCTTAACTTTTTCGAATACTTCAAGGGCTGCAGAGCCAGTCTGATGATAATGCCATATTGGGTTACCAAATTCAGCAAACTGATTGAAGATTACGATGCTGTTACCACGTTCTGCGTCGAGTTCATGGCACTTGTCATAAATTTCTTTTACGTTAGATTCACAACCAGGAGTTGCGAAAATTTCACTACCGATTTCTTTCAACCAGTCAAAGCGTTCCTTACTCATTTCCTGAGGAAGAATTGCGATTGATGGAGTGCCGAGAAGAGCACAGTCATAAGCGCCACCACGGCAGTAGTTACCAGTAGAAGGCCATACAGCTTTCTGAGTTGTTGGGTCGAATTCGCCAGTTACAAGTCTTGGAACTAAGCAGCTAAATGCAGCACCAACTTTGTGAGCGCCTGTTGGGAAGAATTTACCAACGAGACCGAAAATTCTTGCCTTAACGCCAGTCAATTCTGGTGGTAATTCAACAAAGTTAACATCGCCATAAAGACCAGTTTCAACGTTATTCTTCCAAGTAATTCTGAAAAGGTTTCTTGGATGAACATCCCAAAGACCATGAGGTTTAACTTCAGCTTTGATCTTTTCAGGAATCAAATCTGGGTTTCTCTGCTGAGCATAAGTAGGAATAATGATATTCTGTTTCTTAGCGCGTTCAACAGTGTTCTTGAGAACTGATTCATTAACATGGAGTTCGAACTTCTTTAAATATTTAGCCATTTATAATTCCTTTATTTCTAGGGCGAACCCTTATTTCCTTGATTTTATGGTAGCTTTCACTACCGTGAAGATAGATTAGCACAATATTTTAATATTTGCACCTATTTTCTATCTAAAGTTAAAAAAAGGCTAATAATAATATTAGCCTTTCTTAATTCATTATGGATATACGTGTGTACCAGCTTCACCTCTTACTGCTTTAGCGAGGTTTTCCGGATTTGTGATGATTGCATGCTTACCACCGTTCTTAATGAACTTAATGATAGCCTGACACTTTGGAAGCATTGAACCTGGCTTAAAGTGTCCTTCTTCACACCATTTTTCCAATTCTGCTACAGTACATTTATCAATAGCTTTCTGATCCGGCTTACCAAAATTTAAGCAAGCTTTTTCAACTGCAGTAGAAACGATAAATGCATCAGCATTAATATTAGAAGCGAGAAGAGAAGAAGCGAAGTCCTTATCAATAACGGCAGCAGTGCCTTTAAGCATGCCATTGTCATCTCTGATTACAGGAATTCCGCCACCGCCTACAGCGATAACGCAGAAGCCTTTATCAGCAAGAGCAGTAATAGCACCTTCTTCAATAATTTCCTTTGGAAGTGGAGAAGCAACAACACGTCTCCAGCCACGACCTGCATCTTCAACCATATCCCAATGGTCATTAGCCATCTTTTCTTTAGCTTCAGCTTCAGTATAGAACTGACCAATAGGCTTAGTAGGCTTCTGGAAAGAAGGATCGTTTTTATCAACTAATACCTGTGTTACTACAGTAGCAACCGGTTTGTTAATTCCACGCTTTTTAAATTCATTGCCAAGAGCCATTTGGAAGTTATAACCAATAGCACCCTGAGTATCAGCACCACATGAATCCAATGGTACTGGATGAATCTTAGAGCTGGCTATTTCACTGCGTAGAAGAATGAAACCGACCTGTGGTCCATTGCCGTGGGTAAGAACTACATTGTAGCCTTCCTGAATCATATCAGCAACATGTTCCATAGTCTTACAAGCTGCATCATACTGGTCTGAAACTGTCTGGTGAGCCTTATCAAGAATAAGAGAATTTCCACCTACTGCTACTACGGCAAGTTTACCGTTAGTTGTCATAAAACGCTCCTTAAAATAGAACTTAAAACACTCGTTCTTTCAATTAAACAGAATATCAAAAAAAAATCAACACTAATTTGTAGTTATAAGGAAAATGTGGTATAAAATCTCGAAGTATTAAAAGAGGATTCATTATGTACGAAACTTATTCTGTTAATCAGGAACCTCCCAAAGAGGCTAAGAAATATAATATCAGTCCAGTGATGGAAGGTGCTGTTCTAGGTCTATTCGCTTTATTACTGACATTTATAACTGCCTATTTTATCTATACTAATTCTATGACAGTTCTTGAAAATGAAATTAAGGATGGACTTTTGAGAACTGTAACCGGTATTGCTGCTACTCTTGATGGTGATAAAATAGCAACATTCACTAAACCTGAAGATGTAGGCAGAGACGATTATCAGGCAATGGTGGCTCTTCTTCAAAAAGCAAGAATAGGTACAAAGCACGTTTCTTACCTATACATAAACAGAATTGTTGACGGACAAGTTTATTTCATAATCGATCCAATTTCTATAGACGAAAATGGTAATCCTTTATATACGGACTCGGCTAGCCTTGAACCATCAATACCCATGAGTCCTTATGAAGATGCTGACGAGTTTCTAATAAAAGCATTTAATGAGGGTGTAGGGGTTTATGCTGATACAACTTATACTGACAGATGGGGTACCTTTTATAGTGCTTATGCTCCTATCTTCGACAAGAATAAAAAAGTTGTTGGTACCTTAGGAGCAGATTTAAGAGTTGATGAAATGTTTGAAAGATGCAGTCCGATGGTTGACGCTACTAAGCGTGCATTCATCGTTTCTGTATCATTAGCACTCTTGCTTGGAACATTCGTTTGGTTTTCTAGAAGATTTACTTTCATGCTTAATGAAAGTAGACAGAATATATATCAGAACTTCCTGGTAGCTAAAAGATTTGCAGATCAATCTTCCTCCAACCTGGGTAAACAGTTCCAAAGAACATCCAGTATATTGAAATATACAGCTCAGAAGCTCAACATATTATCAAAGTTCGAAGAAATAAGTCTTATTCAGAATAATCTTAAACTTGAAAGGGACATATTAGAAAAATTTGCCGACAAACTTCTGACATTAGGAGTTTTAAAATACTCCAGACGCGAAAACCAGTTATGTAATTTCTCAATTACAGAAGTTCATAAAAACCTGATTAGAAATTTCAAAGACAATACTAAAATAATAGTAGGCGACAGAATCATATTTGATATTGATAAGCAAATACCTGAAATCCTTTATGGTTCTGTTGTTTCATATGAAGAATTAGTCGGTCATCTTTATGAATTCTGTCTAAATCTTTTCGAAGCCTCTGTTTATTCTAAAACTTTATTAATTGATGAAAGAAGTAAAGACGTTGTTCTAAGACAAACTTTTGCTGTATCCACAGAAGGTATTGATGGTGGTAGAAAAAATTTAGTAGAAGCCTTCTGCAGAAATATTTCTTCCGTAAACTGGGGCGAACAGCTTGAATTAGCCGAAAGCATAAATATTCCAATAGTTCAGGAACTATTATATGTCTTAGGTTCAGACATTAAAGCTGAAATTAAGGATAATTTTTTCAAGCTGAGCTTTGATTTTATGCTTCTGAAGTCTCAGGAAAGCGAAGAAGTTGAGGGCTAATTATGGAAGAAAATGAAGAAAAAGTAGAAGTAGTAGAAAAAAAAGATAAGGTACCTTTTAGTATTTGGATGGTTCTTATATCCATTTTTCTAGGTAAAGTATGTGCTGGTGCAGCATCTGTTGTCTTTCCCGTAACATTGAAGGGTCTTGGTACTCTATCAAATTCCCTTATTGGTGCTATTCTTTCAGCCGAAACTTTTTCAATAATTGTTTTCAGTCCTGTAATTGGCTCAATGATAGGTAAACTTGGAGTCTTAGGTTCAGTAATAACAGGCTCCTTAGGTAGAATAGCCATAGCAATACCTCTTATTTATACAGATAATACATATGCCTGGATTGCTGGTATTTTTATATATGGAATAAGTTCAAACCTTATCGGTATCGCATATCAGACCTGGATTGGTTCCGCGAACCTTAAAAGTAACCGTGGTTATGTAATGGCGTGGTATCTTGGTGGAATGAGCTCAGGCTTAGCTCTTGGTCCAGTGCTTTTAAACTGGTTTGGTGCTGAAGGCGCAAGAGCACTAAGCTTTTACATCGTAGCCGGTCTTTCTCTTTCATCACTTATACCAGTAATATTCTTATTCAATTGTAATCCACCGTTTAAAGCAGGTTCTAAGCCTAGAATTATGTTTATCATTAGAAATGGTAAAAAAGTTATGCTTGGAGCCTTCATGGGTGGTGTTATCCTTTGGGGTGTTCCAGCATTTATTACCTTGTATGGTATGTCTGCTGGTATGACACAACCTCAGGCTGCAATTTTATTAACGATGTTCCAGTTTGGTGGATTTGTTGCCGGTCCTCTTATTTCATGGTTATCAGATAAGTTTAACGATAGACATAATGTTGTTATCTTAAGCTTTTTTGGCAGCTTGTTATGTTCCTTCTTCTTATCAATTGCAATAAAGAATGTTATTCTCGCATATATATTATTGTTTGTATGGGGTGGGGCTGTTCAAGGCGTCTATTCCGGTTGTATGACATTATTAGGCGATATCTTCAGAAGAGAAGATCAGATGTCAGCCAGTGTTGCTTTTACTCAGGTAAAGGCAATCGGTGGTTTGCTTGGAATCGGACTTATCGGTCTTGCAATGGACTGGGCTTCCAGCGAAGGTTTAATTTATGTAATAACCGTAACCTCATTGCTATATTTCACATTTGCTTTATCTCAATATAGAGTTGAATAATTTAATAAAAAAAACCTTTGTCCGTCTTTTTTGCACAATGTAGGAGAGGTGTAAGATTTATATGCAAGAGTATGATAGTTATTCAGTTAATCAAAAGAAGATTTCTACTGCAAAAAAATACATAATTAATCCAGTATTTGAAGGAGTCTTAATCGGAACTTTTGCTTTAATCCTAACTTTCGTAACGTCATATTTTATATATAAGAGCAGTTTGAATGTTTTACAGACAGAAATCAGGATTGGTCTTTTAAGAACAGTAAAAGGCATAGCCTCATTGATCGATGGCGATAATGTTGCATTTATCAATAAAGCAGAAGATTTTAACGACCCTAAATATCAGCAGGTATATAAACAATTACAAAAGGTAAGAATAGGAACCTCTCTTTCTTACATTTTTATTACAAAGGTTATAGACAAAAAGGTTTATTTCTTGTTTGACCCAGTTTCTGTTGACGCAGAAGGCAAACCAATTTTTTCCGATGCAGCAAGCCAGGTTCCATCAATGCCAATGACATTATATAATGACGCTGATAAATTAGTATATCGCTCATATGTAGATGAAGAGGCTTTGGTTGCTGAAGAACCGCACACAGATAAATGGGGTAATCTCTATAGTGCTTATGCTCCTATTTATGACAGCAATCATAAGCAGGTGGGAACTCTTGGTATAGATTTAAGCATTGATGAAATGCTTAAAAGATGTATTCCTATGGAAGACGCTACCAAAAGAGCATTCATAGTATCTGTGTCTTTGGCCTTACTTTTAGGCACTCTAGTCTGGTTTTTAAGAAGATTTACTCTTAAACTGAATGAAAGCCGACAGGCTATTTATAAAAATTATTTGATAGCACAGAAATTTGCCGATCAAACGTCAACTTCTATCGGGAAACAATTTCAAAGAACCTCTGCAATATTGAAACACAATGCTGAAAGATTAAAAAAACTGACCGAGGATACTGATAAAGAAAATATGATAAATCGTTTAAACCTCGAACAGGAAAATTTGGAAAAATTTGCAGACAAACTCCTGACTCTTGGTAATCTAAAGTTTTCAATTAAAAAGAATGAATTGGCGAATTTCTCTGTTAGAGAAGTAAATGATAGTCTTATTAAAAATTTTAAGAATTATTCACTAACCAATAACTTAGAAAATAGACTTTCTTTCACTTGTAATGAAGAAGTGCCCATTAATCTTTATGGCGCCGTCATGTCTTATGAAGAATTATTAGGTCATTTATATGAATTCTTTTTAAGATTTTTTGAGAAGGAAATTACGTCAACTATTTCAATGCTTGATGAAAGAAGTAATGATGTCATATTAAGACAAAACTTTAAGGTTTCATTAGAAGACTTACCTAAAGAAAAATTAGGTATTATTGATGGCTTCAGTAAAAACATTGCCGAAATAAATTGGACAGAACAGCTACACTTGCTTGAGTTTATTAATATTCCTATAATTCAGGAATTGTTATATATGATTGATTCCAATATTGATATTGCAATAGAAGACAATATTTTCATTCTTCAATTTGACTTTGTTTTATTAAAATGTAAAGAAGATTGAAATATTTTCATAAAAAGGTTGTTTATTTTTTCGACGTATGCTTATAATAACTCATACGTGTTGTTTCTTTTAAAATTTATTAGATGAATTGGAGATTGGAATGAGTAACGCAGAAAAAGTTCGTGAACTGGCTAAGAAGTATCGTATGTACACAGCTGAAAATTTGGCTAAATTGGTCAAGATTCCTTCTGAAAGCATGAAGGAAGGCGATGTTCAGCATGAAGTTGAAAGACAGATGAAAGAAGCCGGTTTCGACGAAGTAATCATCGACGGTCTCGGAAACGTAATTGGCCGTATTGGCAATGGTAAGACTGTTTTGGCTATTGACGGTCACGTTGATACTGTTGGCGTTGGCAATATGGATAACTGGACTGAATTTGGTCCATTTGACGGTAAGATTCAGCCAAGCGTTCTTAAGGACCGCAATGGTGGTAACCCAACTGAATGTGTTTGTGGCCGTGGTTCTGTTGACCAGGAAGGCGGTATTGTTACTGCCATTACTGCTGGAAGAATCCTCAAAGAAATGGGCTTCGCAGAAAAAGAAGACGTTACTTATTATGTAGTTAGCTCAGTAATGGAAGAAGACTGCGACGGTCTCTGCTGGAATTATATCATCGAAGAAGACGTTAAGAAGGGTCTTATTAAGAAACCTGACTTCGTAATCTCTACTGAACCAACTAATCTTAATGTATATCGCGGTCATCGTGGAAGAATGGAAATTGGCGTTGATTTCCATGGTCTTTCTTGCCACGGTTCAGCTCCAGAACGCGGTGTAAACGCTGCTTATATGGCTTCCAAATTCGCTCTCGAAATTGAAAAGCTTAATGAAAGATTACAGCCAGACGAAGATAACTTCCTTGGCAAGGGCACTGTAACAATTTCTGAATTCAAGTCTGGCAGCCCATCACTTTGTGCTGTAGCTGACTTCGTTCATATCCACCTCGACAGACGTATGACCTGGGGCGAAACAAAAGAATCTTGCTGCGCTGAAGTTGAAGATTGTCTCAAGAGAGCCGGCATTAAGGTTGGTAATGAAGTTGGCGATGCTAAGATTACCGTACTCCATTATGACGAAGTTGCTTGGACTGGCACTAAGTATGGTATGGAAAAATACTTCCCAACCTGGAAGCTTCCAGAATCAGAACATGTTGTTCAGACAGGTGTAAAAGCTTATACCGAACTCTTCGGAAAAGCTCCAAAGGTTGACAAATGGACATTCTCTACAAACGGCGTTACTATCAATGGTATCCACAAGATTCCAATGATTGGTTTCGGTCCTGGAAATGAAGTTCTTGCTCACTTCCCAAATGAAAAGTGTGCTGTTGATGACCTTGAAATCGCTTCAGCATTCTATGCTCAGTATGCTTGGAACATCGCTCACAAGTAAGTAATTAGAAACTAACAGAGACAGGTTATATACCTGCCTCTGTTTTAAATTAAAAAAAGGAATTTATAAATGAATACCGAAATTAAAGCTCTTCTTGAAGAAATTAAGACCTACAACACCGACCTTTATCGCCATGACTTCCTTTGGACATGGGAAAAATCTGATGACGAACTCAAGATGATTCTTTCTACAGCTCGCTTACTTATGCAGATGAGAAAAGAAAACATCTCTGCTAAGGTTTTTGATTCTGGTCTTGGTATCTCTTTGTTCAGAGACAATTCTACAAGAACAAGATTCTCTTTTGCTTCAGCCTGTAATCTTCTTGGTCTTGCTGTTCAGGACCTTGACGAAAAGAAATCTCAGATTGCTCACGGCGAAACCGTTCGTGAAACTGCTAACATGATTTCCTTCCTTTCTGAAGTTATCGGTATCCGCGACGATATGTATCTTGGCGCTGGTAACAAATATATGCGCGAAGTTGGCGAAGCTCTTGATGACGGCTTCAAGCAGGGTGTTCTCCCACAGAGACCAGCTATCGTTAACCTCCAGTGCGACTATGACCACCCAACTCAGTGTATGGCTGACTTGGCTTGGTTGAAGGAACACTTCGGCGGCCTTGAAAACCTCAGAGGTAAGAAGATTGCTATGACTTGGGCTTATTCTCCAAGCTATGGTAAGCCACTCTCAGTTCCACAGGGCGTTATCGGTCTCATGACCCGCTTCGGTATGAACGTATCACTCGCTCATCCAGAAGGATACACTTTGATTCCAGAAATTATGGATATTGCTAAGAACAACGCTGAAAAATCAGGCGGTAAGTTTGAAGTTGTTAACACTATGGACGAAGCCTTCAAGGATGCAGACATTGTTTATCCAAAGAGCTGGGCTCCATATGCTGTTATGGAAAAGAGAACTGAACTTCTCAAGAATAACGATCAGGATGGTCTCAAAGACCTTGAAAAGAAGTGCCTCAAGAACAATGCTAAGTTCATGGATTGGGAATGCACTGAAGAAAAGATGAAGCTCACCAAGAATGGTAAGGGCCTCTATATGCATTGTCTCCCAGCAGACATCACTGATGTAAGCTGCGAACACGGTGAAGTTGCTGCTTCTGTATTTGATCGTTACAGAGTAGAAACCTACAAAGAAGCAGGCTA
Organism: Candidatus Avigastranaerophilus sp.; assembly: GCA_045599645.1. GTDB lineage: Bacteria > Muiribacteriota > Ozemobacteria > Ozemobacterales > Ozemobacteraceae > RUG334. The sequence goes on from JAZRWI010000068.1 coordinate 63,626, forward strand.
CAAGCCATTCATCATCGCTGCTATGATGCTCACCACCAGATTCCCGAATGTTCCAGAAATGCTCGCTAATCAGGTAGAAGCCGCCAGAAAGCGCATCAAGTTCTGATCTAATTCTTAATTAGTATAAAAACCGCTTACAATCTGTAAGCGGTTTTTTTATGCCGAAATCTATATTAATATTAAACCTTGCTGAACGATTTTAATTCATAATTCATAATGCATAATGCATAATTCATAATGCATAATGCTTAATTCATAATTCATAATGCATAATGCATAATTACTAATTAAATAAGAAATGCTAATCTGATGTTAATGGATTAATGAATTCATCATTTTCTTTTACATAAAAATTATTTCGCGATGTTTTAACTATTGATTTTAATATCTTTAACAACTCAATTGATTTTGGATAGAGTATATTGAAATTATCAGTACTAATTACGCCAGCTTCATGCATTATTTCCAACCAATAACAAGTTTCATCTGATTCCTTTAATGCTATATTCATTTTGGAAATAAAATCAGGATAAGATTGAGCTCTTTGAGCTTCTCTAATATTTGCTCCAATACTAGTACCAGCTCTTAATAATTGATCTGATAAAGCATAACATTTTTTAGCCATATTTAATACTTGACAGTATTTAACAATCACAACTCCAAATTTGTGACTTAATTCAACAATTTTATTATTACAAGAGTATGTTTCATACATATTTAATATTTATCAAAGTATTGATGTTTATTTTATTGTTTTTGTCTCAGTTGCAATAGAATTCTTTGGTATTATAACGGTATCAGAGGCTACGGAATTTTCATTTATAACATTATTTTTAGTATTTGAACTTTTATTAATGTCGACAATTCCAAATCCAATTACTATTGCAATACCGAATACTATTCCATATTTTAAGCCTGATAAATAATAATCTAAGAAAGATTTTTCTTCTTCTTTTTTATTATCTGAGACAATATCCTCTACAGGCTTTTCTTCTTTTATTGAATCAATTAGGTTATTCCATTTTTCTGAAGTTGCTCCTTCTGGTATGATTTTTAATTCATCATCAAGCCATTTCTTGCAAGCTTTACAATTTTCAAAATGTTCTCTTAGTTCTGCATTATTGTCTGATTTTGAAATTTTTTCTCTAAATTCATCACAATTCATTATTTATCACTTCCCTTTAATAATTATATCATCAACAAATAATAAAAACAGAAAATTGTTTATTATTTGAGAATTTTTAATTATGCATTATGATGAATTATGCATTATGATGAATTATGCATTATGTGAATTATGAATTATGAATTATGAATTATGAATTATGAATTATGAATTATGAATTATGAATTATGAATTATGAATTATGAATTATGAATTATGAATTATGAATTATGAATTATGAATAAAAAAACCGCAAACGGGGTTTGCGGTTTTTTTATATTACTTCGTAATATGGTTTAGATTATAGTCTCTTCCAGAGGGCTGCTGCCAGTTCACGAGACTTGGCCATCATTTCTTCTTCTTCGCCATCAGCTAAGAATGTAACTTTGCCGTCTTCCATAATGGTCTTGCCCTGGCAGATAGTAGTCATACAGTTAGCAAATGGAATACCATAAGTAAGGTGACCAAGAGTGTTAGCTTCAGTCATTGGAGTGCATGGTATGTAGTCCCAAATAACGATATCTGGAGCATAACCTTCTGCAAGAACACCAATTTTCTTCTTGAACATCTTGGTTGCAAGTCTTGGATTGTTCTGTGACCACATTTTCCAGATTTCTCCATAAATCTTTCTTGGATCGCCTGCTACATGCTTATGGATGAAGTTAGCAGTGCAGAGATCCATTAATGGAGAAGCTGACATACCATCAGTACCGAAGCTTACATGAATCTTTTCAGCCATCATCTTTTCTAATGGAGAACAACCGACGGCATTATTCATGTTAGAACGTGGATTGTGAACTACATTAGTTCCGGTGAGAGCGATTGTCTGAATATCATGTTCATCACAATGCACACCATGAACGAAAATGCTGTCTTCACCAGTAAGACCAAATTTATGAAGTCTGTCTACAACAGAACGATAGCCGCGCTTAACAGCATCTTCATTGTCAGCAGCGCCTTCAGCAACATGGATATGAACACCAGTCTTAAGTGATTTCTTGAGTTCGGCAGCTCTTTCAAGGTCAGCATCACTGAGGGTGAAGCTGGCATGCATACCGATTAAACCGCACATATCTTCAGCATTTTCCATCTGACACTGGCGAATGAAGTTAGCGTTTTCTTCGAAGCCTTCGTCACAAATCTTCTGACCATCTCTATCAGAGATTTCATAGCAGAGATTACCGCGAAGACCGCATTTTCTGAAAGCATCTTTGAGAATGTTAAGAGAACCAGTTACGCAATATGGACTTGCATGATGGTCAATAAGGGTAGTACAACCATTTCTTACTGCATCAAGAAGAGGAATCATTGCAGTGAGATAAAGATCATCCAGAGTCAGAGCCTTATCAAGCTTCCACCACAATCTTTCAAGAACCTGCAAAAAGTTAGCTGCCGGTTCACCTGGTAATGAAATACCACGTGAGAAAGTAGAGTAGAGGTGCATATGTGTATTAACGATACCAGGCATTACTACACGGCCGTTAACATTTTTTACTTTTGCTTTTGGGAAACGTGCTTTCAATTCTTCAGTTGAACCAACTGCATGAATCTTTTCTTCATCATAAGCGACAGCGCCGTTGTGAATAACCTTATGATCTTCACCAAGAGTTACAATTGTTGCATTACCGATAATTTTCATCAATCAGACCTCGATTTTTGATTTAAAATACTCAACGCAATTAGCTTATCATCAATTTAATTTTGTATCAACTCTTTTTGTGTTAAAATTGATTTAACAAGGAGTTAACAATGAAAAAAATAATTCTGCTGATAGCTACTTTCTTCATAGATATTCAATGTTTCGCTTTACCTATGGGAGAACGCGAAATAAATCATTTTAAAGAAATAATAATTGATTGTTGTGCAGATTCCTTGCTATTAGATGGCGAGGTTTCAAATAACGATTATTATGTAAACCTAAATAAAGGGAATATAAAAGGCTTCAATTTTAAAATAGCAAAAGTAAAGTTCTGTAATTTCGATACGAAGCGTAAAGATACATTACTAGACGAGGGGATAACCTTTGATAAACTGAGAAATATTCCTATAAAAGTTGCTGCTGACTTAAGTATAAATGAAATTCAAGCTATTATCGATAAACAAATATCAAGGCCTGCTACTTCCAAAAGAATCATCAATGAAGCAAGGCTGTCTTTTATTGATGGAAAAATAAATGTCATTGGTAAAATTAATATGAAAAGAATCCCAGGAAATCCATTTGCATTATTATCACTTGATGATTTTGTTCCATTTGAAGCCAATTTCACAGTTCAAATTCCTGATTCAACAGTGATACTGAAAATCGATAATGGTAATATCAATGGTCAGGAAATGACCGCGGAAGTAATAGAAATGCTTCAGAACTGGTTAAATCCACTTTGGGACTTTAAAAAACTTGATTTTCCATGCGGCGTTTCAAAGTTTAATATACATAATGAAGGCCTACAGATAGGTGCATCATTATTTTAATATTAATTTCTTAGTTGCGAAAGGGCAGAACTATTAATCAATGATATAAGTTCACTGGTTGAAATTCTGCCAGAGATATCTGTACCGTCAAGCAAACCGTCAGCCAGATCACGTTTTTTGCCGTGAAGCTGAACTATCTTTTCTTCAATTGTATTTGTAGTAATAAGTTTATAAATTGTTACTGGTCTAGTCTGACCAATTCTATGAGCACGGTCTGAAGCCTGGTCTTCAACTGCAGGATTCCACCATGGATCCATATGAATTACATAGTCTGCTGCAGTCAAATTAATACCTTGTCCACCTGCTTTTAAGCTTATAAGGAAGAAATCTCCTTCGCCATCCTGAAAATCTTTAATTGCTTTTGCTCGGGCCTTCTGTGTGGTAGTGCCATCTAAATACTGGTATTTATACCCCTTTTCATCGAAGAACTTTCTTATTATTGATAAGTGATCTACAAATTGGCTGAATATCAAAGCCTTGTGGCCACTTGCAAGAAGTTCTTCTGTAATGCTTTCCAGCAAATTAAGTTTTGAACTTTCAATATTCATTTCAGGAACAACTAGGGAAGGATTGCAGCATAATCTTCTTAGACGCATTATTTCAGCCAGAACAATCATTGGCTTTGCATCAGAGTTCATATTTTTATTAGAAGATTTCTTAATATTTTCCATTGCCTGTCTGCGATAGCTTTCGTAAACTTCAGCTTCTCTCTGGCTTAATTCAACATTAAGAATCACTTCAGTCCTAGCTGGCAAATCCTTAAGAACCTGATTCTTTGTTCTTCTTAGAATGAAAGGTTGTACAAGCTTTTTTAATCTTTCCTGAGCGCGTTTATCATTAAAACTCTGTATAGGAACAGCAAACTTTTCATTAAATTCATTAATTGTTCCGAGAAATCCAGGATTCAAGAAACGGAATAGGTTCCATAATTCACCTAAATGATTTTCGATAGGTGTACCAGTCATAAGCATTTTAAACTGACCTTTTAAAGTCATAGCCGCTTGTGAACGGTTTGTTGCCATGTTCTTAATAGCCTGCGCTTCATCGAGAACAACTGTACTCCAGTTCACAGCACCTAAGTCTTCTATTTCACGCTGTAACACACCATAACTACATATTATTAAATCATTTGGTTTTAAATTCTTAATAGTTTCTTTTCTATCGCTTTGAGCAAACAAAACGGGATTAAGGGTTGGAGCAAATCTTTGACATTCCTGATACCAGTTCATACAGACTGATGTAGGAGCCAAAACAAATGCAGGTCCCTTGTCAGCTCTAGATGTTATGATTGAAAGGGCTTCAACAGTTTTCCCAAGACCCATATCATCTGCAAGACATGCGCCCATTCCCAGATATGCCATGCGGCTTAACCACTTAAAGCCATCATCCTGGTATGCTCTTAAATCAGCTTTAAATTCAGCAGGAACAACAAATTTTTTATCAGAAGCATGTCTGATATGACTTAACATTTCATGCCATGTCTTATCAAATGTTAGCTTACTGCCTTCCTTTAATATCTCATCCATAAGCTGGATAGTGGAAGCATGGAAAACACTTTGCTGTTCATCAGTCTTTGTGAAAGCCTGTATATCTTCAATATGCTTTCTAAATTCTTCAGTAATTGCAAGAAATTGATCTTCTTCAATCTGAATGAATCGGCTACCTTTTTCATAATGCTTCAGAATCTTTTGTAAATCAATTACATGATTTTCATCTATTTTGAGTTCACCTTCCAGAGTAAACCAATCATTCATATTTTTAACTCTGAAAGAAAAATTCTTAAAACTAGCTGCAACAACCTTCTTAGGCTTGCTATTTTCAGGCCATTCAATAACAAGGTCGGGCACATCCTTAAGACTTAGAAGCAAATCTAAGGAAGCATCCGGTGTGCTGAATAAAGCACTGCAGTCATCACCGATTTCACCAATCAGAATAGTGCAATCCTCAAGAACATCTTTATAATTTTTTAATTCTAATTGAAGGTTTCTTTTCGTATGAAGGTGTTGTCCTGCTATTTCAGTAAATACATCAGCTTCTCCTTTACCAGGATTAAAACTAGGACCGTTAACCCCAAATGGTTTAACACAGAACCTTACCTTTAAACCATTACCTATTGGTTCTAATTCAGCATAAATTATGGAACTAGAAGCAATACTTGCAATCGGAGTTAATGCTTTTGTGCCTTCAACAGTAGTGTGAACCGGCATTAATTTATTCAAACCGGCTATTATTTCTTTGATGCGATTAATGGCAGCCTTTGGGAAAATTTGTTCACTAGACAATAATTTAGCTGTTTCTAATTCTTCCTTGGAAAATTCAAATATTTTTAATCTACTTTCATTTTCCATTACTGCTATAACAGGGTTTCCATCATATGGTGGCTGAAAATCAAAGAATAAACCATTTTCATTTTCACGAAGCATTAAGACAGGATTCCCCTTAATAACTTCTATTGGCTTACTATAATTTTCATTCAAAAATACTTTTGGACAATTAGCTAAGGATGGCAAAATCTGCCAAGTTTGGTCACCATTTCCAGACAGCCATGGTCTTAGCTTTTGTAAAGCCTTATAAATCTTTTTATCCTGTTCTGTATAAAAATCAGGGTAGGGATTCAAATCTTCAAAGAATAAGTCTAGAGATACCGGCTTGCCTACAGACCATTTTCCATTTTTTAGTTTCTGCTGTTCCTTTGGAAATATCTTTATTGAATGTGACTCTATATCCAATCTTAAATCCCAAATCAGTCTAATAGTAGATTCCTTGACAGACGAAGCAAGATTAAGCTTGGTTGATAATTCATCAAGTATGTATTCCCATTTTTGTTTTTGGTCAACTCTATCAATAAATGGAATAATATAATTATTTTTCCAATTTTCTAATTCAGTTTCATAATCAATATCAGTTTTATAACCAGCTTTTTTTGCTAACTGAAGCAATTCTGAATAGATAAATGTAAGCTCAGTCTTCTTAGACTTTTCAATCAAAGATAAAACAGCTTCTTCAAGCTCATTAAAATTATTACACCCCGCCCATAATGAAACAAAAACAGAAAGCCATCTCAAAAAAGGACAATTACTTTGCTGTAAAGAAGCAGAAACTTTTTCTTTATTACATTTTCCTATTGTTCTATTCCAATAGAATTCATGTAATATATTATATGCCGGTTTAAATACCAAAGGCATTTTATCTATTTTTTCAATATATTTAACAGCTTCATACAAAGATTCACTACTACCATCCTGAAGCATGCTAATGAAATAGAAAATATCTGCTAAACTGAAAAATGTAATATTCCTCTTAGATTTCTTTTTCTGAAGTTGTTTCATAGCCTCGTGGAAAACAGGCAATGAATTTACTGAGCCATGGAACAGATAAACAAGGAAGGCATTAACACCTTGAACTTCAATTGAAGTTGAAATTTCTAAATATGATTTAGCTCTTTCGAAATTACCACAGAAAATCAGATATAAAGCGAGATTATGAGCACCTTCAGCTAAGAATAACTCGGATTTATACCATTTAGCTTTCATGAAATATTTAAAAATGTTCTGCCCTTCATAAGAAAGAACATTTTTAAAATTCAATATTTCATAATATATTGCATAATTAAGCAGGAAAATCTGTGAATTTTCAGGTAAGCCTTCAAACCAATTTTCATCAAATGGTTCCAAGACTTTACTTAATAAAGGAATATCAGTTTGATTATTTAAAAAGCCATAATCGAAGTTAGAAAAAATTTCATCACTTATATTTCCACTAAGCAAATTCATCAAAAGACTAGAAAAGAAGTTCTGTCTGCAACTGAATTCAAAGGAATATTCAGATGAAAGTGCAAAAGAGTGAAGTGTTAAAGAAAATTTTTCTACATCAAAATATAATGGGAATCGATAGGCTGATGGATAATAAATATCCTCAACCATAAATCGATTACCATCATTCTTAATAACCTTCTTGTCTACAAGGGCATTAAGAGATAATGATACCTGTTCAAGCGAAAAATCTTCTTCGATAGGCTCACGCTTATCAATATCAGATAAAAGCCAGAATAACTGGTTTTCATCCATTTCCATATCGCAATTAGCGATAAAAGCACACATAAGCTTTTCTGATAACTTTAAGTCATCAAAATGCTCATCCGCGCTTACAAGATTTTCAAAATTCCAGGTATCAGTTTTTTTCATGATTACTTAGAAGCGTAAAGGGCAATACTTCTTTCGTTCTGTTTTGAAATAAGTTCCTGAAGCTGATAATCACTATATCTTGTGAACTTACCATGTTCAATCAAAACATCACCATGAACCATTGAGAAATCAACAGTATCAACAGCGCAGAATACCAAAGCAGCCAATGGATCAGTAGAACTACCTGCCTGTCTAAGACTATCAAGTCTTACACCAATCATATCTGCTTCATAACCTGGTTCCAACATACCGATGTCATCACGGCCAAGAACCTGAGCACCACCCAGAGTAGCACATTTCAAACAGTCTCTGGCAGTAATACAATCAGCAGTTTTGAGAACACGTTGCAGAAGCATCATATTACGTACTTCCATGAACATATTTGAACAGTCATTGCTTGCGCTGCCGTCTACAGCTACACTTACCGGAACACCAGCTTTAAGCATTTCAGTAATTGGAGCAATACCAGAAGCCAAACGAGCATTACTAGTTGGACAATGTGCTACGCCACCTTTTACTTTACCCATTCTAGTGTATTCATCTTCATTAAGGTGTACACAATGTGCAAAGAAAGAGTTTTCATCCATCCAGCCAAGCTTAACCATAAAGTCATATGGTCTTAAACCGCAGTCTGCTAGAGTGTAATCCTGTTCGTCGAAGGTTTCAGCCAAGTGAGTATGACACTTCAAACCCATCTTATTAGCATATTTCTTAGCTTCTACCATGAGTTCCTTAGTTACTGAGAATGGGGAACATGGAGCAACGATGATTCTGCACATACCACCACGTTCAGCCTGATGTACCTGTTTTACAAGTTCGTCAGTTTCTTTCATGATTACATCTTCAGTCTGTACAACAGAATCCGGTGGCAAACCGCCGTCTTTCTTAGAACGAGACATGCTGCCTCTGCAGAGATGGAATCTTAAACCAGCTTCCTTAGCTGCTTCAACTTGTCTAAGATAGAAGCTTGAATCATTATTCGGAACAACATATGAATGGTCAACAGAAGTTGTACAACCACTCTGAAGGAGTTCTAATGCAGCTATTCTAGTAGACAGAGCAAAATCATCTGGAGTAATCTTTGCCCAAAGTCCATAAAGATTTGTCAACCAATCGAAAAGCTTAGCATCCTGAACATTTGGAAAGTTTCTTGTTAATGTCTGATAAAAATGATGGTGAGTATTAACCATACCAGGCATAATGAGCATTTCAGAAGCATCAATGTTTCTTGCATCAGCAGCCATTGGTGCTAATTCAGTATCGCTACCGACTGCCTGAATCTGTGTACCATCGATTAAAACTGATACATTTTCTTTTACTTCGGTGTCGCCACCAGCCCAAAAATATTTTGCGTTTTTAAGAAATACTTTCATATCCTTCTCCTTGATTTGATATATCTATAATACATCATAAAAGCCGATTTAACACTATATTTTACATTTAAAAAATAAATATTATTTATGTTGACAAATTGAATTTAAAGTAATAAAATACTCACACCTTCAAGCGAAGGCAAAAAAATAATCCACTCCGGTGGAGGGGCCGCGAAAGCGACCAAGCTATTTGAGAATAAGATCAAAATGACTTTGAATATGACGCCAAGCGGGTCATTAGAACTCGAAAGAGCGAAGATGATCCCTGTTAATAAACCAAC
>JAZRWI010000069.1:0-32503 GCA_045599645.1 Candidatus Avigastranaerophilus sp.
AAACAACAGATCCTCTCCTACACCTAGCCTTCCTCCGTGTGGGGGAAGGTGGCACGCGTAGCGTGACGAATGAGGGAGCAGCACCAAGCCTGAACTAATAACATTACAATTTTTTTCGCCTTGCCTTCCTCCTTTGATGAGCACGGAGGAAGACCTCGCAGTGGCGTGATACCATCAACCGAGAAGGGCAGCCAACAACGCCAACAACGCCAACGATGCTAACCGGCTCATACACTGATTCATAAAAATACAGTCTTGTTACGTTCTTTATTGTGATATACGACAGATGGATTTTTTATTGAATTGACATAAAAATCCGCTCCTGTAAAAGGAAGCGAGGCTATGAAACTGACTCCAAACTGTAAAACTCAAGCGAACCGTCAAATGCTGCTGTTTATGAAAATTATCCTAATTTAGCCACCCAATATGGCTCTTTGCTTGAAAGAACTGGCAATCATTGGATTGAAGAGGGTGCGCACGGCTGGGTTGACGAATTTAAAGTTGCTATAGCAAAGTGACCTAGATTATGGTACTATAATATAAAAAATATGACCAGATTTCTTTGATTTTAGAGAAATACTGCTTGACAACTTTGGAGACAAACGAAAACAATGAAAAGGCTAATCGAATCTGTACTTTTTGTATTCATGCTTGTAATGCCATGTTTACAACTGCACGCCCAGACTCCTGGAACCTCAGGAGACCCATTGGTTACAAAGAGCTACTTAGATTTTGCCGCTAGATTCAGAAAGGTTGATATAAAATCTGGAACAGCGGTTACTGTGGAATCAGGGGCATTAGTGGTAGTTTTATCGGGGCAATTCAGGCTTGATTTGAAAAAAGGTGCACTGATTGTTGATTTAACCAACGGTCGGAAGATTACCTCCAATTGCGTTCTTCAGGCTTTTCACCTTTATATGATTCCTGACGGTTCAGTTTGTTCTTTTAAGGCTGCTAAGGATACTACTCTCATGGCTCTGGGCCTGAACGATGAAACGGAATAAAGTGTGTTGAGATGAAGCTTTTTAATAATAAGAAAAATTCTATATTCTGGCTTATAATAATTCTTTTATTGTTGCCCGGAATCATTGTTGCGGCCATGCGCTGCGTTTTCCGAAGCGTTGCAGAACAGCCGAATGTCTTTGTAGAAACTGTTGTTGACCTTGACGAATTCAGGCAGCTTGCCCGTGAAGACGGCTGGAACCTGGAAGATTTATTCACCAGATTTAAGCTAAGTGGTGTTAGTTCTGTATCCATTTCGGAAGATACTTTGGCTTCTCTTGAATTAGAAGGTAAAATCACTGTTTTAAGCACCAAAGAAATCAGAAAACTTTCATTGGAAGAAACCTATGATGTTAAGCTTCCTGTTGGCACAAGCGCATTAGCAGGGCTTTGGGTTCATTCTGATGATGACAAGCTTCTTGATAGAATAACTCAGAATCTTTCCTGGAAGCTTCCGGAAAATGCACTTATACGTGTCCATAGAAACCTTTTGCTGATTAACAAATCAGGTAAGGGTATCATGGAAAAGGTTGGCCTTGGTTTTTCTGAAGAATATTTCGAAATGGCGGCCAAAGCTGATTTGGGTATTGTTGTAAGAGTATTTAATTATCCAGGCTTGTCTTCTGAAAGTGCAGCCAAGATGATTAATTCTATTCCGCAACCAGCCAGCGTTTCTGCTTTGATTTTTGCAGACGAAGAAATGCTTGGTGCCCGTGGTGACATTAAGAATATTATTGAACAGTTCAGAAATCGTTCTTACCGTATTGGCTGGATAGAATTTGATATTCAGGATGGCATTAAACAATATCTGGAAGGTCTGTCTGTTAGTAGGCCATTTGTCAGGGTTCACAGCATCACGCGCAAGGAAATGGATCTTGTTTATACTGTTGACAGAGCCGTTGCCAGATGGGTAAGAGCGGCCAAGGATAGAAGCATAAAGATGCTTTATTTCAGGTGTTTCTTCCAGGATGAAAAGAAGTATATTGCCAATCTTACTGAATTTAACCTGGCATATCTTAGAAAGACTGTAAATGCTTTGAATAATGCAGGCTTCAAGATTGCAGATAATGAAGAAGAAAGATTGTTTGAACAAAGACATGTGGTTGATAAGTTAACTCCTGCAGATACCCTATCTATTGGTATTGCACTTGTTTTGGGCCTGGCTATACTTTTGAAGCTCAGCTTTGTTCCAAATCAGGACGGTGTCGGTGTTATTTTCCTGACACTTTTCACCATCGGGTTATATTTTGGCGCTCAACAGCATTTCACTGCCATAGTTGGTCTGATAGGCGCTATCTCATACTCTTGTATAGGTTATGTATTTGCTGGAAAGATAATAGAAAATTCAAATGCAGGCTTCCTCAAGAGCTCTATCAGGTATTTACTAGCATTGGTTGTTCCATCAATTATAGGGGGCATCCTGATTGCAGGTATCTATTCCAATATCGAATATCTGCTTAAATTTGAACAATTCCGTGGTGTTAAACTGGCTTTTATTATTCCGCTGATTTTTGCAATCGTATGGTCTTTGAAGAAATACGGCAAAAACGTATTCACATTGCTTCAGAAGCCTATGACTATTGTCAGTGCAATAATTATTGCCGGTGTGCTGGCTTGTATTGCTTTGTATATAATCAGATCCGGTAATTCCCTGATTTTGAAACCAACAGCTATTGAAGATTCTTTCAGAACCTTCCTTGAAAACACGATTGTGGCAAGACCTCGTAACAAGGAATTTCTGGTCGGCTATCCGGCAGCTATGCTGTTCGTAATGCTGGCTTTACGCAAGGAATTCGTTCTGCTTCCATTGATGGGATTATTTGTTCAGATGGGGCAGGTATCTGTTGTTAATACAATGTGCCATTTCCATACTCCGATTTTATTGAGTATTTTGCGCATCATAAACGGTTTATGGCTAGGCACTATTATAGGTCTTATCTGCGTTCTTATCTGGCGCAGTCTGCAGATTCTTATCACCTACGGCAAGGGGAAACAGAAACGTGTATTGCTTGCTGGCTATTTCGGCTTCGGAAATGTCGGTGATGAGCTGCTTAGAGAAAGCTACACGAAGAAATTTCTTGATAAGCTTCAAGACTATTCTCTAGCTGTTCTTATGGATAACAAGAGGCCAAATAATAGTAACCCAAGAGTTACATTTGTTACACGCAGTGCTATTACAAGCGTTATAGAGGAGCTTATTGCATGTGAAGCAGTAGTCATTCCCGGCGGTGGCGTTTTCCAGTCTATGACAAGTTGCAGCAGCCTTGTTTTTTATTTAACTATTATCAGGCTTGCAAGGTTCTTTAAGGCAAAGGTAATTCTGCCATCACAGGGTTTAGGTCCATGGAAAAAGAATGGTTTATTCTCCGGATGGTTGCATAATAAGCTTGGAAAAGAATTGAAGCAGGCTGCTTATCTGACAGTCAGAGACGTTTCATCTATTGAAAAATACAAGGAAATTACTTCTATTGATGATGATGTTGAACGCACAACAGATCTGGCTTTCCTCACCGATAACTTTATTTCCAGAAAACCGGCCAGCAAAATAGAATTTATGCGTATATGCGTAGTTCTTAGAAAATCAGTAAAGGGCTCTGTAAAGATTGCTTCTGATTTAATCCAGCTGGCAAAGGATAATGAAAACATAGAAATTATTCCAATAGCATTCCAGCCTGGCGAAGATTCAATCGTATGGAGAAAAGCTGGTTGGGATAAAGAAATCAAGACAGTCGAATCCTTTGAAAATGCTTTTGATGGGGCTGACCTTGTAATATCCATGAGACTTCATGGCTGCATTATTGCAACTAACATGGGTATTCCGTGGGTTGGTATCACCTATGACCCGAAGGTTACAAGCTTTGCTGAAAGCTGCAACTGGCTTGAATATTGCTGTGAACCCTCAGATACCTGTGTTGGATTTATCGAAGGCTCTATCAATCAGTTCGCATACGATTATCAGAAGTATTCAGAAAAGCTTACAAAGGTTGCTGAAAAGCTCCATAAGAGAGCTGTTGACGACTTCGAACGTTCTGTTGAAGCTTTAACCAGAACTGTTATGATAGCTCTTATGCTTGTTCTTGTTAATTCTGCTGCCTTTGCACAGAAGGTAAATGATTTCCCGTCATGGATGGACGAAGTGGATTTCAGTAAAAGCAGAGCCAATACCTCAGCTGCTTTTGGTGGTCCTATAGACCCTTCCACTGGTGAAGCAACAACCTTAGAAAGCAAAAGAGGCAATAAATTCAAGCCTAACCTGCCTGATTTTTCCGAACTGCGCAAAAAAGCTACCAAAACAGAACAGGAAGGCTTCACTTCTACAGAAATTGAAGAAACAAACAAGACTCCGATAAAGCAGGATTCCCATGATAACAAGCTTGCTACTGCAGCAGCCATTATTGATGCAGTTCAAAGGCTTGCATCTGAAACTGCCGGGGCAATCACTTCAAATGTGGCTATCGACTATGATAGGGAGCCTACTGAAGAAGAATTGCTGAAACGCAATACTTACAGACCAGGCCAGATAAAATCCTTTTATACAGAAACTAAGGCTGCTGAAAAACGCAGACAGGAGGAATTACAAGAATGAGTGGACATTCATTAGCCATTGTGGGTGCTACTGGTGCAGTTGGCTTAAAGCTGCTGCAGGTTATAGATGAACGTGTAAAAGAAGTAAAGAGCTTAAGGTTATTTGCTTCTTCTAGAAGTGCTGGTCAGAAGCTTAATTTCAGAGGCACAGAAATAACTGTTGAAGATGTTGCAAAATCTGATTTTAAAGGCATAGATACAGCATTTTTCTCTGCAGGCACTGAAGCAAGTCTTGAATATTGCCCAAAGGCAGTAAAGGACGGAGCTATCGTAATCGATAACACAAATGCCCACAGAATGCGCGAAGATGTTCCTTTGGTTGTTCCAGAAGCAAACTTTCACGCTTTGAAGAATCATCATGGTCTGATTGCTAACCCAAACTGCTCAACAATTCAGATGATTGTGGCTTTGGCTCCTATTCACAGGGCTAACCCAATTAAGAGAATTGTAGTTACTACATATCAGTCTGTTTCAGGAACAGGTCTTGAAGCAATTGATATTTTGAAACGACAATCCAGAGCTATTCTTGATGGAACAGAAATTCCACAGGGTGTTTATCCTCACAATATAGCTTTTAACCTCATTCCGCAGATTGACGTATTTTTGCCGGAATCAGGTATGTATCGTGAAGAAGAAAAGATGGTCCGCGAAACCCAGAAGATTCTTGAATCTGATGTTAAGGTTTGCCCGACTACCGTCCGCGTTCCTGTTATGTATGCCCACAGTGAAGCCGTTAATATTGAATTAACCAGCAAAATGACTCTTGATGAAGTCAGGGCAATTTTGAAAAAGGCTGAAGATGTCGTTTTACTCGACGACCCGGCAAATTCTGTATATCCTACACCTTATGAATGCCAGAATAAGGATGACGTTTTCGTAGGCCGTTTAAGAAACGACCCAACTATTCCTGTTGGCTTCAATATGTGGGTTGTTGCAGACAATTTGCGTCGTGGCGCAGCAACTAATGCTGTTAAGATTTACACAGAAATGGTGAAGAATGGTCTTATCTAAATCTGTAAAGCTGGGTAAAGCTATATTGCTGCTATTGATTTTTCTAGTAGCAATGCCTTGCTATGCCCAATATACAGATTTTAGAATATTGGAAGAATTAAAAGGCAATGAGCCTGCGCCTAGAGCTATTCTTTGGTCACAGAAAAAGCGCATTGCCCTTGTTCATTATAAAGACCAGCATACTGTTGTGTGTGAAAAGGTTCATCTTGATGATGAATGGTTTGTTAAGGAAATAAAGCGCGAAAGTATTGTATTTGGCAAGGATTCAGATAAAAGATACGTTGAACTTTATATAGACCCTGCCAAACGCCCGAATAAAATCAATCACAACTGGTCATTCTTTGGCTTGCCAATCACAATCTGGGAAAGCATTGAGCTTCTAGCTGAAGGCTTTGATAAAAATGTGGTTATGCACAGCTTCTGCACTGGTGCTGTTACACCTCAGCTGCACTGTATGAGCTTAAAGGAGTTTATTGATAAAACTCTTCCAGAGCATCATCGTGCAAGAGTTGAGGGAAATACACTCTATGTCTATCCCTCTGTTCCACCGAACGAAAGCTGGACAAGCATATTAAACAGAACAAGAAAATTCAACCACAGAGCCTTAGCTATAAGGTATCCTAATCTGGAAAAGAAGGGTAACGTCAGATATGCCGGAGATGACATCCAGTATGTTTTGCGTGTAATTTCCCTTGGGGGCGAAACTCCAATTACTTTCCCAAAGGATATGCATTTCTCTGTATATGCTTCCTACAAGGATGTTCCTTTTTCTAAGATATTATGTGACATTGTTTTTACTAATCAATGCATAATAGCAGAACGTGAATTCGGTCTGGAAGTTATACCATGGCCAGGCAAACCAACCTTCCAGAAGAGAAAAGAAGAGTATTGCTGCTGTCAGCCGGCACTTTTCCCACCTATTCAGGATAATACAATCACTGCCGATCCTGCCCGTTATGATGAAATATCAGGCTCCGGGCCTTATCCACCACCTTTAATCGGTGATCCGAACTTTATGCCTGCCATAGTTTCTGATAAATGCATGGCGCTTAGTCAGGAAGGCACATCTCATCCTGTTGTTATTCAACCAGGTTATCAGGGAAAATCCTTTGATAAATCGCCTACGGATATCAATTACAAATACCAGAACTTACCTCTTCTGCCGACGGAGAGAAAGGAAAAATAATGGGAATCAAGGTTGCTATAAAAAAATGTGGCTCTTATGAAAAGCAGTTGGTTCATGATGCTGTAAAGGCTTTGCTTGAGCCCCTTGGCGGCATGAAGGCCTTTGTAAATGAAGGAAACAAAGTATTAATTAAGCCCAATATGCTTAGCTGCAAGGAACCAGAAAGAGCAGCTACAACTCATCCTGCTGTTATTGAAGCAGTTGTTCGCGAATGCTTTGCTGCAGGTGCCTTAGAGGTATTTGTCGGTGACAGTCCGCCTGCAATTTTCGGAAAAACTGAGGATTTCTGGCAGAAAACCGGCTTTGCAGAAGCGACTGAAGCTGCTGGCGGTAAGCTTTTGTGCTTCGAAAAGGATGAAAAAGAAAATATAGTCTTGAAGGTTCTGGGCAAAGAAGTAACAGCTTCTGTTATTAAAACCGTTTTTGATGCTGATGTTGTTATTAGCATTTCAAAAATGAAAACCCATAATTTAACAAGAATTACAGGGGCCGTAAAAAACAATTTTGGTTTTATTCCAGGATTTGCAAAAGCTCTTTGGCATAAGAAATTTACTAGGGTTGAAGAGTTTTCTGCATTTGTAACAGAATTGGCAAGGGCATTGCCTGTAAAGCTCCACATAATGGACGGAATTGAGGCCATGGATTTACAGGGCCCGGCCAGTGGCAGAGTTAAGAAGAATAATGTATTGATAGCTTCTGAATCCCCTGTCGCTGTTGATATGGGGTTCTGCAAGGTAGTAGGCTTAAAGCCAAAGACTGTTCCTATTATGAAATACTGCAAGAAAATAGGGTGGGGGCCTGCAGACTTTGCTGATGTAGAATTTGTAGGCACTCCTATAGAGGAATGTCTTGTTAAAGGCTATGTTGTTCCTCCGGCTCCGCCTATATATCTTGTTCCTGACTTTGTTCTGGAATTAATAAAGAAAATGATATGGACAGGTCCGGTTCTGAAGTCTGGTAAATGTGCCAAATGCGGACGCTGCAAGAATATATGCCCGGCAAAGGCTATTGAGGTTGGAGAAAAGCCGGCTTCATTTGATAGAACAAAGTGTATTTCCTGCTTCTGCTGCATGGAAGTATGCCCTGTTGAAGCTATAGAAATGAAAGCCAGCCCTTTGATGAAGATTATATTAAAGCTTAGAAACGTTAAGAATGTTTTAAGCAGGTCAAGACATGGATAAGAATTTTCTGAAGGATAGATTTGACTGGCTGCAGGCCGAACTCATTGATATTATAGCTAGAAAATGCAGCGATATGAGCCTGGTTAGAAGGAAAAAACTTTCTAAGCTTATTGTGCATGCGTTTTTGCCGTTCAAATTCTGCAGAAAAGAATATGTCACAAATGTGATAAAGGAAACTCTTGGCTACAATCAGAAAGACGCAGAAAAGCTCATGGTTGAAAGCATGGAAACCTTTGTTTTCAATAGCATTGAAATGGCTTCCCTGCGTTATATGACTCCTGAAGTGCTTAATAGCAAAATCAGGGTTGAAGGTCTTGAATACTTAAAAGAAAATATTCGCCCTGACCGCGGAGTTGTAATGGTTAGCGGTCATTTTGGCCTTTGGGAATTCATTCCGCAGTGGTTGACGCTGAATGGCTTTAAAATGACTTCTGTTGCCAGAATTCAAAAGAACAAATATGTTGATAAATGGTTCAACGAAATGCGTGAACGCAATGGCGCGCATATTACTGATTCCGGTTATGGGTTGAGGGATATTCTAAGAGCATTGCACAATGGTCATATTCTTGGATTGCTGATGGACCAGGATAACGGCAAACAGGGTATATTCATGAAATTCATGGGTAAATGGGCTTCTGCCCCAACAGGCCCCGCTGTTATTTCAATGAAACTCGGGTGTCCTGTAGTTCCTATTTATGTGTTCCCTGACTATGAAGGAAAGCATCTGCTAAAGATATATCCGCCAATTGATGTGACAAAATACGAAAAGAATATTGTCGGCCAGCAGAAGCTGACACAGGAATATAATAATTTGCACGAGGAAATTATAAAAAGTAATCCGGCGCAGTGGTTCTGGTTGCACAAGCGTTGGAAGACCCAGCCTGAGTCTTGTCCGGATAATCCTTCAGTAAAAGCACTTAATATTGACATAAATAGTTAAAGGGTTGATAATAAAAGCATGGGAAAGCTAGGAATAAAATCATATCAATGGTTATTAAGAGCTGTATTTGAGCTTCTTGATCTTTTTCCGCCAAGAAAAATGGAAAAGGAAGAGCTCGCTTTGCGCAAGGGCTGTCTGCCTGATGATTTTAAGGCTCCAGAAGGCGGTTCATTCTGGGTTCACGGCGCTTCACTCGGTGAAGTCATAACCTTAAGACCGTTTATTAAGGAATTAGCCCGTCTTTATGGAAAAGAACGCATTATATGTACCACAACCTCCATGGACGGTCTTCGCCAGCTTCAAAAGGATGAACTCTGCGGCTTTGCTACCCTTATGCCAATAGAATTACCGGCTCTTAGTGTTCCTTTTATTGATAAGATCAATCCAAAGCTTTTAATGATCAATGAAACCGAAATATGGCCTCTTTTGCTGGATACCCTGAAGCAGAAGGGCATTCCTTACGGCATCGTTAATGGTCGCATTAATGAAAAAAGTGTTCGTATGATGCGACTTGGATGGCCAGTATTCAATTCTGGTATTACAGGAATGTCTTTTGTTTTTCCACAGGAAAAGCAGTATTTACGCCGTTTCAGGATTCTTGGCGTAGATAAAGAAAAGCAGCAGGCCTTAGGTTGCTTCAAATACGACAGTGCCGTATCCGCAATGCCAGACGTAGAAGCAGTCAGACAAAAATACAATTTCCCGTCAGACAGGCGTCTAATATGCTTTGGCAGTACACATCCCGGTGAAGAAACCCAGATTCTTGATGCTGTTAAGCCATTATTCGATAAGCTTAACATAGGCATTATACTTGCTCCGCGTCATGTTAAGAGAACCGCTGAAGTTGAAGCAATCATAAAAGAACGTGGCCTGGAATATAAAAAGCTGTCAGAACCAGATTGCGGCAAAAGCAATATTGTTCTGGTAGACAGCATGGGTGTATTGAGAGACCTTTATGCTGTTGCAGATCTGGCTTATGTTGGCGGAAGTCTTATTAAACGTGGCGGTCACAACCTGATGGAACCGGCTGCTTTTGCAAAGCCTGTTATTGCAGGACCTCACAACTTTAATTTCAGATATGAAGTAATGGCCCTGAACAGGGAAAATGCCATAAAGATTGTTAATGGTCCGACAGAGCTTCAGGCTTTAATCGAAAACTGGTATGATTCACCTGATACCTATGTTGAAATGGGAAAACGGGCCAGACAGGTCCTTGATTCAATGTCTGGCGCAACTGGTCGCACTATTTCAGCTTTACAGAAGCTAGGGCTTTTACCACCATGCCAAATGTAGAAATAGTCCTAAGACTTAATGCAATGGGCGATGTGCTGCTCACAGTGCCCGTATTGAGAGCACTTGCTGCTAATGATACTGAAGTTCATCTTGTAATTAATGAACGCTGGAATGCGTTATCAGAATTTTTGCCTGCAAAAATACATACCTATAAGGGAACAGCCTCCCTCATAAAACTGGCTAATGAGCTAAGGCACCTTAATCCAGAGTCTCTTTTTGATTTGCAGGGTAAGCTTTCAACAATTGCTTTACGAACACTTGTTGGGGCACCGGTTACAAGAGTCTATCAAAAACGCACTTTGAGTGAACAGCTTCAGGCCATCGGTCACAGATATCCTTTAAGATTAAGTGACGAACGCCCGGTATGGCAGAAATATGCTGATACATGCGGTGTTTCTATAGATAAACCAGATGCTTCATTGAATATGACTCCGGAATACCTTGACGAATGCCGTAAGCTGCTTGCTTTTACTGGCTTAAAGGAAAAATCGTTTATTTTCATACATCCAGAGGCTTCCAAACCAGGCAAAGCAATGACTCAGGAGCTTGTAACTGCTATTCAGGAGGCTTCACCAGTTCCAACAGCAATAATTGGTACAGGAAAATCTACCTTCCATTGTGAAGAACCTCATCTTGATTTGCGTAACAGATTTGAACTCCGTTATTTACCTGGTATACTGAGCATGGCTAAGGCTGTGATATCAAGCGATTCTGGCCCAATGCACCTGGCAAGGGCTGTGAATACTCCACTGGCGGCCGTATTCTTCCAGACAGATCCATCTCTCGGGTTTGCTCCGATTCCGTCAGAAAAGACTATTGTAATATCTGAACCATTGCCTTGTAAGCCTTGTTCCTTGCATGGTCAGAATGAAGTATGCCCTGAAGGGCATTTTAAATGCAGACAGATAAATGTTGCAGCTATAACTGCACAGATTTTTGGTTTCTTTAAAGGGAAAATATGAGCGAAGCAATTATTGTAATCGGTTTAAACTGGCTCGGTGACGTAATAATGTCTTTACCAGCTATTAATGCAGCATGTAAAGCTGGTCGTGAGATACATGTTGTGACCAGACCACATCTTGCAGATGCATACGAATTATCTGGAATTCCAGTGATTGTTCATAGTATTGCTACAGATACTAATCCTTTGAAGGTAATAAAAGCCATGAGGCCGATGGCAAGAATATTGGCAAATACTGCTGTCAGTTTGCCGGATTCATTCCGTGGTGCTGTTCTAGCCAAGCTTTGTAAAACAGGAAATACAATAGGTTTTAATACTCAGGGCAGGGGCCTGCTTTTAAATAAGAAGGTAAAAAAGCCTGACAATTTTAAAACTATTCATGAATCTAAGCTGCATTATATGCTTATGCGCGAGGCAATACCAGATTTGCCTGAGGAAATGCCAGAGCTTCCTGTTTGCAGCTTTGATGATGAGCTTTATGAAGAAGCAGCTAAGAAGTATGGAATAGATTCAAAGAAGGAATACCTTCTTCTGGCTCCAGGTGCTGCTTTCGGAGCAGCAAAGCGCTGGCCGCCTGAATATTTTGCTGAATTGACTAAGCTTGTATCAGAAAAATATCCTGAATTACAGATTGTTGTTACTGGTGGAAGAAACGAAACTCATCTTGCTGAAGAAATTTCTAAGGCTTCAGGAGTTTCAGTGATTAATGTTGCTGGTAAAACAAGTCTGACAGACTTAGGCATACTTTTAAGCCGTGCAAAGACCATTATTGCCAATGATTCCGGCACTATGCATCTTGCTGCTTTATACAGAACTCCTACAATAGTTCCTGTTGGTCCAACAGATATGATCCGAACCGGAGCCTTAAACAAGAATTTTACACCTGTTATTGCAACAGGCTGCGAAAAAATACCTTGCCGCCAGCGAGTATGCCCGTTAAAAACTGATGCATGCATGAAATCGCTGACTCCAATTCTTATTTTCCATTTCCTGAAGGAACAATTAAGCGATTAATGAGCAAATGGTTAAGCAGATAAAAAAAGAGGACAATGTAAATAGCCGTTTATCAGGACAATATCTGAAGATTTTCTTTGGTTTCTGTCTTTTCTGTGCTTCCGTTGTTGGAATGTTTTTCAATGATTCTGTAATTGCCAAGAGCTATGAGGCTAATGAAAATTCCAAGCTTGATTGTGTCGAAGTTTTCATAGAGAATATCGATAAAGCTAACAATGGTAAGCTTGTATACGCTGCAGGCCAGACCTCATGCGAAGAAGAAATAAAAGACAATCTTTTTAAGGTAAAGGTAAAGAATAGTATAAGACTTTATAGAAAGGTCGAAGTTTTTCAGTGGGTTGAAACATCAAAGGTATCCTCTGAACAGATTTCAGAAGACCAGATTCAGGATACAGAAGGCTTTTATTACAATGTAAAATGGGTTAATGATGTTATTGATTCCAGCAAATTCATGTATGGAGAAGGGCATGATAACTATCTGAAAGAACTGCCCTACAAGCCGGCCGTATTCTACCCGAACAAGGTTAAACTCGGAGAATATGAACTAGATGGTGAACAGCTTAAGACCGTGGGCGAAAGCGAATGGGCATATCTCGATGAAGAATCTGTGGATGTTCCTGAAGGCGCTATTTTCTATAACGATACAATTTATTACAGCCCTCAGCTTGATGAATTGAATAAGAAGGAACAGGCCAAGGCCAAAGCTACTGGCGGGGAAGTAGAGGTTTATTATGAACCCAATCCCGAAAAGCCGATTATCGGCGACGTAAAGATTACCTTCAGAACAGTTGTTCCTCCAGAAGTCACCATTATTGCAAACCAGAGAAACAACTGGCTTGGTTCTTTAAAGGAAGATCCCATTCAGACTTTCGAAATAAGAAACGGCATCATACCAAAGAAGAATTTCTTCAAGCTTGATGAAGGTGGAAATACTTCTATTGTCTGGTTGGCAAGAGTAGGCTGTGCAATTTTGGCCTTTCTCGGCCTTTATCTGCTTTTTGCGCCTTTGACCAGAATAGGTGATTTCGTTCCATTCTTTAAGGATTTCGAAGAATGCGGAGTAGCATTCTTATGTGGTGTGTTCACTGTAATATCGATTCTGATAACTATTGGAAGCGCATGGGTAAGTAATATGGCACTGCTGTCTTCCGGTATGTTTGTCTGTGCTGTAATTTTAATTGTTTTTGTTATAGGTCTGCTTTTGAAAATAAGAAAAGCACGTCTTTCAGCTGCAGCAAAAAGAAAAGCATTCCTTGCAACAAAGACCGAAGCAAAATAATCCAAAACCATAGATTTAATCAGTGTCTTAACATTAGAAAAAACTACGGATTTTTCTAAACAAAAAACTTGTACTCTTAAAACTTGTATGGTACTATCCACCTCAGAGACGAATAAATAAAGCAAACAAATCCTATTCAAACTCGGGACGAATAAATAAGAAGGCAAACAAATCCAACCCCGGGACGAATAAATAAGAAGGCGAACAAATCTATGAAAAACCTTAAACCATTGGCCGTGCTTTTTGCTATGGCACTCACCGTTTCAACTGCATCTGCCGCAGATATTTGGGTTTCTGTAGAAACAGGCTCCAAAAAGGGTGGCGATAGTCAGTCTAATCCTATCAAGAATCTTCAGAAAGCTATTGATAAGGCAGAAGAAGGCGACACAATCCATATTGCAGAAGGTGAATACACCGGTAACCTGAATTGTGGTCATATTGATATCGGTGATAAGAATAGTCATGCCGGTAAGGCTGTAAATCTTATAGGTGGTTACTCCAAAGATTTTTCAAGCCGTGACGTATTGGCTCACAAGACTATTCTTAGAAGCAGCTATGAAACCAGCGGCGCTATGGGCTCTGAAGCTCTGTTGAACATCAATCTGAGCGATAAGGAACATACTATGGTTGTTGATGGTCTCATTTTTGACCGCGGCAATTGCAATGGTTATCATAAGGTTAAGGGTAAACCGGAAGGCTTGCAGACTGGTATGCTTGTAATTCCACCAACAACTGGTACTGCAATTGATGGTCATGACAATACCTACACAATCACTACTCCACTTCTCAGAGGCGAATTCTGCGGTAACCTGACTGTTCAGAACTGCTTATTCGTAAACGGTGGTAATTATGGTATTCAGTATGGTGTTAGAAAAGGCACCATGACAATCAAGAACAACGTATTTGTTAATAACAGAATGGCATCAACCGAAGTTCGTGGCTTGACTAACAATCCATTGGAAAACAATGTTGAATTCTGTAACAATACAGTTCTCTTCACATGGACCAGAGTTGATGACCTCGGTGATATGGGTTATGGCTATCGTTACATGAATGGCACAAATCATATTGTTCATGACAATATTTTTGGTTTCACTACCCGTGTTGCTTTGGACAGAGGCTTCAAGGAACATGACAAGAAGGTTGAAGAAGCTAGAAAGACTACTTCTGACAACAACGTATTCATCATGAACAAGGTTGCTGATTTGAGTCTTCCAGGCGCAGGCACTTTCCTGAATGTTAAGGCCAAAGACTTTGAAGATGTTGATGAGCTTACATCATCAGACAACAACAGAGAACTCACTGATTTCTCTGCTCTCAAGGGCTGCCTGAACCAGGCTTACCTCAACGGTTACCTGAATCTTCAGTATTCTGAAACCACTGATTTTGATCCAAATTCACCAGCTAATCAGCTTCGCTCAGCTATGGGTATGAATCAGGTTGGGAAGATTGAAACCAAGGTTTCAATGTTTGCTAACTATTATCCTGTTGAAGATGCTCTGAAGGTATTCGGTGCAATGTCCGGTGTTGGCGCTCAGAAGCCCTGAACATTAATAGAGTAATATTTTGAAAAAGCACGCTTATGCGTGCTTTTTTTTTGCAGAAAATTAAAAAGCCAATATTCATTTTTATAATCTAAAATTGTTGCAAAACTGTGATGTATAAAGGCTTAGTTTCTGATTTTTGAGTATACTTTGTGATATTTTGTTGCAAATTAAATAATTTAGTGATATATTGCGCGCCGTATCATTTTGATATTTTAATTATTATTTTTTTAGGAGTTTTATATGTCAGAAGGAGCTGTAACTACCTCTTGGATTAGTCGCTTAGGCAGCGCTTTCAAGGGTGTTGTAATCGGTTTTATTCTTGTTCTCGTAGCAATTGTTCTCTTATGGTGGAACGAAGGTCGTTCAGTAAGAAGATACAAAGAAATCAGCTATGCTAAGGACAATGTTAAGGAAGCTAATCTTGATGCTGTTGATGCTAGCTTAGAAGGTAAGCTTGTTCATTTCGCTGGTCCTGCAAAGACCACAGAATCTCTCTCTGATGACGATTTCGGCGTAAAGGTAGAAAATAGCTTTTCTATGAGCCGTGTTGTTGAAATGTATCAGTGGAAAGAAAACGAACATCGTGAAACTGGTAAGACCACAAAGAATCTTGGTGGCAGCACCACTAAGGAACCAGATAAGGTAACATATACCTATGAAAAGGGTTGGTATTCTTCAATTCAACCTTCTGATTCTTTCAAGGAAAAGGTTGACCCACAGACTAAAGAAGAACGCAAGAATCCATCTGTAATGCCATTCAAGGAAATCAGAAAGAATGTTGCCAACGTA
Source organism: Candidatus Avigastranaerophilus sp. (assembly GCA_045599645.1). GTDB lineage: Bacteria > Muiribacteriota > Ozemobacteria > Ozemobacterales > Ozemobacteraceae > RUG334. The sequence continues at coordinate 15,789 of JAZRWI010000069.1, forward strand.
ACTGTTGGCGCTTACACTCTTCCTGCTGGTCAGGCAAGCTCTCTTGGTACTTCTCAGAAGCTCGCTGTTGATTATGAAGCTGTAAAGAACAATCTGCCAAAGAGTGCAGTCGTTGTTGACGGCGCTATTTACTACAATGTTTATGGCGAAGAAGAATGCAACAAGGCAATGGGTGCTGCAGCTGTTGCAGCTCCAGCAGAAGTTGCTCCAGCTCACCATCAGCCAGCTCCAGAAGCTGCTGCTCAGGCTGTAGTAGAAAATGCCCAGGCTGCTGCTCAGGCTGTAGTAGAAAACGCTGTAGCAAATACTCAGGCTGCTGCTCAGACCGCAGTTGAAAACGCTGTAGCAAATACTCAGGCTGCTGCTCAGACCGCAGTTGAAAACGCTGTAGCAAATACTCAGGCTGCTGCTCAGACTACAGTTGAAAACGCTGTAGCAAATACTCAGGCTGCTGCTCAGACTACAGTTGAAAATGCTGTAGCTAATACTCAGGCTGCTGCTCAGACTACAGTTGAAAACGCTGTAGCTAATACTCAGACTGCAGTAGAAAATGCTGTAGCTAATACTCAGGCTGCCGCTCAGACTGCAGTTGAAAACACTCAGGCTGTTGTAGAAAATGCTGCTGCTCAGACTACTGTTAATGCCGGTGCTGTTAATGTTGTTGCTTATCAGGCTAATCCATCTAATCCAAAGATTGGTGATATCAGAATCAGATACTCAAATTCTCCAGTATGTGATGTAACTGTTATTGCTAAGCAGGTTGGTAATGCTGTTGAAAACTTCAAGATTGATGAAGACCTCAGCTATATGGATATCAGAAATGGTAACCTCGCTGCTAAAGACGTTTTTGCTGCAAATGAAAAAGCTGAAAGCATGTGGGTCTGGATTCTTAGAATCGCTGGCTTCTTTATTATGGCCGCCGGTTTCAATGCAATCTTCAAACCTCTCTCTGTTCTTGCTGACGTTCTTCCATTCCTCGGCAATATCGCTGAAGCTGGTTGTGGTATCATCAGTAAGCTTCTTGCTTTTGGTCTCTCTATGCTTGTAATTGCAGTTGCTTGGTTGTTCTACCGCCCAGTGCTCGCCATTTGTCTCTTTGTTCTCATGGGCGCTGCAATATTCGGTATTATAACTCTCGTAGCAAAGGCTAAGGCTTCTAAGGCCGCTGCTCCAGCTGCTCCAGCCGCTGAACCAGCTCCAGAAACCCCAGCTGCTAACTAATTATTAACTGATCAAAAAGCAACCGTCTACATCGTAGACGGTTGTTTTGCTTTTAGCTCTTATACTTTTATATAAAGCATGTATAGAATAGGTTCTGCTTTCTAGCTTCAAGTTGAGCCATTTGAAATGAATTATGGTATAATGTCAAAACATTAGGAGCAAAACATGAAGAAAATTCTCGTATTAGTATATATGCTTATTGGTTTTGTAGGTGCAGCTATGGCAAACGACTGCGTCTTTTTTGTAAAGGGTAATCAGTTGATTCCCAGCGAAGCAGAAAACGATATTTCTGTTCAGAAGGAAATATTGACTATTTCCCTTCAAGATGACGGCTACACAACTGTAAATGTCTATTACGAATTCTTCAATAAGCTGGATTCAGACAAAAAGGTCGTAATGGGCTTTGAAGCAAATCCGCCATATAATGCTGGCGCAGGATTTAATTCAAAGGGTGTGCATCCTTTTATTAAGTCATTTATGGTAAATGTAAATGACCAGAATGTTGAATACAGGAATGCTATTGTGCCACTCCATATTCCACAGGGTTTCAGACCGTTAGATTTGAATGAATGGAAGGCTGAAGGGGAAGCTTTTGATGAAAGCGACGGCCAGATGCTTGTAAATGGAAATCTGACAGAAAGATATGCTTACGCCTATTATTTTGATGCTACCTTCAAGCCTGGCGTAAATAAAATTGTCCACAATTATAGCTATGACACATCCTGCGGTGTTGGTCAGGCTTTTATCGTAGATTATATGCTTTCACCAGCAACAAAATGGGCAAATAAGCAGATTGATGATTTCACTCTTGTTGTCCGCGCTGACAAAACAGCAAAACATTTCATGATTAAAAAGGCTATTTTCCCAAATGCTGAAATTAAGCTTCTGGAAGGTGCTGGGAAAAATCGTGAGAGCATGTATTACGATACTCCGTATTATGAATTTACTTTAAGAAATGGTGCTTTTTCACTGCATGAAAGCAACTATAAACCTTCTAATGACAATGAACTTTGTATAACCTCCTGTGAAACCTTATATTATACCTGTGATGCTGAAGGTGAGCATATGGAAGTTGGCTGCACCTATGATAGAAACAGGGGATTCACTTATATAGTTCCTGTAATAAAGACTGATTTTGATGTTAAGGTTGCTCGCAATCTGCCTTATGCACACCGCGGTCATGTTTTCAAAAACAAGGAATTGAAAGCATATTTTGAAAAGCAGTGGTGGTATATGCCTGATCCGGAATATGTAGATAGCCAGAGCGATTTTACCTACAAAGATATGGAATTTCTGAAGAAGGAAAAAGACAAACTGGAATAAACTGGCGGAAGGAAGCAGAAAATATATGAACATACTAGTATCAAGGACAGACAGAGCAGGGGACTTAATTCTGACTTTGCCTGTATTCAGGGAATTGAGAAAAGCCTTTCCTGATGCTCATATTGTTGCGCATATAAGAAAATACACTGAGCCTATTGCAAGATTGTGCAAAGAAATAGACGAAGTCATTCTTGATGATAATTCTGCTTTTGAAGTTGGTTTACTTAGCAATTCTTTGTGTAACACAATCAAAGACCATAATTTTGACAGGGCTGTAATAGTTCATCCTGCGGGCAGGTCTATAGTCGCTATATGGAGGGCTAATGTTCCCAAAAGAACTGGCAGAGCCTCTAATATTTTCCAGTTTATGCTCAATGATGGTCGCATTCAGAAGCGTTCATACAACAAAAAGCATGAATTTGAATATAACTTAGATCTGCTTGATGGTATTGTCCCGGAAATAAGCTATGAGCCTTATCATTTTGATTTAGAAAAATCGCTTGTTGATGAGGGAAAGGCTGTTTTAGAAAGCCTTGGATTGTCTGATTCTCCAGTAATTGTACATCCAGGTCATGGTGGTTCTGCTCATAACATAACTCCTGAAATGTATGCTGAAATAGCTTCCAAGCTTATTGAGGCCGGTAAATCTGTTCTTGTGAGCATGGGGCCTGGCGAAGAAAAAATGGAAGAGGTTTTTGCGGCACTTAAGGATAGTAAAAAAATCTTCTTCTTGAAGAATGTGTCTGGTATGGATAAGCTCGCAGGTATCTTTACTAACTGCAAAGCATTTATTGGTGGCTCAACCGGTCCGTTGCACCTGGCAGCTTCTGTTGGAATACCATGCGTAGCATTTTTCCCACCAGTGAAAGCTATGACACCAAAACGCTGGGGGCCTCGTGGCAGCGAATCTATTGTCATAAAGCCGGAATTGCCTGATTGTCGTGGAAAATGCGATAAATGCAAGAATAAAGGCTGTATGAAGACAATAAATGTAATGCAGGCTGTTGATTGGGTAATCAAGGAATTGAATCAATGAAGCTTGTATCAGTTGTTTTAATGGCTGGCTATTCAAGGAGAATGGGCAGCCCTAAGCAGCATGTGCTCCTTAAGGGGAAAACCTTTCTGGAGCATATAATCTCTAAGCTTGAGTCTTGCGGCTCTGATATTTCTGGCAAAATTTTTGTCGGTCAGGAAAATGACGTTAAGGGCAAAGAAAAAGCAGAGCTTTGCAACGGAATATTTGTTGTAAATCCTAACCCTGAGGATGGCCCACTGAGCTCTATCAGACTTGCTATACAGCATGTTGGGAAAGACTCTGCAATCATGCTCTGGCCTACAGACCACCCGATGATTACAGAACAGACTGTTAAAAGTATTATTAATGCTTGGAAAAAGCAGCCGGATATGATCACTGTTCCATCTGACGGTGAGCACCGAGGGCATCCGACTATTTTCCCGGCATGGTGCTTTGAAAAATTTCAGGATATAGACCTGAATAAAGGTGCAAAGGCTGTAATGCAGATGTTTCCAGAACGTGTAAATCACGTGCTCGTAGACGATGCCTGGATAACCAGAAATTTAAATACCCCTGAGTTGTTGCAGCAGGCCGAAAACGAATAACTGTTCTATCCGCTCTAATCATCACACATAATCATGCAACTGCTATAGAATATTCTAGCTTTTGACTTAGTTTTGCTCTAATTCGCACGTTAAATAATAACTATTGCAAGTTTGCTCTATTGTGGTATTATATTTATTCTAAATATATTATCCAATGGAGGGATATTATGTCTCTTGCTGCACCAGGAATGGCTGCTCCAAAACCAGCCGTAACTTCTTTAGGAACAAAACAGGAACCAGATCTTCCAAAATGCTTTGGTACCGATTATTTTGGTAAGTGGAACATGACCGGTATGACTTTCGATGCTATGAAGATCGATAAGCCAGAATACCAGAGCAAATGCGCTCATTGTTATTATTTCGATCGTTGCTATCTTTGCAACCATATCAGATTGTTGCGCATTAAACACTGATTTCTAGGACTATTGATGGACGGAATAACCAGTAACCCTACATTGAGGCTTGCCTTTGAGGAAAGCGAAGCCGCGACACTATCCAAGTATGCTTGTCTTTCCAGGCAAAGCAAGGGTCGCGAAATTCCTGAAAAAGACTGTTTTATACGAACATGCTTTCAGCGCGATGTAGATAGAATAATTCATTGCGAATCATTCAGACGTCTTAAACATAAGACACAGGTTTTTCTGTCCCCTACCGATGATCATTTCAGAACAAGGTTAACTCACACTCTTGAGGTTGTGTGCACAGCCAGATGCATTTCCAGATGTCTTGGTCTGAACGAAGACCTTACTGAGGCTATTGCCTTAGGTCATGATCTTGGGCATACTCCTTTTGGGCACGCTGGCGAAACTGTTCTGAATGAAATCAGTGAAACAGGCTTTCATCATGCTAGTCATTCTGTAAGAGTTGTTACTAAGCTGGAAAAAAATGGTGAAGGCTTGAATCTTACAAAAGAAGTAATAGATGGAATCTTGAAGCATAGCAAAGGCAAAACAGGCTCAGCTACAGTATCTGAAGATTCCAAGCCTTTGACTGTCGAAGCCCAGGTTGTTCGTATTGCTGACTTGGTTGCTTATTTGAATCACGATATGGACGATTCAATAAGAGCAGGTGTTATCACTAAGGAAGAATTTCCACAGGAGCCGCTCAAATTATTGGGTGACCGACATTCTGTCAGAATTCATAAAATGATTAAAAATATCATTGATAACAGCTATGATAGTGATTTAATCAGAATGAGTCCTGATATGGCCGAAGCGACTGAAACCCTTAAGCAATTTCTCTACAAAGAAGTTTATGTAAGACCAGAAATAGATATTTCTGTTACTAAGTCAAAAAATCTTCTTAGACAGATTGCAGAGTGGTATAATAGTCATCCGGAAGAATTAATGAAGAATTTAAAGCATAAATTACCTGAAGAACAAAGCTTCAATAGAACTCTAGTAGACTATTTGGCTGGAATGACAGATGATTTTGCTTTAAGGCGCTTCCAGGAAATATTTGTGCCGCATTATTATTCTTTGCCAGCGGCAGTATCAAAATAGACGGAGATATAGAAAATGAAAATGCTTTCCATCAGTAAAAAGATTATCTCTGGCTTAATTTTGATTTTGGTTCTTTGCGGTGTCTTTATTGGTCTTGCCACCTACTATATGTTTGAACTCAAAGACAATATAGATTTTTTGAAGGGCAATTATACAGCTGTTTTTGTCAGTTCACAGGAAATAATGAGCAATGTAGCACTGAGTGCGTCTCAGTTGGTTGATATTATTGTCTGGGAATCTGAATTAAAGGATGCAGAAGAAGTTGTCAAGACCTATAAAGACGAACAGGATAAAGCTTATACCTCCAAGGACAAGATAGACGGTTTCCTTGATAATGCTTTCACACGTAAGTCTGAGAATATTAAGTCTTTTAAAAAGTCTACAGATGCTTCATTGAATGAATTTTTTGACTTGGGTGAAATGATTGTTTCTAATAACGTTTCTTCCTTAGGACTTGGAAAGGCTGAACTCCTCAGAGAAATCCGTGATAAGGAAAATGCTGCAATTTCAAAACTCGCAAGCCTTTGTGCTACATTGAATGATACTTCAAAGAGTATGATTCAGAGAAGAGTTGACGACGTTATTAAAGTTTTCAATTATATCACCTGGGTTATCGGCATAAGCATATTGGTATTCTGTGTGTTCTTCACAATGTTCATTTCCAACGGTATTTCAAGACCTCTTGGACTCCTTGTTGACGCAATGTCTGAAGCGGAAAAGGGACATTTGAATACTCGTCTGACTTTCGGTGGCAAGGATGAATTCCAGAGTGTTGCTGAAAGCTTCAATCGCATGCTTGAAGGTATCTGCGACATGATTGCCAAGGTACTTGAAACAAGCGACAGTCTTGCAACCAATTCCCAGCAGTTAAGCTCTGCATCAGTAGAATCTGCTGCTACGCTACTTGATATTTCAAAGAACGTTAATGATATTAATAAATCTTCCTTAGAAATATCTGATAACCTGCAAAGAACTACAAACTCTGTTGAAAGCTTTTCTGAATCAGCTCAGAAGGTCGCTTCACTTGCGGCAACAGCCGTTGAAGCTGCCTTGACTACAACACAGGTTGCTGACAGTGGTGGCAAGACTGTTAAGAAGTCTGTTGACATGATTGGTAAGATTAAGGAATCAGTTGATATTGCAACACAGGTTATTCTTGACTTGAACTCAGCTTCTTTGCAGATTAACGAAATTGTTAATACAATTACAACTATTGCAAGCCAGACAAACCTCCTTGCTTTAAATGCGGCAATCGAAGCAGCAAGAGCTGGTGAACAAGGTAAAGGTTTTACTGTTGTTGCTGATGAAGTTAGAAAACTAGCTGAAGAATCCGCTGAAGCAGCAGAAGCAATCGGAACAAGAATCGAAAATATTCTTACCAAGACCCAGAACGCTGCAGACTCAATGACATTGGGCCGTGGGCGTGTTGATGACGGTATTCGTATTATTAGAGAAGTTTCTAATAGTCTTGATAAAATTATTGAAAATGTTAATAACGTTAACAAGAAGATTTCTGATATTAGTTCAATTTCTTCTGAACAGTCAGAAAACTCTCTTGTTATGGCAAAAACAATCGAAGATGTTACCAAACTTACCAAGAATACTACAGAAAGACTTGGTGTTGTTGCTACATCTGTTGAACAGCAGACTACAACAGTATCTCAGATTTCAGGTTCTACGGAAGATCTGGCGACATTGGCCGATGAACTCCATTTGCTTGTATCTCGTTTTACAATTAGAAAGTCTAATTAATAACGAAAAGCGTATAAAAAAAGCCTCTGCGCAAGCAGAGGCTTTTTTGTTATTTAACAATCATACCTATCAGAGGCATTATTATAGCCCAGGCAAGCACGCTGGATATTGCAACCGTCAGGCGTTTTGCAACTACGGGATTCTTTTTGGAATCCAGGGCTTTGAAATAAACAAAAATACCAAGTCCGAGGCTTAGTATGAAGATGATAATATCAAATGCCTTACCATAGGCAAGCATCTGAAAAAGACAATTTGTGGCTGATGCAAACAGAAGAACGTCACAAAGCATGACTGTCCAGTCTGCACATCGGTTTTTCTTAACTTTTTCTACGTTGTTTTCCATGAAGGATATATTAACTTATATTCCTTTTGGATTCAATGTAAAAATTTAAAGCTTTTTTTCTATATTTGGGCTATAATTTATAGTGCTAGGAAATATATATGGCAAATATCAACGAAACATATGCTCAGCGTCATTACGAATCTGCATTAGATTACTTTGAACAAGGCAACTACACAAAGGCTCTACAGCAGATAGATAGTGCTATCCAAAAATCTCCTACCAACCCTGATTTTTATTCAACTAAGGGTGTGTTTTTGCATCGCATGAATGATATAGCCAGGGCTATCGAAGCTTATGAAAAGGCAATAAGCGTTTTCCCAAATCATACCTTCTCTCATTACAATCTCGGTTTGATATTCATGAAGGAAGGCAAGATTCTTCAAGCTATTCAGCAATGGGAAGAAGTAATAAAAACAAAGCCGGACGATGTGGATTCTGTTTTTAATATTGCAGTTGCTTTGTCTCAGCTTGGAAAATCAAAAGAGGCTATTCCTTACTACAAGAAGGTTTTGGAAATAGATCCGTCACATGTAATGACTCATCAGAATCTTGGTGTTATTTATCGTGACGAGCATGATTTCACTCAGGCCAAGATGCATTTTAATATTTTGAGAGATTTAGACTCTACATATTCAGAAATTGTTACAAAAGAAATTTTCCGTTGTGAAGAACAGGAATTTCTTGAAAAGATGGAAGAAGAAAAGAGAATTGCGGCCAGTTTTGCTGGAACTGGTGACGGAAGTAATCTTGGCAGGGCTCTTTCTGCCCTTATTGAGGAAAATTATGAAAAAGCCCTTGATTACGCTAATATCTCGTTAGATTTTGCAAAATCAACAACGCAGACTAAGGCAGATGATATTGCAGCCCTGCTTGTAAAGGGGCAGGCGCTTTCAGGCTTAGGCAAATATGAAGATGCTCTCATTGCTTTTGAAGATGCTCTTAAGATTGATTCCAATGAAGCAGAAGCATTTTTCCATATGGGCTCGGTTTCTTTAACCATGGGTGCTTTACCACAGGCCTTATCTTATTTTGAACAGGCTTTAAGGCTTAAGCCGGATATGCCGCTGGTTGAAGAAAATATTGCAAGCATACGTAAGATGTTGCCTAAGGAAGGAGGTTCGACTGACTGATGCAAGAATCCTCCAAGTCGGTTATGAATAAGCTGTTCTTTGGAATCAGAACAAAGCTTACCATAATTATTCTTTGCGTAACTTTAATTCCATTAGGATTGTTGGGATATTGGTCATATGACACCCAGAAGTCCATTATTACTAAGGAAGTTACAGATAGTCACGTTGAACTTTCCAATACTATTGCTCACGGTATTTACGAAAATCTTGAATTTACACGCACACTATTGAATTCCATTGGGGAATTGAATGTTGTTCAGGCTTTGAATGCAGAAGTATCTGAAGACTTTTTTAATGCCCTTATGCGTCATTTCTCTTTCTTCAGGCTTATGTATCTCATTGATAGCAATAGAAACATAGTGGCTACCACAGATCCTGACGTTAATCTTCCTGAAGATTGGTTGTTTTCAAAGGCTATAAAGCGAAGCTACCAGGGGTCGCTTTCTGAAGTCAGAACCTCTCTTGACGGACCTCCGACAATGACACTTGAATCAGTTATACGTTCTTCTCAGTTGCATGGGATTAATGGTGTGCTGATTTCAGAAGTAAATCTTTCCAGTATTAAAGACCTTCTAAAAAATGCTTTGAAAAATTCTAAGTCACAGGGCTTGGTTTTTGACGAAGTCGGTGCTGTCATTGCTCGTTCCGATGAAAGTGCGACTGTTTCTGACGTAGCTTTTTCTGAAGTTGTTGATTCTGATATTACAAACCTTAAGACTATTAACGGTGAGTCATATCTTTTAACCGCAGTTTCTTTAAAGAAATTCGACTTTTACCAGGCACCAAACTGGACCATCGTATTGCAGGTTCCAGAACGCATTGCTTTTGACGCAGCCTATAGGTTCAGGGATAAGATGCTTAGTATGCTCGGTCTGACGGCATTGATTTCCATAATAATAGGTGTATTTCTTGCCAAGGGATTTACCGCACCTGTCGCCAGACTTGTAAAAGGTGCTACAAATATCAGTAATGGTAATTTCGATTATGAAATGAAATCTTCTTCTTCTGATGAAATAGGTAATTTAACCAATATTTTCGATGAGATGAGAATTAACCTGAAAAATACCAGGGCAGACTTAGATTGCAAACTGACACAACTTGCAACACTTTATGATGTTGGTAAGGCTGTTACCTCAGAATTGGATTTCGTCAAACTCCAGAATATGATTCTTGATATTGTTGCCCGTGTTCTGAAAGCTGAAAAAGGTTCATTAATGCTTGTTGATGAAGCTGAAAAATCTATGACTATAGGTGTTGCCATTGGCCTCAGTGATGATGTGCCACGTGATACCCACATGGAAATAGGTGATTCTGTAGCCGGTTGGGCTATAAAGAACAGAAAGTTCCTCTATGTAAAGAACGTAGATGAAGATGAAGAATTTAAAAAGATAAAGAAAGAAAACATCAAGGCAGGTACTTTGATGTGCGCTCCGCTTGTCTCTAAAGATAAGATTATGGGCGTTCTGAATGTTTCAAAATCAATTCCTGGCAGCTTTAACGATGCTGATTTTGAACTCTTTGTAAATCTTGCCAATCAGGTTGCCATTGCCATCGATAACGCGCGACTTTATCGTTACGCTGTTACTGATGAAATGACAAAGCTTTACAACCATAGATATTTCCAGCAGCGACTTGATGAAGAGCTTCTCAGGGCAGACCGCTATGAAGACCATATTTCCCTCATTATTCTTGACGTCGACCACTTCAAGCATTTTAATGATACCTATGGTCATCCGGAAGGCGACAGAGTATTGAAGACCGTTGCAAGGCTCATCGAAAAAAGCATACGCGAAATCGATATTGCAGCCAGATACGGTGGAGAAGAATTTGTGGTTATATGCCCAGAAAAGAGTGGAACAGGGGCGCTTGTTCCTGCTGAAAGAATCAGAAAAGCTATTGAAGGCTATGACTTCAGAATTAATGGCGTTCATGTTCCGATAACAGTATCACTTGGTGCTGCTTGTTATCCGGAAAATGCCACAACAAAAGCGGAATTAATCAAAAAATCTGATACTGCCCTTTACTATTCAAAAGAAAATGGCAGAAACAGATCTACTTTGTATAATCCAATCATGATTGAACATAAGGACTGATTACGATGGATCCCAAGGTAAAAAGACTTTTAAAAGACCTACACAATACTGACGATGACCTGAGAGCATTGTCAGCGATGACATTGATGAAGCTTGATTTCCCGGATGCAGAAACGAGAAACGAAGTTGTTACTGCACTTGTTAAATCAACTCAGGATGAAAACGTTTCTGTTAGATTCTTTTCACGCAAAGCTTTAGATAAAATCAGCAAAACAGAAAAGATGATGGTTTCTTCTCTTGAAGGCGCCACTGTTCCTATAGTAGACAGACTTGCTTCTCCAAACTTCAGAACAAGACTTTCTGCTGTTATGGATATTAAGACTAAGACCGAAAAAGGCGAAGAAGGCGTTAAGGAAGAATACAAAGCCAAGCTCATGGAAATGCTTGAAACAGAAGACCATCCTTTTGTTGTTGCAGGTCTTATCAGCTGCCTTAAATATTTCCTCGAAAAGGAAGAAGCATCTGTATTAAGCCGCTTTTTATCAGATGTTGATAATCGTGTCCGTTCAAATACCATTGAAGCTATTGAATACTTGAAAGCCGAAGAAGCTATCCCAAGCCTATTTCAGCATCTCTCTGACCACGACAACAGAATCAGAGCCGTTGCTGCTAAAGCATTGCAGTCCTTCGGTGAAGAAAAGGTATTTACAGAATTAAAGAAAATGCTCGATTCACCAGAAGAATGGATGAAAGTAAGTGCTATTTATGCTCTTTCCCATATTCAGGCCGGTGAAGCAATTAAGCTTCTTATGGACGCAGCCCGCAATTTTACTAATCCGGATACAAAATATAAAGCTATTCTCGCATTGGCTAATTATTGCGATGCAACTGCATACGGTTTCTTGAAGGGCATGAGCCTTAACGGTGACGATACTTCAAAGGAATCTGCGGCCAGAGCCTTGAAGATGATGGAAGAAAAGTTCGGTAGTGAACCGCCTAACACTACTATGGTAGCAGATAACGAAGTTCAGGCTGCAGAAGCAAGTGCTAGTGCAAAAACTGCAGAAAGTGCAAAGAACGCTGACCTGGCATCAACAGTTACAAACTTTTTTAAGAAGAGCAAGGAAGAAGCAATTGGTCTTTCTAACAAGACAGCCATTAACTACGCTTTGTCTGATCTTCGCAAGGAAGTTGAAGAACATGTCCGCGATGCCGGTAGAACCGTTTTTGATATTTACCAGGGCGGTGAACTTGAAAGTAATGATTTGCTAAGCGTAGGTCATGAAATCCTGCGTATGAATTTCTTTATCCAGAAATATACTGAACAGGAAGAAAAGAAGGCTGCAAAGAATGATGGTGGCTTCTTTGCTCAGCTCAAGAGCTTCTTCAGTCCTAAGACCCAGGAACAGAAATCGAATGCTTCCCAGGTTGAAAAATTCTCCAAGAGACGTGATGATTTGCTTTTAAAGCTTGGACAGCTTGCATTAAAGAAATTTGAAGACAAGGATGACGAGTTCAAGCCGAAGATTCTTGAATCCTCAGCTATGACCTGTCAGAAGCTTATGAAGCGCCTTGCAGACGAACAGAAGCGACTCGAAAACAATACCCAGAAGGAATAAACAATTCTTGACAGAAAGCGTGCCGGCTCATATAATGAGCCGGTAACTTTTTTAGACAAAAGGAAGGTCATATACAAATGGCTAACAATAATAATCAGGGTAATAACAACGCTTCTAAGAAATCCCAGGAAGCAGTTACCCCAAAATCAGAAGATATTTCTCGTTGGTATACTGACGTAGTTCTCAAAGCAAAAATGGCTGACTACTCTCCAGTCAGAGGCTGCATGGTTATCAGACCTTACGGCTATTCTGTATGGGAAAACATCCAGAAAATCCTTGATGGCGAATTCAAGAGACTGGGTCATACCAATGCTTATTTCCCACTGTTGATTCCTGAAAGCTTTTTCCTGAAGGAAGCTGAACATGTTGAAGGCTTTGCTCCGGAAGTAGCATGGGTTACTCACGGTGGCGGAGAAGAGCTCGAAGAAAAACTGGCTATCAGACCAACTTCTGAAACCATTATTGGCTATATGTATGCTAAGTGGATTGACAGCTATCGTGACCTGCCTGTAAAGATTAACCAGTGGGCAAACGTAATGCGCTGGGAAAAGGTTACAAGACCATTCCTCAGAACTGCTGAATTCCTGTGGCAGGAAGGCCATACTGCTCACCGCACTCACGAAGAAGCTCAGGAAGAAGTTCTTCAGATGCTTAAGTGCTATCAGGATTTCGTAGAACACGATTTGGCTATTCCTCTGGTAACTGGTGAAAAGACCCAGAAGGAAAAGTTCGCTGGTGCAGTAAATACCTATACTATCGAAGCTTTGATGCCAGATGGTCAGGCTCTTCAGTCTGGTACTTCCCACGACCTTGGCCAGAATTTCGCTAAGGCTTTTGATGTTCAGTTTCTTGATTCTGACGGAACCCACAAATATGTATGGTCTACCTCATGGGGTATTTCTACTCGTATTATCGGTGCTATTATCATGGTTCACGGTGATGATAAGGGCTTGAGATTGCCTCCAAGAGTTGCTCCAATTCAGGCAGTTGTAATCCCGATTGCAAACAAGGCTGTTGGCGAAGCAGTTAACGTAAAAGCCAGAGAATTGGCAAAACGTCTTGCTGCTGCAGGCATCAGAGTTGAATGTGATGACCGTGACGGCTTCAGACCAGGTTGGAAGTATTCTGAATACGAAATGAAGGGTGTTCCGTTGCGCGTTGAAATCGGCGCCAAGGATATGGAAAAGAATCAGGTTTGCCTTGTTAGACGTGACAATGGCGAAAAGCTGTTCGTTCCTGAAGCAGAAATGGAAGCTACTGTTATTCGCCTTATGGATGAAATTCAGCAGGGGCTCTTCAATCAGGCTAAGGAAATTCTTGAAACAAGAACTCACAGAGCTAACAGCTTTGAAGAATTCGTTGATGTTATCAAGGAAAAACACGGTATGGCTGACCTTAACTGGTGTGGTGACCAGGCCTGTGAAGACCGTTTCAAGGCTGAAGTTGGCGCTACTATCCGCTGCCTCAATAATCATGAAGTTGACGGCGTTTGTGTATGCTGTGGCAAGCCGGCTAAGCACAGAGTATATGTAGCTCGCTCTTACTGATATGTAGTTTATTTGAAAAAGGCCTCTAATTCATAGAGGCCTTTTTTGTAGGAGTTAATATGGCAAGCAACAAAAACAACAGATTTTATCAGTATATAAAAGGTAATGAAAATGATAATTATAATCATGATTATAATAGTAATCATGATTCAGAAGGCCGTCTCATAGATTATGGTAATGAATCATCAGAATCAGCTAATTCTTATAATGAATCTGAAAACCCCTTCGACTATATGGGAGAAAGTGATTCATTTGCTTATTCGAAAAATTATAATAAATCAGACTACGAGGTTGGCGCTAAGGATGATTCTGCTAATGGCTTTCTGTTGAAGTTTATACTCCGCTTTGTTTATGTTGTTGCCGTATTAGCTGCAATATGGTATTTGTGCGGTTATACTGATGGCACCTACTGGTATCGGAAGCATCCTAAGGAATGTAATGCCTGGACTGCTATAGATTTATTCCAGAAGGGAAGATACATTGATGCTGATGATTGTTTCCATAATTTTTATTCATCAAATCCTACCCAGATGGAACGGGAATTCCGTATTATAGCCGGTATTATGAGGACTTATACTCACATAAAAAATAATTTTAAAGATTCCCGTATATATTTTAAATTACCAACTGCATTTAATATAAGTGAAAAAGAAAGAAAAGGCTATGGCCTCCCTGATTTTGTTAAAAGCGATATTTATGATATGGTTACCAGCGAATATCGTGAAGATGGTTCCGGTCGTAAAGGGGTTTATGATCCCAGAGAAATAGCTTGTATTTGCTATAAAATGTGTGGCGACTATAAGGATTCTAACGAAAGATATCAGCGTATTCTAAAAATACGTATTGAGGAAGCTATTAATAAAAGGGATTTTAAGTCTGTTAATAAGTTGATTAATGAAATATCAGACAAAAAGATTGCTGATGAGTTAACCGCTAAGTTAAATGAAGCAAAATATAAAACAGCTAATGAAATGCTTGCAGAAGGAGAACTGAATAACGCCCGAAAGGAATTAAAAAAGCTTGCTGATTCTGGCATTGCTGATAGTAAAGAGCTTTTTGAAAAGGTTAATTTTAATTTAATGTGCATGTTAGGTATTAATGCCAGTGATGAACCTGGTAATACCAGACACAGATTATATACTGATGCCTCTAAAGAATTGGCCAATAAAAGAGATGAGGCTATAGAGTATTTCGTAAGAGAGCATGGAGTTAAAAAAGATGGCGGTATTGTGCCTTTTTGTCGGGAAAAATTAAATGAATTAGCTGATTTGGCTTATGAAAAAGGAGATTATCAAAGTGCCTATGATAATTATAGCAGGGCATTGAAATGCAGTCCTTATAATCCTAAAGTTTTGGATTGTGCTCAAAAGCTTTACGAATTGCCTAAAAAAGTTGGAAATGTTGTTCTTTTGGGACGTTATGAACAGGATGGAAATGTGGAAAATGGGCCAGAGCCTATAGAATGGATTGTAACTGCCATTTCTGACGATAAAGCTTTGCTGCTAAGTAAATATGTATTAGCTGCAAAGACTATGAATAGTTCTCGTGGTGAAAAACAGGAATGGAAAACTTCTGAACTGCATAAATGGCTGAATGAAGATTTCTATAATGAAGCCTTCAATAACGAAGAAAAAGAAGAGCTTTTACAAATAGAAATATCCTCTAAAGACAACAGAAATCGTTCTATTCATGGATTGGGGCAGTTTGAAAATCCATTTATGCACAAATTGCTTGGTACTAAGAATTATACACCGTCAAATGGAATTTTTGATTACGTAATCTGTCCGGATATGGACGATTTAGAAATGCTGGCAAAGCGATTGGAATTAGTTGCTTATGCTACACCGGCAATCAATAATCCTCGCAATAACGGCAGTTTTTTAAAATATTATCCTAACAATAGCTTTAATGTAGGCAGTGGTTCGCATTCTATTCATGCAGCATTTTCTTCTTTGTTTGGAATGAAAGGAAAGAGGCAAGAAGTCTCGCCAGAAATTGTCAGCGATTCTCGAACGAAGAAAGAGGAAGACATGGTAAAGTGTTTCGGTCCTTGTGGCTATTGGCTTAGAAACTGGAGTCAGACTAGTAAGCATGGAACGTATTTCCGTGTGATAAATGATTATGGCTTTGAAGAATCAGAGCCTGCAACAAATAGACGTATTGGTGTCAGACCTGAAATCATGATTAAGGTTTCAGCTGAAGAAGCGGTTGAACGAGAAAAAGATCCTTTTGAAAAGCTTGAAGGTAGAGTTAATCAATTAATTCAACTAAAAAAAATGGGTGAAAACTTAAAGCAGAAAGGGTTTCTTGAATAACTCCATTTTGAAGCAAGTATAAAAAAAGCCTCGCTAGCTGCGAGGCTTTTTTTATTGTGCGCATTTGCGTGAATAAACCACCAGCTGAGCTGGTGAGAATAAAAATCTTTAGATAAAAGAAATCTCCTTTGATATAGTGATTGTGGCTACCAACCGCAATCACTATATCAAAGGAGATTTTTTAATGACAATTGATAGTCAAAACTTATCACATACAAAATGGAATTGCAAATATCATATTGTATTTGCACCAAAATTTAGAAGAAGAGTAATCTTTAATAAAATAAAAGCAGATATTGGAAAGATTCTG